>NZ_LUHG01000029.1 GCF_001623405.1 Hydrotalea flava
TTGCACTTACAGCTGCCGTATAGCTGGGGCCATTGGCTGTTGCTTCATTGGCAGGATAGGTATAACGCCATGGAAATGCAGACTGCGGATTACCCGGAACTGCCATTGCAGGGTAATACAATCTGCGGATGGATGTCCAAGCATCAAAACCCCTCATATAATAAGCAATGTATTGCTGTAATCCAATGGCTTGTTTCCAATGAACAGAAGAAGTATTGGTTCCGGTACTACCAATAGCGCCGGCACCCAATCCGCCCGGTGCTGTAGCATAAGCAACGGAAGGCTGTGCCAAATAAGTAGCGGCATCGGTTGCAGAACCACCCCATGCTTCAATAGAAGCGGTAACACCATTGTTATAAAAAGTTGCAGCACTGCCTGCAATAAAATTTCTTTCAACAGCCTCTGCCTGCAGGAAAGAAATTTCTGCATAATCTAATAATACAGAAGGAGCAGCAGGATCTACAATTGTGCCGGTTAAAGGGCTGAAATAGGGATTGGAAAAGTTGTTCCATGTATTGGTTACACCAACAGTACCGCCTACATCACTACCACTATACTGGTTGGTATAATAGGCAGAACGGCGGGGATCATTTAATGCCACCATTGGGTTCAGTAACGTTTTGGTAATCACATAATCCTTTCTGTTGCTTTGTATCAGGTTTACCCAAACCGGATTCGCATTGGGTGTAATACCAGTATATACAAATACTGCATTATCGGCATTAGATTGGAATACACCGCCGGCAATGGCTTCATTTACTTTGGTTTTAGCCGTTGCAGGGTCAGAATCTGCAATCAGCATCGCCATTTTTAATTTTAGAGAGTTGGCAAAGGTTTTCCATTTGGCCACATTACCACCATATATTAAATCGGCAGTACCAAAACTAGGTGCACTGGTATTTAATCCATTAATACAGGTATCCAACCTTTTTAATAAATCATAATAAACGGTTTTAGCATCATCATAAGCCGGGAAAGGATATTTATTGATATTATTGGCCTGTGTGTAGGGTATATTACCAAATGTATTTACCAAATAATAATACGTATACACTTCCATAATGTCGGTAATTTCCAGCTCGTTTTTAACAACAGCCGGATCAGTAACATCAGTAGGAATTAACAGTTTGGCTTGTTGAAAATTATTCAATGCACCTACATACAGGTTATTCCAAAAATTTTGTGGAATATTTCTGTTTCCCAAATTGTAGTTACTCTCATCTGTATAAGTAGCTTCTGTCCAGTATTGAGCTACCAATTGAAAAATATTCGAGTTTACATTGGGTGTAGTAATGTAATCCACCAAATTTTTCTGTCCATTGGTAAACAACGCATAAGAAGGAGCAGAAGAGGGATTCTTGGTATCGATATTCAGATTGGTCATGTTTTTTTGACAGGATGCCAACGCAAATACCGATAGGACGCTATAAAATATTAATTTTTTCATAATACCTGATTTTAGAATTTGAATTTAACATTGAAGCCGATATTGCGTACAGCAGGATATGAACCACTCTGATAGCCTTGTGCATTGCCTGCACCCAAACCATCTTCAGGATCGGCATAAGGAACATTTTTGCTGATAATCCATAAATTTCTTCCCACAATAGCAAAATCAATTCCTTTAATGGGCTTCATTTTTTCAACAGCTTTTTGAGGTAATGAATACGAAATATTCAGTTCTCTTAATTTAACAAAGCTGGCATCATAAACAAATGCTCTGGCAGGATTTCGGTAGTATCCATATAATCCATACCCATTTCCACTATTATCAACCCTTTTTGTATTGGGTTTACCATCGGCAGTTACTCCTTTTAAAATAATACCACCACCGTTGGCTAAGGAATTACGGGAAGGATTACCCAAATCGTTTAAGCCTGCAGTTATATCATAGAGGCCGGTTGCAAAACCATAATAGGTATCTAATGAGAATACACTACCCCCTTGGCGCATATCAATCAGGAAACTTAAGGTAAATGATTTGTAATGGAAGCTGTTGTTGATACCACCGGTCCAATTAGGTGTAGCATTACCAATAATATCAGTTGTTTTATTATCCTTTAAATAATAACCATTGCTACCTACGGTTCTTTGTCCGTTGGTATACACAAAGTCATTCCCCTGAATGGTTCCGAAAGGCTGACCTACGGTTGCATTTACAGAAACTCCGCCCTGATAGGATTGTAATACCTGGTTTTTCTGGTTATTGAAGAGCGACAATACTTTGTTATTGATTTTGCTCCAGTTTACATTGATATCCCATGAAAAATTACGTGTTCTGATGGGGGTAGCATTGATGGACAATTCAATACCATTGTTTTGAATGGAACCAAAATTTACATACTGACTCAAATAACCAGTTGCACCAGAAGTATTAACCTGTGTAATTAAATCGAAGGTTTTAGAAGTGAAATAAGTGAAATCAAAACCTAACCGATTTTTAAAGAACGCCATTTCCAAACCGGTTTCAAAACTTTTGGTTCTTTCCGGTTTTAAATTGGGGTTGTTATTGACTGTAGGTAGCGATACCAATGCATTTCCGTTAAACGGAGAGTTAATAGTGTATGTATTCAATACACTATGATAAGGGGCATCATTACCCACTTCCGCATAGTTTAAACGAACCTTACCAAATGATAACCATGGCGCATTGTCAATCATTTTATAAAATGCCCAGCTACCGGAAATGGCCGGATATGTATAGGCATTGTTACTGGCAGGTAAAGTAGAAGATTGGTCGCGACGAACTGTACCATCTAAAGTCAACATATCTTTATAGGTTAATGTTGCACCGGCAAATACACCCCCTACTTCTTTTTCCAACAATGCCTCTACAGGCGCATTAATGGGGTTTACTGAGTTAGATAAAGCATAGAAGTTCGGCAGGTTTAAACCGCCGTTGGTAGATGCAAAAATGCTGGAATAAGTATCCTGCCTTAAGTTGGCACCCACCAATGCTTTAAAGTTAAAGTTGGTAGATAAATCTTTATTGTAAGTAGCTAAGAAATCGTAGTTAATTTCTTTGTAGTTAATGTTGTTTCTGGAATAGAAAGGCACATTTACTGAACCAATGGCATCTCTTTCTTCCTGTAAAGAATTATAAGTATCCATGGAAACCCTGCCCAATAAAGTAATGCTCTTAGAAGGTGTATAGTTGATATAAGCATTACCAAATACACGTTGCCGGCTATCTTGTTCATAATTCTGATAGCGCACAAAGTATACATTATCCCAATATATAGGGTTAGTATTGCCATTTACAGGGTCGGTCATATTCCAAGTAACATTTTTACCACCTGAATTAAAGTAAGCGGCTTTTTGTTGCTTAATATCCACATTCATTTCCCACCACTGTCTAAAATTAGACATGATGTTGTTTGAAGTGTAACCTGTACCATACCTGCCCAACCCACTGATTTCAGAATAGTTGATGGTACCGCCCACGGTTAAATCTTTGGTTAAGTTATGGGTTGCACCAAAATTGAACATGTTTTTGGTAATGTTACTATTGGGCAAAATACCATTATCGCTAGTACGGGTATAGCCTAATTTAAAAGAACCGTTTTCACCACCCCCATCAATATATACACTGGTATTGTAAGATACCGGATTTACAAAAAAGGTAGAAGGGTCATTCTTGGCAGCTACCCATGGTGTTGGTTTGCCATAATTCGGATTGCCGGGGTAATTGGCAAATGCATCCCATTGGTATACCAATAAATTGGGATTAAATTTCGCACCATAAGAGGCATCTTCAGTTGTGGGCACGATCAGTTGTGGAGAATTCTGACCAAACTGCGGCAAAGGTGCATATAAAAAGTTCCCATCGGGTGAACCATAACCGTAAGGGTATGCACCACCAATTTCAGGACCTGAACCATAGTTAGCGCCATATTCGTGTTGGTATTTTACAAAAGTGCTTTTATCGTAAGAACCTACATTAACACCCGCATTTACGGTAACACCCAAGCCTCTTTTGGCTTTTTTTGTGGTAATTAAAATAACACCATTGGCAGCTCTGGAGCCATATAAGGCAGAAGCTGCAGCACCTTTTAATACCGAGATAGAGGCAATATCATCGGGGTTTAAATCGGCGGCATTGCTACCGTAATCATAACCACCCCGTCCGGCTCTTTGACCGCCGGAAGCAGAAGATGTATTATCAAAAGGAACACCATCTACTACAAATAAAGCCTGATTAGATTGAGAGATAGATTTAATACCTCTTAACACCACATTGGTAGAGGCACCTAAAGCAGTGGGTTGTGTAATTTGCAAACCAGCAACTTTACCGGATAAGCCATCCACAAAGTTAGAATTACGAGTTTTACTTACCTCATCGCCGCCTACTTCCTGGGCAGCATAAGGGAGTGCATTTCTACTCCGTCTAATACCCATTGCGGTTACTACTACTTCATCTAATTGAGAACTTTGACGTGCCAATGTAACGGCCACATCGGTTTCATTGCCTAATTTAACTTCTTTTGTTCCAAAATTTACGGCTGAAATTACAAGCACATCGCCTGCTTTGGCTTCAATTTTAAAATTACCCTGCGCATCGGCTGCCGTTGCGGCATTGCCTTTTTTAACACGGACAGTAGCCCCATCAACAGGCTTTCCGTCACCATCCAAAATGCGTCCTTTTACCAAATGTGTCTGCGCAAACAGAGTTGACACACCCAACAAAAGCACCACAGCTAATGATAGCAATTTTCTCATGTGTTTCGTTTTAATTTTCTAAAATTTGTTAATGACTTGTTATACCCTCAAAAATGCCTTTAAGCATTTGTTAAATTATAACAATGGTCAAATATAAGGACAGAATACGTTCAAAAATGCTGCAAAGAGAGATTAGAATTTGATTAAAATATTTTTCTGCATTGTAATCTGTTTTTTCAAAAAAGTAAATATTTTTTCAATAAAACATTCATTTTCAATTATTTATCAAATAAAATTTTACAAATTAAATACAAATAAATATTGAAAAAATAAATACAAACATTGGTTTGTTTTTTTATTTTTTTGAAAAAGGATTTTTCTTTTTTTCATGCGCAATTAATTAAAATTACCTTTGCCACATGATAGTATTAGACGGGAAAATTGCGGCACAGGCCATAAAAGACAAACTGAAAGCGCAGGTTGAAAATTTTACAGCAAATGGGCTTCGCCCTCCAAAACTGGCAGCAATTTTAGTAGGTAGCAATGGCGCCAGCGAAACTTATGTAGCCAGCAAGGTAAAAAATTGTGCAGAAACAGGCTTTGAATCGTTACTCATTCGCCTCGATGCATCAGTTGATGAAACAACCTTATTACAAACCATTGAAAAGTTGAACCATGACCATACAGTTGATGGCATTTTGGTGCAATTACCCCTCCCCAAACATATTAGTGAACAAAAAGTAATAGAAACCATTCATCCGGCTAAAGATGTAGATGGTTTTCACCCGGTTAATGCAGGTAAATTAGTACAGGGATTACCCGGTTTTATACCCGCTACCCCCTATGGCATTATGTTGTTGTTAGAACATTTTGATATACAAACCAAAAGCAAACATGCAGTTGTGATAGGGCGCAGCAATATTGTAGGGCGCCCTATGAGTATTTTACTCAGCAGTAATATTCCTTATGGCAATTGCACTGTAACCATTGCCCATTCACATACACAAAATTTGAAAGCTATTTGTTTGCAGGCCGATATTTTGGTAGCTGCTCTTGGCAAACCCGAATTTGTTACTGCCGATATGGTAAAGCCCGGCGCCATTGTAATTGATGTAGGTATTACCAGAGTGGAAGATGCTACTGCAAAAAAGGGTTTTCGTATTAAAGGCGATGTTGCCTTTAATGAAGTAGCACCTAAAACAACCGCTATTACACCGGTACCCGGGGGTGTTGGGTTAATGACCATTGCAGGCTTATTAACCAATACCCTGCAAGCTTATTTAAACAATGTAACAGCATAAGAAAAAGTACTTATTCAAAAAATTATCATTTAATAAAGTAACTCAATTGCAACAAACAATGCAACAATTGCCGGTTATGGAAAGTTTTTACACCCTTCAGGGAGAAGGGTATTACCAGGGGCATGCCGCTTATTTTATTCGTTTGGGCGGTTGTGATGTGGGTTGTGTTTGGTGCGATGTAAAGGAAAGTTGGGATGCCGACAAACATCCGCTATACACCATTGATGTCATTGTGCAAAAAGCAGTAGAAGAGGTAACCAAGCAGGCTGGCTCTGTACATCATGCACTTTGTGTTGTAACCGGAGGCGAACCTTTATTGCATCCTTTAGATGCACTAACTACTGCATTGCAAAATGCCGGTTTTGTAACCAATATTGAAACTTCAGGCTCATCGCCTCTAAGCGGCAACTGGAACTGGATATGCCTTTCACCCAAAAAATTCAAAACGCCCCTACCCGAAATTGTGTCTTTGGCCAGTGAGTTGAAAGTAGTGATTTTTAATCAGCACGATTTTAAATGGGCCGAAACCTATGCCCGGCAAACCAACCCCAATTGTAAACTATACCTACAGCCAGAATGGGATAAAGCTGCTACCGTTACACCCTTGATTATTGAATACATTCAACAACATCCCCAATGGGAATTGAGTCTGCAATTGCACAAATACATTCACGTTCCCTGATTTTAACAAGATGATTTCATAACATAACTGATCTTCCCTTTTCGTGAACAGAAAACCGCATCCGGATATCATACTGAACAATCTGTGTACGGTTTTTAGTATCTTTCATTTGCATAAAAAATACAAATATCCCAATGAGATTTTGCTTCCTCTATATTACCTGCCTACTTGCTGCTGCGCTACCTGCGCAAACATACCATCCGGCAAACAGCAGCCGTTCCATTCGCGAGGAATACAATAAAGCCATGCAATATTTAAATGATGGATATGTTAAAGATGCCATTCCTGTTTTACATAAAGTATTGGAAAAAGATTCTACCTTTTTAGATGCCTGGCTTTCATTAGCCGGTGTATATGGCGAATTGAAAAATTATGCATTAGCTATTCAATATTATGAAAAAGTAAAAAGTGCCGATAGTGTTTACTTTCTTCCCTACAATCTGCCCTACTCTATTAATTTAGCGGGAATGGGGCGCTTTCAGGATGCTGAAAATACCCTCGAAAAATTTTTATCCATTCCTCACTTAAATGAAAGAAGCCTTAAAAGCGGTATTTACCGCCAACAATGTTACACATTTGCGCTTCAATATGCAAAAGATCATCCTTTACCTAACGTAACTGCCTTTGCGCCTAAAAATTTAGGTGATAGTGTTAATTCACCACAATCAGAATATTATCCTACCTTAACCATTGATGATAGTTTGTTGATATTCACCCGGCGGGGTGAAGGAGCATCAGAAAATTTTTATCAAAGTAACTTACACAATCATACTTTTTCAAAAGCCGAATTGGTAAAAGGTGATATTAATTTAGAACCTTACAAAGGCGCCATTACCGTTTCAGCAGATGGCGACTGGTTAATTTTTGCAGGTAATTTTAAAAATGGCTTTGGCAATTTTGATTTATACATTTCGTACTGGACACCACAGGGTTGGAGCGAACCCGAGAACCTTGGTCCCAATGTAAACTCGGAATATTGGGATAGTTCACCGGCATTGAGTCCCGATAATCATATTTTATACTTCAGCAGTAACCGCCCCGGTGGTTATGGCGGAAGAGATTTGTACCAATGTATTCGCCAACCCAATGGACAATGGGGACCGGCTACCAACATGGGTCCGGCCATTAACTCTGCCGGTGATGATGCTTACCCATATATTCATGCCGATAATCAAACTTTTTACTATACCAGCGATGGTTTACCCGGCTATGGGGGTACCGATTTATTTATTATGCGAAAAGATAGTACCGGACACTGGGGCAAACCCGAAAATGCAGGCTACCCCATTAATACAATTGAAAATGAAGGAAGCATTACCATCAATTCGTTAGGCACCACCGGTTATTTTGCCAGCGATAGAAGCGATAGCCGTGGCGGCTTGGATTTATATTCGTTCACCATTTCTCCTCATATTCAACCCTTAAAAACCCTGTTTGTAAAAGGTGCAGTATTAGATGCGGTTACACAAAAAGGCATTCCCTGTTCTATTGAACTGATAGATAACCATAGCGGCAAACCGGCCATGCAAATAAAAGTGGATGAATTGGGCAAATACTTTGTACCGCTTCCGGTAGGCCGCAATTATACTTTCGTAGTAAACAGAAAAGGTTATTTACTGTACAGCGAATTGTTTAACATGCAACAACACCATGCAGATAGCACCTATCAAAAAAATATTTTATTGCAACCCATTACCAAAAATGCCGGCTTCACCTTCAAAAACATTCAGTTCAACATCAACTCTTACGAGTTATTACCACAAGATGCCATTGAATTGAATAAAGTGATTGAGTTTTTAAACGACAATCCATCGGTTGCCATTGAAGTGCAAGGGTATACCGACAATACCGGTAAAGAAACCGATAATATGACGCTTTCAACCTTACGAGCCAGGGCAGTTGCCAATTATTTGGCCATACATGGAATTGATTACAGAAGATTGTCGTACAAAGGCTATGGTTCAGCCAATCCTATTGCCGACAATACCACTGAAGCAGGCAGAATGAAAAACCGGAGAACCACATTTATTATTACCGGCATGTAATTACACTCAATCATTTAGTAAAAAGAAATTATATTAGTTATTCAAAACAATATTGCTTTTTATGTTAGATGAGCTGGTTTATGAAATTGCTTTAACACAAGTACCCGGTATTGGTGCAGTGCAGGCTAAACAATTGATAGAACATTTTGGCGATGCACAACAAGTATTCCGGGCAACCAAAAAAGCGTTAGCACAGGTAGATGGCATTGGTGAAATAAGAGCAAAAGCTATTAAAAGTTATAAAGATTTTGAACAGGCTATACCCGAAATTGAGTTTTGCCAAAAACACCATATCCAAATATTAACCTTATGGAACCCAGCCTATCCCCAACGTTTATTGCATTGTTATGATGCCCCTTCTGTACTGTTTTACAGAGGTAATGCCGATTTGAATAACAGCAAAGTCATTAGCATCATTGGCACCCGCCTGCATACCGAATACGGAAAAAATATAACAGAACAAATTGTGGCTGAACTGCAACCCTATCAGGTATTAATTACCAGTGGATTAGCATTTGGTATTGACAGCATAGCACACCGGGCAGCACTGCAACAGCAATTACCCACCGTTGGTGTGCTGGCACATGGTTTAAGTTCAATCTATCCAAAACAACACAAATCATTGGCAAAAGAAATGTTGCAACTGGGGGGTTTACTAACTGAGTTTGGCTGTACAGTAATTGCAGATAAACACAACTTTCCCAAACGAAACCGTATTGTTGCAGGCATGAGTGATGCCACTATTGTTATAGAAACTGCAACTAAAGGTGGCAGTATGATCACCGCTGAACTGGCCAACAATTACAATCGGGATGTATTTGCAGTACCGGGAAAAATAACTGATAGTAAAAGCAGTGGCTGTCTAAAATTAATTCAGCAAAACAAAGCCATTATTTTTACAAGTGCCGCACAATTGCTGGATGAATTGGGCTGGCAAACCAAAAAAATAAAAGTACCCGCACAAAGAAGTTTATTTATTGATTTAACGGAGGAAGAAAAAATTTTAGTAAGCCTTCTACAGCAAAAAGATACGCTACCCATTGATGCGTTATACCTGCATAGTGGCTTAAGCAGTAGCAGTGTTGCAGCAGCCATACTCAATTTAGAATTACAAAATGTCATTACAGCATTACCGGGAAAAATGTATCGTTTAAATTAATCATACCATACTCTCCTATATTTTTATCCATTCAAATTTGTATCGTAATAGCATGGCACCCTATCTTTGCACATGGCAACACAAAAAAACTCCGGCAATTCCGCCCCGGCTTCCCGCCTGTTTGGCGAAGGTTTAACTTTCGATGATGTTTTATTGATGCCTGCATACAGTCAGGTACTACCTCGTGAAGTTGATATTTCCAGTCATTTAACCAAAGAAATTATACTCAATGTACCCATGCTTTCCGCAGCAATGGATACAGTTACAGAAGCCAATTTAGCCATTGCACTGGCTCGTGAAGGCGGATTGGGCATTCTACACAAAAACATGAGTATTGAAAAGCAGGCTGAACAGGTACGCAAAGTAAAACGCAGTGAAAGCGGGATGATTATTGACCCGGTTACATTGCTGGTAGATGCCACCATTGGCGATGCCTTAAAGCTGATGAAAGAAAATAAAATTGGAGGTATTCCTATCGTAAATAATCAGCAAAAATTAGTGGGTATATTAACGAACCGGGATTTGCGTTTTGAAAAAGACAACACCAGAAAGGTTGCAGAAGTAATGACCAAAGAAAATCTGATTACCGCACCGGAAGGAACCGATCTAAAAAAAGCTGCTACTATTTTACGCAACTATAAAATTGAAAAATTACCCGTTGTAAACAAACAGGGGAAATTAGTTGGCTTAATTACGTACCGCGATATATTGCAATTAACCAATAACCCCAATGCAGTGAAAGACGGCTATGGCAGATTGCTGGTTGGGGCTGCTTTAGGCATTACCAAAGATGTATTGGAACGTGCAGAAGCATTAATACAGGTGGGCGTTGACGTAGTTACATTAGATAGTGCACATGGACATAGCAAAGGTGTTATTGATGCTTTAAAAAATCTTCGCAAAAATTTTAAACATTTACAAATTATTGCAGGTAATATTGGTACTGCTGAAGGTGCCAAAGCTTTAGCCGAAGCCGGCGCCGATTGTGTAAAAGTAGGTATTGGGCCCGGCTCTATTTGCACAACACGAATTGTAGCCGGAGCAGGTGTGCCACAATTGACCGCCATTATGGAAGTAAGCCGGGCACTAAAAGCAAAGGGCATACCGTGTATTGCCGATGGAGGCATTCGTTATACCGGCGATATGGTAAAAGCACTGGCTGCCGGCGCCAAGGCGATTTGATG
>NZ_LUHG01000005.1 GCF_001623405.1 Hydrotalea flava
ATTGGCGATAAGTATAATCGCCTGTTAAATACTCGGCTATGATAGCCTCTTTGTTAATCTCTCTTTTTTGCATATTTTGTCCAAAATTAATTTACGAATAATCGTAAACCTATTTCAGGACAAGACAATCCAAACTAAAGCCATCAAGTTGACATACTTTTATTATTCATTTTTTTTCTTAAGAGTCCTTTTAAAAAATTTAATCGCAAATGGTACTAACAATATAGAAAACCAAAACGCTGCATTGTCAGAGTAATAATGTCCAATTAACCTGTTTACAAAAAAGCATATTGCGAATAGCAATAAGAAATAACTAATTTTCTTTGTCATAATATTAAAATTTATTTGTAACATAAAATTCAATTAAGACACCAATAATAAGAATTAGGTATCCTAAAGATATTTGTTTAAATATTCTATAATGATTAAATTTTATAATTTTTAAATTGTTGGATTCTTCATATAATAAAACAGAAAATTGAGTTGAAATACCCGTTACTATTACAATCCAGAATATTTCAAAAAATACATGTTGTTGTAAGCTCCCCCAAAAATAGTACGTTTTATAAGTAGACAAAAAATGTATAACTTTAAAACGTTTAATTATGAAAAAGAGTAGATTCAGTCCCCATCAGATTGCCAGTATTTTAAAAGAGTTCGATC
>NZ_LUHG01000001.1 GCF_001623405.1 Hydrotalea flava
CTTGAGTTTGACACCTGCTTTTTCAAAATCTTCTATAACTCAATAGGGTCTTTGGGTGCTGATGGATTTCAAAAAAAATGTAGTGAGCCAACATTTATCCACATTGCATACGGGCTTTTGAGTTGCTGTAGTTTTGTGGTATGCCATTTCTAAGAGCAGAAAAAAAATCATCAGGCACTTACTTACGTATACTGGAAAGTTATCGTAATGCAGCCGGTCAATCTACACACCGCCTATTATATTCTTTAGGCAAGCTGGAAGATTACACACCTGAGCAACTGAGAGCCATTGGCATTAAATTATTTGAACTGGGCGGTGGCGAAGTAAAAGCCCTGCTGCAAGGCGATATAGAAGAAATTGGCAGATACAATTATGGTTATCAGCAGATATATGGTAAAGTTTTACGGCACTATGGATTGCATGATGTTTTCAGAAGAATAGAGAAGAGAAGTAAACTTCAGTTTAATTTATACGACAGTGTTTTTTTAATGCTTTTAGAACGTTTGCAGGAGCCTTGCAGCAAGCGCAACAGCTTTTATAATCAGCATGAATATGTCCATCTTCCACCCGTAGCGCTGCATCATTTATACCGGACTTTAGATAAATTAGCTGCCAATCATTTATTGATACAACAACAGATTTTTGCAACAGGCAGAGATTTATTCAATCAAAAATTAGATGTTATTTTTTATGATGTAACCACTTTTTATTTTGAGAGTGAAGTAGAGAAAGAAGGTGAACTGCGGCAAATGGGTTTTGGTAAAGATGGTAAGATTGGTAACACGCAAATACTTTTCTGTATGATGATAGACAGAGATAAAAATCCGATTGGCTATCGCATCTTTAAAGGAAACACTTACGAAGGGCACACGTTTGAAAAAGCATTGGAAGATTTAAAAAATCAATATCAGATTGATAAAATAATAGTGGTAGCCGACAGAGGAATGTTATCCAAAAACAACCTGCAGATCACCACTGCCAAAGGCTACGAATTTATTATAGGCGAAAGGCTGAAAAACCTGCCCAAAGCTATACAGAACCCTTTGCTCGATTTATCAAACTATAAACATGAATGGATATACAACGACGATACTGATGAGCCGGTAACTATCCAATACACCACGCTGCATCAGGAAGGTAAAACCATCATCGCCACCTACTCAGCCAGCAGAGCAAAGAAAGATAAACAAGACAGGGAAGATAAAATAGCAACCGCTGAAAAGCTGCTTGACAACCCTTCCTTACTCAGGAAAAAACCGGCACGTTACTTTCTGCAGTCCAACGGCAAAGAAGTCTACACTTTAGATGAAAATAAAATAGCCCAATCCCAAAAATACGATGGCTTCCTGGCCATCAGTACCAACAATGCTACATTAGGCATTACCGAGGTATTAGCGCAATACAAACAGCTTTATAAAATAGAACACAGCTTCAGAACCTTTAAGTCCCACCTGGAAACAAGACCCATGTTTCACTGGACAGACAGCAGGATTGAAGGGCATATCTGTTTATGCTATATTGCTTTTGCTTTGCAAAACTATGTGCTGCAAAAAGCCAATAAAACAAAGCCGGTCTTCACAGAAACATCCCTGCGCAAAACACTTGATAAGATGCAGGTAAGCCTTATCAAACACAATGCTCAACAGGCATATATACGTTCTGCTCCCACCACAAACGAAGCATATCTGCAACAACAAATGGGCGTAAAGCCATTATTGCCCATCATCAGGCAAAACAAACTATCTATCTGATTTTTTAAAAAATTAGCCTTTGTAGTGAGCCGATTGACAAGTATCACTGCTGATTATCAATGTGTTAGGTTGAAATGGTGTCAAACTCAAGA
>NZ_LUHG01000052.1 GCF_001623405.1 Hydrotalea flava
TTTGAAAACCCAACAAAAGGTAAAACGCAATATCAAATTTGTAAACCCTAATACGGACAATAAAAAATGTGTAAACCTAATGTAGGACAAACAGCAAAAAAATGTAAACTTTTTTCAGGACGAGGCAGAGATGTGTCCAAGAATCAGGAAGACAAAGCAACTGGCGATAGCCTGATGAAAACAACTGGATTGGCCGAAAAAACCTTAATTACATGAAAAAAAAATTAGTTTATTAAGGTAACAAAACCCATGATTGATGAGGATTGGATAAGACATGGAAAATTGAAAAGAATTAAAATCAGTACTAGAATTTATTTTCCGGGTACCGAAATAAATTTGTTAATGCAGGCGTAAAAAACATTCGGGACAGCAGAAAATAGCTACATTTTTATAAATATTTAAAATCATTGTTGTCCGACAAAAATTAGTATTAAAACTGCTGTAACCGTTTGCTGTTATAGGTTACAGGTTAAAAAATCAGTGTTTCAATTTGGGGTGTAGTACCCCTTCTTTTCAAATCGGTTGAAATATGGTTCTGTAAAGGGTTTGAGCCATTATTTTACAAATTTAATCGGACAATAATGATTTAAAATAACTAAAAATTTAACTAAGCAGCTTAGCAAATGTACCTTTGCTAAGATAAATTATCAAGCTATATAAAGTGACATAAAGACAAGTAAAGTTGTTCTATTAAACAGTTTTTATAGACCCAAAATAAAGAAACCCGCTACTGTAACGGATTTCAACTTCAAACTTGCGGACCGGACGGGACTCGAACCCGTCTCGCCTCAGGCGAGATGACAGGGCGGCATTCTAACCAACTGAACCATCCATCCTAATATTTTGCATCCATATATTAACCGGCTGTGCAATTAACCATTGTAAATATTTTTTATTGCATCGTTTAAGTTTACGCTCTTGTATTAACGCATCTCGTTTGGTTTCAAATGCCTGTACGAATATCAAACGCCAAGGCATTTTTTTGCTTGTAAAAGCGCTTTCTCCTCTGTTATGTTGTTCAAGTCGGTTAAGATAATTTTCTGTAACCCCCTTGTACCAATCTCCATCTACTAAACTTTCAATGATATACACATAATACATACAAAGCAGTTTTGAACTTTTTTGAAATGCAGCAATGAAGTAAAATTTTGCTTGAAATCTCTCCTTCCTAAAACAAAAATGCCTCGTAAATAATACATTTACAAGGCATTTATTGCGGACCGGACGGGACTCGAACCCGCGACCTCCGCCGTGACAGGGCGGCATTCTAACCAACTGAACTACCGATCCTTTTCCCATTTTCAGGTATTTACTCCTGTTTTCGGGACGGCAAAGATAAGGGGATTGATATTTTCAAAACAAATCTTTTCTAAAAAAAATTACAAACCCTAATTTTACCGCATCAATCATACTTTTAACTATGCCACAATACCCCAACAGACAATTCCTCGACTTCGAACAACCTATTAAAACCTTGTACGAAGAAATAGAAAAATTAAAACAAACTGCTGAAAAAAGCAAAATAGATATGAGTGACAGCATTCAGAAATTAGAGAATGCTATCATTGAAAAAAGAAGAGAAATTACCGCTTCGCTTACACCATGGCAAAGGGTACAGTTGAGCCGCCACCCCGACAGGCCCTATACGCATAAGTACATTGAAAAAATGTTAACCAATTATGTAGAACTGCATGGCGATAGGAATTTTCGCGATGACAAAGCCATGATTGGTGGTTTTGCACAATTAGATGGAGAAACTGTAATGGTTGTTGGTCAACAAAAAGGTATTAATACTAAAATGCGCCAACAACGTAACTTCGGTATGGCCAATCCGGAAGGTTACCGAAAAGCTCTGCGCTTAATGAAGTTGGCCGAAAAATTCAATAAACCTGTGATTACTTTTATTGATACACCCGGCGCCTATCCGGGATTAGAAGCAGAAGAACGTGGACAAGGTGAGGCTATTGCCCGTAACATTTATGAAATGATTCGTTTAAAAGTACCCGTTATCTGTGTCATCATTGGCGAAGGTGCCAGTGGCGGTGCACTCGGCATAGGTGTGGGCGATAAAATACTCATGATGGAAAATACCTGGTACACCGTTATATCGCCTGAAAGCTGTAGTTCTATTTTGTGGCGTAGCTGGGATAAAAAAGAAGTGGCGGCAGAGCAATTGCGCCTTACTTCAGTTGATATGAAAGGATTTGGACTGGTTGATGAAATTGTACCTGAACCAATAGGTGGTGCACATTGGGATTATAATCAGGCAGCTGCTCTTTTAAAAACATCTATCAGCAATGCATTAGCGTTAGTGAAAAATATAGACCCGGAAATACGCATTCAACAAAGAATTGAAAAATTTGGCAAAATGGGCTTTTGGGATGAATTGCCTGTTGAGCCGGCTGAAGCACAATAAGCATCGTCCCTTGCGTCGCACACTTGTACTACAGTACATCATGCAACAAAACAACAATTAACCATCATTATTCTATACAATGAACTCTCTACATCAAATATTGAAAGGTACCGGTGTTGCTATTATTACCCCTTTCACTGCACAAAAAGCTGTAGATTATCCTGCACTTGGCCGGGTAATTGAACATATTATTTCCGGTGGTGCCGAATATATTGTAACATTAGGCACAACAGGAGAAACTCCTACCTTAACCAAAGACGAAAAAATTGAAATTGTACACTTTACTTTTGAAAAAGTAAACAACCGGGTTCCTGTAGTGGTAGGTATTGGCGGAAATAATACCCAATCTGTAATAGATGATGTACAATCCTATCCACTTGAAAAAGCCGCTGCTATTTTGAGTGCTGCACCCTATTACAACAAACCATCCCAGCAGGGTATTTATGAGCATTATAAAGCCATTGCCCAATCTGCACCCAAACCGGTTATTTTATACAATGTACCCGGCCGTACCGGCAGAAATATAACGGCAGCTACTACACTGCGACTGGCACACGAAGTACCCAATATTGCAGGCATGAAAGAAGCGAGTGGCGATTTTCAACAATGTATGGATATTTTACGCGACAGACCATCTGATTTTTTAGTAGTAAGCGGCGATGATGCTATAAGCTTACCACTGATTGCATTGGGGATGGACGGTGTTATCAGCGTAGCAGCCAACGCCTTCCCAAAAGAATTTTCTACTATGATACGGTATTGCCTTGACGGCAATTTTAATTTGGCCAAACCCTTACACTTCAAACTTTTACAGGCATTCGATTATATGTTTGTTGAAAATAATCCGGCAGGTGTAAAAGCATTTATGCATCATTTAACCCTGATTGAAAATTCCGTTCGTTTACCGGTGGTGCCTGTAAGCACAGAATTAGACCAGAAAATACAAAAATGGCTGCAACAATTTCAGTAGCAAACCGTTTTCTATTGTTTGCGCATTCTAAAGCATTGTATGAAGAAAATAATCATAGCAATAGATGGTTACTCATCCTGCGGTAAGAGCACATTAGCCAAAGCATTGGCTAAAAAATTACATTATGTTTTTATTGACAGTGGCGCTATGTACAGAGCTATTACTTTGTATTTCATTCAACATAAAATTAAAACCCATCATGAAAACGAAGTTGCTGAAGCTTTAAAACATATTCATTTGGCATTTGAGTTTCATCCGGAAACAGAACAAAATAACATGTTACTGAATGGGATCAATGTAGAAGCCGAAATAAGAGATATGGCAGTAAGTGCAAAAGTAAGTGAAGTGGCCGCTATACCCGCCGTTAGAAAATTTGCAGTTGCACAACAGCAGCAAATGGGCCGTTTAAAAGGCATTGTTATGGATGGCAGAGACATTGGTACCACTGTATTTCCACAAGCAGAATTAAAAATATTTGTAACTGCCGATCCTGCCATAAGGGTTGAACGCCGTTTTAAAGAATTGTTTGCACAGAACAAAAATATAACGATTGAAGATGTAAAAGCCAATTTAGAAATGCGGGATTATATAGACACCAACAGAACGGAAAGCCCACTACGTAAGGCAAATGATGCTAAGGAATTAAATAACAGCAACTTAACCAAAGAAGAACAGTTAAACATTGTGTATAAATGGGCAATGGAAACGATTCACCAAAAATAACTTTCAATATCCCTTATATTGAAAGTGGCCTGTATTAAAAAACAGGCCATTTTATTCAAAAAACTTGTATACTTATTGCTACCAGAAAACGGTATACAATGCCGCTATAATGCCACAAACAATCAATACCCCTACCGTAAAAGCGGGGCTTAGTTTAAACATGGGACGATCAATTTCTAAACCTTTGGTAGTTACGCCTCGCCTGTTTTCAATCGTACTGATAACATACATTCCAAAAATGCAAATCACAAATACAAAACCCATTCTGTCTAAAAATGGAATTTCAAAAACACCTGATTCATTAGGTACTGCAAACCCATAAGGTGACAAGAAAGACAGATTTATGAGCATTGGCAAAAATTTAAAAACAATTGACATAGCAAAGCCGCCAATGGTAGCAAATAAAGCTGCATTTGAAGTGGTTTTCTTCCAGAAAAAACCCAGTATAAACATGGCAAAAATACCCGGTGATACAAAGCCGGTATACTCCTGAATATACTGAAAGCCTCCTTTTTTATCGATGCCCATTAATGGTGCAATGATGATAGCCAGTATCATTGCCACTACTACTACAATTTTTCCTACAACAACTATTTTTTGTTCAGTAGCAGCCGGATTAATTTTTTTCTTATAAATATCCAATGTAAAAATGGTAGAAATACTATTGGCTTTACCGGCTAATGAAGCTACTACTGCAGCGGTAAGTGCGGCAAAAGCAAGCCCTTTTAATCCTGCCGGTAATAAATTCAATAAAACAGGATAAGCTTTATCGGTATTTACTTCGCCATTCTGTAACATAGCATGTTGAAAATCGCCCTGTTGGTATAAAACAAATGCGGCAATACCTGGTAATACCACAATTACAGGCATCAACAACTTTAAAAAAGCAGCAAACAATAATCCGCCACGTGCAGTTTTTAAATCGGCTCCTAATGCACGTTGGGTAATATATTGATTACAACCCCAGTAATTTAAATTTACGATCCACATACCGCCAATTAAAACTGTTAATCCGGGCAAATCAATATAATTTGGATTATCTCTTTTCAAAATCATATGGAAATGATCATTGGCATGTGTCATCATTAAATGAAACCCTTTTAGCAAACCTGTTGCACCAAATTTATCGGCCACCAAATTTAAAGCAAGGTAGGTAGTCACCAATCCACCTAATATTAAAAAGAAAAC
Organism: Hydrotalea flava; assembly: GCF_001623405.1. Lineage (GTDB taxonomy): Bacteria > Bacteroidota > Bacteroidia > Chitinophagales > Chitinophagaceae > Hydrotalea > Hydrotalea flava. Next base: position 5,298 of record NZ_LUHG01000052.1, read on the forward strand.
CTGAATAACATCCGTATATCCAATTACTTTCATACCACCCAGCGTAATAAAGATGGCAAACACGGACAATAAATACATACAAAAAGTAGTGTTAATACCCGATATGCTGTTAATAGCCAAAGCACCTAAATATAAAATGGATGTAAGATTCACCACTACATACAACAACAACCAAAAGACCGCCATAATCATTGCTACGGTTCCATTGTAACGCTGGCTAAGGAACTGAGGCATGGTGTAAATCTTGTTTTTCAAATAAACAGGTATGAAGAAAATGGCCACAATCATTAAAGTAGCTGCAGCCATCCACTCATAAGTAGAAATTGCAAGGCCCATTTTAAACCCATTACCACTCATGCCAATGAACTGTTCGGCTGAAATATTTGAAGCAATTAATGATGCACCGATGGCCCACCAGGTTAAAGAACCTTCTGCCAAAAAATAATCGTGTGAGGCAGTGGTAGTTGCTTTCTTTTTTCGTTTATACACCCAATATCCATATACCGAAACAATAATAAAATAACATAAAAAAACTAAGTAATCGAATAAATGAAGGCCTTGCATACTTGGGATTTAATGATGAAAAAACAAATTAAATATAACGATTAATAATGTTTTCAAGATATTCCTGCTGACCACTGATGATGGCAGGTGTGCCCTGCTCAACCGCATAGTTACGTAAATCCTCCAACGCTAATTTCCCCTCTTCAAAGGCTTTACCTTTACCTGTATCAAAACTGGCATACCGTTGGGTACGTACCTTTTTATAATCAGATTGGGTTAAAATTTTATCGGCAATTTCCAGTGCCCGGGCAAATGTATCCATGGCGCCAATGTGGGCATAAAATAAATCAAGATTATCGGTTGAATTTCTTCTGCGTTTAGCATCGAAATTAATACCACCGCCTTTAAATCCACCTGCTTCCAAAATAACCAGCATAGCTTCTGTTATTTCATTGATGTTATTGGGAAACTGATCGGTATCCCATCCATTTTGATAATCACCACGATTGGCATCCATACTGCCCAATACATCTGCATCAGCCGCTACTTGTAACTCATGTTGAAAAGTATGTCCGGCCAGTGTAGCGTGATTTACTTCAATATTCAATTTAAAATCATTCAATAAATCATATTCACGTAAAAAGCCAATCACTGTTTCACTATCATAATCATATTGATGTTTGGTAGGCTCACAAGGTTTGGGTTCAATAAAGAAAGTGCCGGTAAAGCCATTTCTTCTGGCATAATCTTTTGCAGTATGTAAGAAGCGGGCCATGTGTTCTTTTTCACGCTTCATGTTTGTGTTCAACAAGCTCATATAGCCTTCTCTTCCACCCCAAAATACATAATTGGCTCCACCCAAAGCAATGGTAGCATCTAATGCAGCTTTTACCTGTGCGGCAGCATGTGTTAACACTAAAAAATCAGGATTAGTAGCTGCTCCATTCATGTATTTGCGATGGCTGAATAAATTAGCAGTACCCCACAATAATTGCACACCACTATCTGTCTGTTTTTGCTTTGCATATTCAACCATTGTTAACAAGCGCTTTTCGTTTTCAATCAAATCATTGGTAAAGTCTACCACATCTACATCATGAAAACAATAAAATGGCATATTCATTTTGGTGATAAATTCAAAAGCAGCATCCATTTTATCTTTGGCACGTTCTATAGGATCTGCCTTCACATTCCAGGGATACAAATGTGTTGGCTCACCAAACGGATCAGCGCCATTACCAACAAACGAATGCCAATAAGCACAAGCAAAACGTAACCATTCTTTCATGGGTTTGCCCGCAACTACTTTTTCAGCATTATACCATCTAAAAGCAAGTGGATTGTCTGTTTCCGGCCCTTCATATTTTATTGCGCCGGTTTCTTTAAAAAACAATTGGTTTCCTGTTACTACATTCATATTATTACAATTTAAAGTGATTGAATAGAATTGCTTAATTTTTCATTTAATAATGCTTCCCACCGGTTATAAATCTGGCTATATTGTTCCATTTTATTTTTATCGGGCATCATAACGGCAACGGGTTGCTGATGCTGCATTGCTTCCTGAATAGAGTTGTAGGCACCTGCTCCAATTGCTGCGCCCATGGCTGCGCCAATACTTCCATCGTTGTTATACAAATGCAATGGCACACCGGTATTTTGAACAAAAATATCGGCAAACACCTCACTCAAAAACATATTGGCTTTTCCGGCACGGATAACCTTGGGTACCAGTTTATTTTCACGCATTATGTTTAGGCCATATCTAAAAGCAAATGCAATACCTTCCTGCGCTGCTCTATATAAATGTGCTGAAGAGTGTATATTCAAATCAATGTTTGCAATATGCGCCTGTAGGGTTTTATTTTGCAATATCCGTTCGGCACCATTACCAAATGGTAACATCAAAAGTCCATCACTCCCAAACGAAACTTGTGCAGCCAATTGGTTCATTTCTGCATAAGATATAGACGCACCGGTAATTTTTCGCAACCAACTATTTAAGATGCCTGTACCATTAATACAAAGCAATACGCCAATACGTTGTGCATTATTGGTATAATTTACATGCGCAAAACTATTGATGCGGGATTGCTGATCGAAAACAAGCTGGTCGGTAACCCCATAAATAACACCCGATGTTCCTGCTGTCGCAGCAAATTCGCCGGGTTCAGATACGTTGAGCGAAAGTGCATTGTTGGGCTGATCACCGGCTTTGTAGGTAACCGGTATGCCGGGTTGCAATTGAAGTTGTGCGGCTACATCGGGCAACAATGTACCATGTTCTCCAAAAACAGGCTGAACAGTGGGAATATAATCTGCACTAAAACCAAAATAATGCATAACAGCAGCAGATAGCTGACGCTGTTGAAAATCCCAAAAAACCCCCTCCGACAAAGCCGATACCGTTGTTGTGGTTTGTCCGGTAAATTGTAATGCAATATAATCACCGGGTAAAAGTATCTGATAAATTTGATTGTAGAGGTGTGGTTCATGCTGTTGAACCCAGGCTAATTTAGAAGCAGTAAAATTGCCCGGTGAATTGAGTAAATGCGTTAAACAATAATTTTCACCCATTGCTTGAAATGCTGTATCGCCAATAGTTACGGCTCGACTATCGCACCAGATAATACTATTTCGGATTACCTCATGCTTTCGATTAATCATCACCAATCCATGCATTTGATAGGCAATTCCAATGGCTTTAATTTCTTTTGGAACATACTTTTGGGTAGTATGGGCTTTTAAAATAGCCTGTTGAACATCCTCCCACCATTGGGTGGGTGCCTGTTCAGCCCATCCATTTTCAGGAGAAATTATAGCACGTTCTTTTTCGGGATATTGCACTGTTACAACAACGCGTGCTGTTGCAATTTCAACTACTGAAACTTTAATGGAGGAAGTTCCTACATCTATTCCTAATACATACATAATAAAACATTTTCAATATGGCAATCAAATTTTGCTGTTCAGCACAGTTCAAAAGTAGGTGGTGCACAGAGATTGAAACAACTGCTATTTTTTAAAAAAAATATGCTATCTTATCATTTTTACCTAATTTTCAGAATATTTTCTGATAAAATAGAGGTTATTTTAGATTATGCAACCACTCATTCAAAAAATTCATATTGCACAAGACAGCTCATTTGCGTGCCGAACCTATAGAACACCAAACTTTGAAACCAATTGGCACCAGCATGAAGAATATGAATTAATTTTAATTACCGAAGGTCAGGGAACGGCCTTAATTGGAGATTACGTTGGTAATTATACGGTAGGAGATATCTTTTTTTTAGCCGGAAATTTACCACACTGGTTTAGAAAAGCACATCATAAAATGATAGGCAGTGCCATTGTTGTGCATTTTACCAAACATTTTTTAGGAGAGTCATTTTTAATGTTACCCGAATTAAAAAGCGTTTATCATTTACTAACAGGAAATAATAATGGATTGCAACTTCAAAAAACTTTGCAAAATAAAATTGCAAAAGAAATAAGTGCCTTAGAAAAATTAAACGGATTAAACAGTATTACACAATTATTGCATTGTTTGCATGCTATTAGCACATCGAACGAATATCAGGTTATCACTGCCAACTTTTCGCTAACTCCCTCTTCCAAAGAAAACTCAGTGATTGAAAAAGTATTTGAATACTCATTAAAAAATTACCTGAAACATATTACTTTGGAGGAAGTTGCAGCCATTGCAGAAATGAGCATTCCAACATTTTGCCGCTTTTTTAAAAAAAATATTAAAAAAAGTTATTTTGATTTTTTACAGGAGCTGCGTATTGGACATGCCTGTAAACTTTTACAAACAGGTAATCATAATATTTTAGATGTTTGTTATAACAGTGGGTATAATAGTTGGGCACATTTTAGCAAACAATTTAAACAGGTAAAACAGGTAACCCCATCTCAATATAGAAAACAGTTTAAGCTGGGCTAATTAAATGGCAGGTTGTAGCATTAACACCTGCAAAGGAGATAACGGACTCAAAAAATCGGCCAATGAACGTTTAATAATACTTTTTTTACCTGGTGTTCCTTTTTCAGGGTTAATAAGAATCATGTCAGCATTTACCTGATGTGCATATTTAATTAATATTTCAGGCGAATTTACGCCAGAAAGCATTTTATAGTGGGGATTGAACCCTTCGTCTTTTAATTTTTTATACGTTAAATAAAACACATCTGCTATTATTTTTGACTGGGCTTCATTATCATTTAAAATGGTGATAATATAAATCTGAGCATTGTATTTCTTTGCAAAAGCAGAAGCCAATTCTATTTTTTTATCGGGCAAAAACGAATATACCGGTATTAAAATAGATTTAATGGAATGATTCATGGTTCCCGCATTCACACTTAACACCGGACAGCCTGCATGTTGTATAATATAATTGATATTGATGCCTGTTTGGTAAAAAATATTTTTTAATGTTTGACGGATAGACAATACCAGATCAATAGATGCGAGATTGATGTATTGCACCAATGCATGATTAACAGAGGCATCTACAACAATCTGAGTATATATGATTGCATCCGGAAATGCCTGAAATACCTTGGTCTGTATTTCATTCAACAACATTTCTGCTTCAATTTTTTTTTGCCTGATACGGCTATTTTTTAAAGCTCGTTGTTGTTGCGGTTTAAGACCAATAAATTTTCTCCAGCTAAAATATTTAATTACACAAACAAAATGCAGTTCAGTGCAGGGATGTTCATACAAATCTTTTAACTTATGAATTGCAATTTCTGCATCAATATTATTATGAATGAGAATTAATATTTTTTGGAAGGGCAGCATTTACATAATTTAAACAAAACAAACATACGTTACCGAAATTAACAGGCTATTAGTGTGAAATTAGAAGTATATTAAACATAAAATGAGAAAGCCGCGCTTAGAAAAGTGCGGCTTTTAATTAACCCTGCTTGAGTATATGAGAAAACCTTAAATATTTATTGGTTATTTTTTTCGAGTAATTTGAAGAACTGATCTAATTGTGGTAAAATAATGATTCTTGTTCTTCTATTTAGAGCTCTGCCTTCTTTGGTATCATTAGATGCAACGGGTACATACTCACCTCTACCGGCAGCAGTAATTCGTTTAGGATCTATTTGATAGTTATGTTGTAAAATTCTTGTAACAGCAGTAGCACGTTTAACACTTAAATCCCAGTTGTCTAATAATAATCCATTTCTATAAGGTTTAGAATCGGTATTACCTTCTACCATAAAATCAATATTAGGATGTGCATTCAAAACCTTAGCTACTTTACCCAATACTTCTTTTGCCCTGTTGGTAACATTGTAGCTACCACTGTTGAACAATAATTTATCAGAAATATCAATGTACACTACATCTTTTTCAACTTTAATGTTAATATCAGTATCATTAATATCACTTAAAGCACTTTTCAAATTCATTACCAATGCCATGTTTAAAGAATCTTTCCGGGCTAAAGATGCTTGCAGGTTGTTGATGTACAAATCTTTTGCATTTAAATTGGCCAATGATTGTTTGATACTCTCTGCCTGAGATCCGGAAACAACAGAAAGATCTTTTAACTGATCGAGTACTCTGGTACTGTTTTGTTTCAGATAACCAATCTGGTTATTCAAATCATCAATTCTGGCTTGTAAAGCTGCTTTTTGTTTGGCAAAATCGCTTGCCTGATCATTTAGATTTTTCATATTACCCTGACATTCCCTTAATTCATTTTGCTTGGCAACATAAGCAGAATCTAATTGATTGTATTTAGCCTCGGCAGTACGTAATTTTTTGGGGCTAACACAGGCTCCAAATAAAATAATAGAGGAAGCAATGAGTAAAAGACTGGGGAGTTTCATTGTGGTGTATTTAATTTTTTCATGCAACTTTTCAAAACATAATACAACAAAATGTAGTTTTAATTTGCTTTGAAAAAGTTGTTTTTTTACAACAGGATGCAAGATAAAATGGTACAATTAACCGGTAATTAGTATTGCATTAGAAAGCAATTAGAAATTTAAATAAGATGGAATGACCTACCAATGGGTAGAATAATTGTAAATTCTGAGCCTTTCCCTTTTTCACTTTTGATGGTGATATTACCCTTGTGCATTTTTATAATTCTGAGTGCCAATGGAAGGCCTAAACCAAAACCTTGTTTATTATCTGCTTCTTCGCCCCGATAAAAAGGCTGAAAAATAAGATCAATATCACTTTGAAGAATGCCCGGTCCGGTATCACTGACCATAATATTCAACTCATTTTCAAAAAACACCAGCGAAACATTTGCAGTATGATTATGTGAATACTTACAGGCATTCATAACAATATTTCTGATGGCACTGTATAATAAATCTACATTTCCAAATACTAATAGTTTGTCTTCATTTTCCGGAAATGTTTCAAAATGTAGCTCTACAAAATATTTGGCATCTGTTTTACGTAATTCAACCGGCAAACGCATTAATAATTCATCAATCCTAACTAACGATAGTTCTATACCATCTGATGTACCACTTGCTTTTGCAATTTCCAATAAGCTACGGGTTAACTGGTTCAGGTTTTTCACATCATCGTACACAGAATAAATGACCGACTTATATTCTTCTGCGGAACGTTCATTTTGAAGTGTAATTTCTAATTGACTGGAAATAGCTGTTAAAGGGGTTGATAATTCATGAGAAGCATTGGCAATAAACCTACGTTGAATTTCAAATGATTCCTGAAGGCGGTTTAACAACTCATTAAATGTTGAAGACAATTGGTACAATTCATCTTTGGGTTCTTTTATTTCAATTCTGCGAGATAAATTTTGAGAGGAAATTTCTTTTACTTCTCTTGTAATTTTCTGAATGGGGTGTACTATTCTTTCAGAAAAGAATAGCCCCGAAAGAAATGTGATGAGAATACCTAAAATAAAGCTGAATAATAAAATCCATTTTAATTCATCTAATTTTTGTAAACCATCTTTATCAAATGCGGCACCAACTACAATATAATTGTGTGCATTATCCAAATAGTTTACAGCCACTACATCTCTTCCTTCGTAATTAAAAAAGTAGATTCCTTTTGTTTTTGCCCTGTTTAAAACAGCACTATTAACAGGTACCGGTGCTACATTTTCGTCCGCATAACTATATACAATTTTACCGGAGGCATCAAACACCTGAAAGCTTTTCTGGTCTAAAGATATCTGCGTTATTTCATCAATACGCCGCAACAAATTTGGATTAATACCAGTAACTTTTAATAATAAGCTTACTGTTGTAATAGCTCTGTTCTTTATGCGTTCCCGAAATGAAAATGCCCTGTTTAAATTGGAAAAATAAAAGATAGACAGGCATAATAAAAGCAGAATACCAGACACCACCAGTGTAAACAAAAATGTAATTCTATACTTAATCTTCATATTGCTGCTTTAATCATTTTCTAAAAAGCATAAAGACAGGCTATTTATGTTTACCGATTATGTTCTTCCTTTAACACATACCCCATGCCTACCTGTGTATAAATTAATTTTGTTGGAAATTGTTTGTCGATTTTATTACGCAAATAGTTTACATACACATCAATTACGTTGGTTTGTGTATCAAAGTCAATATCCCAAACGCTTTCAGCAATATCTGCCCTGGATAAAACACGATTTCGGTTACGCATAAAATATTCCAACAACTGAAATTCTTTGGCAGTAAGAATTATTTTTTTATCGCCTCGTTTTACTTCCTTGCTATCTAAATTCATTTCCAGATCTGCCACACGTAAAATATTGCCCATGGGCATTTGTTGATTGATGGTTCGCTTTAGCAGCGCCCTTATTCTAACCAATAACTCTTTAAACTCAAAAGGTTTAATTACATAATCATCCGCACCGGCATCAAAACCTTCAATCTTATCATCGGTTGTGCTAAGCGCAGTGAGCATGATTACCGGTATGTGCTGATTTTGGGTACGAATAAATTTGCATAAATCATAACCATTCATGCCTGGCAAATTCACATCTAATATAATTACATCATATTCATGTTGCTGGAAGAGTCGTTTGGCAATAGCCCCATCAAAAACAGCTTCTACATAATAGCCATTTTCTGTTAAGCCTTTTTTTAAGGCTTGAGCAATTTTAGTTTCATCTTCCACTAATAAAATTTTTCTTTCATCCATAAGAATATTTTAGAACTATATTTTTCCAATCATTTTCATTATTTTCACCTCAATCCATCAAATGAACAACCTAATTCTAATTGGTTATTAATATCCGGAACGCTTTTTTTTAAGACCTTTGCGATTCGAAAAAATGAATTTAGTGAAATTTAATATCAAAAATAGTTATAGAATCCGAATACATGGCGATAAAAGACAAAATTAGAGCAACCGGTAAGCAGATTTATGACAGATTGCATAATGACAGGCTTAGAAAAAATATTTTAAGTGCTATACCTTATTGGGTTGCCTCTTTATTGGTGGGATTGATTGCAGTGTACTATGGCAGGGCATTTTCGTGGGCCGAGAATATGGGAATGCAATTATTTACAACACACCGTTATTTATTATTTATTATTCCCCCCATTGCATTTGTAGTAGCCTGGTGGTTGGTGAAACAATTTGCACCATTTGCCAGGGGAAGCGGTAATCCGCAGGTAATTGCTGCCATTGAACTGGCTAAACCTCATAATGAAGAAAAACTGACGAAGCTATTGGGTTTAAGAATTATTTTTATTAAAATATTATCCAGTTTGGTTTTTATTTTTGGTGGGGGTGTTATTGGAAGAGAAGGCCCTATTATACACATAGGCAGTTCTGTATTTAGAAAAGTGAATGAATGGTTACCCGACTGGTGGCCCAAAGTTTCTAAACGTTATATGATTATGACAGGTGCTGCCGCCGGTCTTGCAGCCGCCTTTAATACCCCTTTGGGTGGTATTGTGTTTGCCATGGAAGAACTCACCAAAACGCATATCAGTAATTTTAGAACCTCCATCTTCTCTGCTTTAATTATTGCCGGATTAACTACACAGGCATTGGCAGGTCCCTTTCTGTATCTGGGCTATCCGAATGTTACCCATCTATCTAATTTTGTATTTATTCCTGTAATTATTGTAGCCATTATATCGGGTGTAGGAGGTTCAGCTTTAGGATATTATGTTTTAAAAATATTAAAGTGGAAAGAAAGTTTTAAACACACATATCAAACCATACTATACATTGTAATTGGCGCTTTTATTTTAGCATTCATAGCCTATTTTATTGATATAAGGGTACTAAATTCAGGAAAAGATTTAATGACCAACACCTTGTTTAGTAGTGATAAACACTTACCCTGGTATTTGCCCATTTTACGTACGGTAGGTGTTATTATTTGTAATCCTATGGGCGGTGCTGCGGGTATTATGGTAAACTCACTCAGTGCGGGGTCAACAGTAGGTGCTGTTGTGGGCGGTTGGCTTCATCTTTCTGCCACAGATACTAATGTGCTTATTTTGGCCGGCATGGCTGCTTTTTTAACCGGCATCAGCAGAACACCCTTTACCTGTGCTATTTTAGTATTAGAAATGACGGATCGGCATACACTTATTTTTCACTTATTGCTCGCAGCAATGGTAGCCAATATGGCTGCACTGATTATTGACAGACATTCATTTTACGACAGGGTAAAAGATAAATTTATTGATGAATTAAACAAAGAAGAAGCAAAAGGAATAGAGCAAAAAAATAAAATGGTGGAAACAACTTTACCGACCACAAATTTATAAAACATATTTTTAGAAGAACCACTAGTTGGGAATAACAATTAAAAATGGGAAATCTTTAATAGATTTTTTTTAGAAACTATATACTACTAAATCATCTGTATAATTTTTTAACCTTTATTTGTACGTTTTATATGTAACAAAGAAGCTGCTCAAGTTTAAACAGCTTCTTTTGTTTATTGTAACTTTATTTAAAGGTTCTTAAATACTATTGCAATTAATAACCAGGGTTTTGCACCATATTAGGATTAGCAGTCATTTCTTGTTGTGGAATGGGAGCTACTCTTCTATTATCAGGATACGGAATATTTAAATTGATATTAGAAGGTCCTGCCGGTATTGCACCCGGGTTACTGGCTCTGGCAATGGGTAATTGTAAACGATTCATATCGTATAATCTGTCGCCTTCAAATGCCAACTCTTTTCTGCGTTCTGTAACAATTGCCTGTAAGAGTAATGGGCCTGTGAGAACATAGGGCGCTGCTAAAGGATCGCGCTGCGCCAGTAATGCATTTAAGTATTTTAATGCATCCGGTTCGTTATTGGGCAATGAAGCTTCTGCAGCAATCAAATACACTTCACTTAAGCGAATTACTTTTAAATTATCACGGTCAGTATTTTGTGCATTTGGAAATTTCAATACCATATAAGCAGGAGAGCCACTTTTTGTATTGTGTGGCATTAATAAACTTCGGCGAACATCTGTTGCTGAATAAAGGTTGTATAACTGACTGGAGCAATAAATATCATTATAACCATTATAGTACATCGCAGCTAAATCATCAAAACCATTATTGTTAATTGCATCACAATCCACTTCAAACATGGTTTCAACAGCATCGGTTCTAGCTGCAGGATTTTGCCAAAATGCACCATAGCTTGAAGCAGTAACCAATGTAAAGGGACTATTATTAATTACATCTACGGCTGCAGTTTTAGCATCAGTATTATCACCCATATACAAATAGGTTCGTGCTAATAATGCCTCAGCAGCGTATTTGCTTATTCTAACAGAAGAACTATAAGCAGGAGCAGCGGCCATAGCCATTTTAAGATCACTTACTATTTGGCTATACACTTCACTCACTTTATTTCTTGCCGGAAATAAATTAGGGTTAAAATGCAGAATAATTGGAACTCCTAATGAGGTGGAATCTACCGTATAAGGTTTACTATAAATATTTACCAATTTGAAATAGAGTAAACCTCTTATTGCATAAGCCTGTGCTTTAATCGCTGCAACATTTGGTCCTGTTACATTGGCATCAATAATATTATTTACGCGTAAAATATCAATATATGCCTGATTCCACATTTCACCTTCCACAACATCACTAGATACCACACTGTAATTATACTGAGGCAAATATCTACCAGCATTTTTTGTTTCAACATACGTATTATCTGCTTGTAAATCACCTATAATTGGAAAATCTCTACCATATAGTGATACAGCTCTCAAACCAGAGTAGGCACCATTTAAAGCATCTGCTAACCCTGATTGAGTATTTAAAGCTTGACTTACAGGAACAGAATCATTGGGTGTTTTATTAATAAAGTTTTTACTGCAGCCCGATAATAGTATTGCAACTGTACAGGCTGTAATGGAAAATCTTTGAATTATGTTTTTCATTATAATAATATTTTAATTTAATTAAATAATTATGCTATTGCATTATTTAATATAAAATTGTTATAAACCAATTTTTATACCACCCGATATTGTTTTGGGTATAAATACATCCAAATTGCCGGTTCCATTAATACCAGTTTCAGGATCAAAAGGAACATTTTTATCAACACCAAAAGTCAACAAATTAGTACCACTTATATAAACCGTTACATTCGTTAAATGTGCCCTTTTGATTAATGATGATGGAAGCATATAATTCAATTGTATATTTCTTAATCGCACATAGTCTCCCTTATATAAATACCTGGTAGATATTCTGTATCCATTTTTATTTCCACCATATATTATTTTTGGTACTCTGGTTATGTCACCCGGTTTTTGCCATGCATTTAACTGGCTGTTCATTTGATTGAAGGCGCCATAATAAGCACCATCACTGTTTAAATAACTCCCCCACTGATCAAATAAATAATTACCGTAATTATAAAACAACTGTGCATCTAATGAGAAGTTTTTATAAGTAAAACTGTTGGTAAGTGAACCATAATATTTTGGCGCAGCAGACATGCCGGTCAGAGCCAATTGTGTAGCTGCATAATTATTGGTTTTTGTTTTACGTGAGGCATCTGCATACCAGTTAGGATCGCCATTTGTAGGGTCTACCCCGGCATATTGTCGCAAGTAAAACTCTTGTAAATCATGGCCAACAGTATAGTAAAATGCACCGGAACTGATTGATTTATTTTGGAATAATGACTCAACAGTATTTTTATTGTGGGCAAAATTGAATGTTACTGTCCAAGAGAAATTCTTTGTAACGATTGGCTTACCACCTACAGTTATTTCTATACCCTGATTTTTTACACTACCAACATTACTTAGCTGACCTCCAGGGAAACCGGAGGTTGGAGATAAAGTTGTGTTGGCCAACAAATCAGATGTAGTTCTACTATAAAAATCAACCGTTCCAAATAATCGATCTTTAAAAATACTAAAATCAACCCCTACATCAAAAGGCTTATTTTTTTCCCAAGTCAGGTTCGGATTTCCAATATTTGAAGGAGCGCTTCCAGGTATACCTGTATAGTTATTTCCATAACCATAAGTAGCTAAAGCCTGATAATTACCGAAGCCTAATGAGTTACCATTAGAGCCATAAGAGGTACGCAATTTTAATAAATTTATCCAGGTAATATTTTTCATGAAGTTTTCTTCATTCACATTCCAGGTAGCACCAATGGAGAAGAAATCACCATAACGATTATTTACCCCAAATACAGATGACCCATCTCTACGGAAACTTCCACTAATTACATAACGATTTTTGTAGTTAAAATCAGCATTTGAGAAAATTGAATTTGTAGCATTCCCACTTGGAAGAGCATAGGCTCTGGTAGGAGTAGCTGCAGATGCAAGATATTGTAAAGCAAGTGTTCCAGGGAAGCCCTGTGCCCTTGCCTGTAAAGTGTAATAGTTATATTGCTGTGCCTCGTAACCTAATTTGGCATCAAAATAAACATCATTTGCTTTGTTCAAATTTTGCCTAAAGTCAGCAAAATTACTCCATGTCCAGTCAAATACTCTGGTATAGGCAGAAAATGCATCACCACCATGTGAATATCCATCACCATAAAATGGGTTTCTATATTGATCTTCCTGAATGGTAAAGTATTCACCAGAGTAACGGCTGGTAATTTTTAAGTTTTTTAATATCTGAAATTCACCTGAAACATATCCTCTTAGGGTGGTTTGTTTAGCTGTATTCTTATTATAGGTTCCCTGAACTAGGGGATTATAGATACCCCCATGAAGAGGAAATTCACCGGCAGCATCATTGTACTTTAATGAACCATCAGCATTACGAGGGCTATACCAGGGTAATAAAAAGAAAGATTCTAAAACCGGATTTGCAAAAGCACCTCCATTGTTAGGAGTTGACTGTTCGCTGGTACTTCCATTTAAACCGGTAGCAAAAGTAATTTTATCTGTTGCATGGTGCGTTACAGAAATACTACCGTTGTACCTTTTAAAATAAGTATTCAACGTGGTACCATCCTGATTAAAATAACCACCACTGGCATAAAACTGTGTTTTATCGTTCCCGCCACTTAAACTTAAATTATATTGTTGCTGAGTAGCATGGGGCTGATTAACTACATTAAACCAATTGGTATTTATAGTTGAATCAACTCCAAAACCATTTACAGGATCATAAATGATGGCATTTGCACCTGTGTTATTAGCTGCATAACCGGCGTTGATTAATGCTTGTTGATAAACAGTTACTTCTTGTGAAGTTGTTAATGGTTTTACACTTGGATTGTAGGCTCGAGTATTATCTCCAATTTCAGTACTAAAATTCAATCTGGTTTGTCCGGCTTTACCTTTTTTGGTAGTTACTAAAATAACACCATTAGCAGCACGTGAACCATAAATAGAAGTAGCCGCAGCATCTTTTAAAACAGTAATACTTTCAATATCATCTGGATTAAGTGAACTCAAAACATTAGCTGTTGTAGTATTTACCGTAAAATCGCCTGTTGATGCAATAACACCATCAATTACCCAAAGTGGTGATGCACTGGCATTGATAGAACCAATACCACGAATGCGGATATCAGTGGCGGAACCCGGTGCACCGGATGATGAGGTAGACTGTAAACCGGCAACATTACCTTGTAATGCTTTATCGACAGATGTAAACGGTTTATCAGCAACAACATCTCCTTTTAAAGTTGCTACTGAACCAGTTACATTTGTTTTTTTAGTAGTACCATAAGCTACTACTACCACTTCTGACAAATCAGATGAGCCGGACTGCATTTGTACCATCATATTTTCACGAATGGGTAATTGCAATGGGGCAAAATTAATAGCCGAAAAAGAAAGTGTTTTGGCAGACCCGGGTACTTTAATACTAAAGGTGCCATCGGCATTTGAACTGGTACCTAACTGGGTACCTTTCACTAAAATTGATACGCCTGGTAACGGAGCACCCTTTTCGTCTACAATTTTACCTTTAATCGTTCTGGTTTGCGCCCATAGTGAACCGGAAGCCACAATGAGGCACAGGAAAAACGTCAGAAATTTTCTCATGGTTTTTGATGTTTGGTTTAAAAATGTTGCATTTGGGTAAATCATTCAAAACAATGAATGCTTGGCTATTAT
Organism: Hydrotalea flava; assembly: GCF_001623405.1. Classification (GTDB taxonomy): domain Bacteria; phylum Bacteroidota; class Bacteroidia; order Chitinophagales; family Chitinophagaceae; genus Hydrotalea; species Hydrotalea flava. The sequence continues at coordinate 20,347 of NZ_LUHG01000052.1, forward strand.
AAAATCTGCATGCATGCATTGCAAAGAATATATTTTAAAAATTTTCTATTCAAAAACAGTTACAGTTAAATTGTGTTAATTATAAAATGAGCGTCAATAATATAAATAAGCTGCATTGTTTATCATAAAAACGTTAAATAATTTTTATTTAACACAAGGCGTGAAGTTATTGCCAGACAAGCATTCCAGTGCCTTAAACAAAATTATAATTTGCTTAAACTATAATTAATTATTTAATTATTGATTAAGAAAAATAAAATGACCCTTAGGTGGTAAAAAGCAATGCTAAGAAATTGCACTACGATTTAAGTGAAAATAAAATAAGGAGTTTAAAGAAAAAAAGAAGAAATTAAATGCCTGAATGTACAGTGCAAGCATTAGTTAAATAAGCGACTAATTCTTTTATAAGAATAAAAAATCAGACAGTAATTATAATATTGAAATTAATCAAAATGCAGTGCCTGCAACCACCCCATTACCTGATTGGGCCATTGATTTAACCAGGGGTCTTGCTGTGCCATACCAAAACCATGTCCACCATGATCATAAATAAAAAGTGAGGCTCGAACATGATGCGCATGCAATTGCTCATAATACATTAAACTGTTTTGAACAGGAACCGAAGTATCATCATTGGCATGAAAAAGGATAGCAGGAGGTGTTTTTGCAGTGATATTTTTTTCTGCTGATAGGCTATCTATTAAAGCCTGAGCAGGGTGTTCACCTAAAAGCATTTTTCGGCTGTAGGCATGAACAAAAGGAGATTCCATTGTAATAACAGGATATACCAAAATTGAAAAAGCCGGAGTAATTGTATTTGCATTCATTGGATTTAAGGTAGAAATGGTAGCTGCTAAATGACCGCCTGCAGAGAAACCCATAACGCCAATTCTGTCCTTCCGGATACCAAATGTTGCAGCATGTTCATGAATATAATACAAAGCCTTATTAGCATCATTGTATTGCGCCGGATATCGATGCCCTTGTTGCGCTTCATTGTTTAATCGATAATACAATACAAATACATCAATACCATGTGTATTAAAAAAATGTGCCGGCAATACACCTTCTTTTTCCCAGGCCAGGTGTGTGTAAGCACCACCCGGACAAATCAAAATGGCTGTTTTTGCTGAGCCTGAACCAATTGCCCGGTAATATTCCATATATGGCCTAACAGAATCGAATCCGTTATTTACAATACCTGTTTCATTGTTGTTGTATAAATAAATACGTTGTTGCGCTGAGAGCATAAAAGTTATTTGACAAAAAATTACAAGGAGAAAAAATGATGAACGCATAGCTGTAACATTTACAAATCGGTAATCGGTTTAAATCGGGGTACCAACACTTTCATGATTGACCAAGCAAAAATGTAAGCAAAGGCACATACCAAAAATAAAATTAAATAAGCAGATTGTGGATTGTTTTTAAAAGCATCTGTTAACCAGCCTGCTAACAACTGCATTAATACACCTCCTATCCCACCTGCTAAACCACCAATTCCTGTAACTGATCCCACTGCTTTTTTAGGAAACAAATCGGATACAGTTGTAAATATATTGGCCGACCATGCCTGATGTGCCGCAGCAGCAATACAAATTACGATGAGCGCATAAATATATGCGTTATTACCAAACAAAGCAACATCACCAAAATATTGTGTTACAATTAAAACAATTGGCAACAAAGCAATGAGCAACATTGCTTTCATTCTGGCTTTAAAGGTTTCCATACCTTTATTAATAAAATACATCGGGAATCCCCCGCCGGCTACACTTCCTATAATAGCCACTCCATAAACTGTGAATAATGGCAACATAATTGCTTCACCTTGCATGTTAAATTGCTTTTTCATATAATCAGGTAACCAAAATAATAAAAACCACCAAACACCATCCGTCAAAAATTTTCCTATAAAAAATGACCAGGTTTGCCGGTAAGTCAGCAATTTTATCCATGGTATTTTTTCTTTTATTACATCATCACTGCTACTTGGTATATCATCACTATGTATATATGCAAATTCAGCTTCAGATAATTTTTTTTGCTTTGCCGGTGTATCATACAATACAAACCAAAATATTAACCAGATTAAACCAATGGCACCCGTAAATAAAAATGCCATGCGCCAGCCTTCTACCTGACCATTGAACCAGGTATTTGCAGCTAACCAGGGAACGAGTAATGCAGCAATCATTGCACCTACATTGGCGCCACTATTAAAGATTCCAGTTGCAAGTGCTCGTTCTTTTTTGGGGAACCATTCGGCTACTGTTTTAATAGAAGCAGGGAAATTACCGGCTTCACCAATGCCAAATAAACTTCTTACAATTACATGTTGATAAACTGCACCGCCACATAAAGCATTGAGCATACCCATAACAGACCAGAAACTCAAAGAAAGCGCTAATCCTAATTTGGTACCAATTTTATCTATAATGGCGCCTGCAAAAACTGTTACACCTGCATATAAAGCAGTAAACCAGGCAGTAATCATTGCAAAATCAGAATTCGACCATCCATATTTATCTGATAAAATAGGTTTCAAATACCCAATTACCTGACGATCCATATAGTTGATGGTTGTAGAAAAAAAGAGTAATGCAACAATAGTCCACCGATATTTACCAATTTTATTCTTTATCATGCAGTTTGTTTAAATTGTTGAATGATGTAAAGTATATCTTGAACCAAACTGGTAAGCGCATCAAATTTTTTTTCTTGAATGAAAGCAGATGTGATCAGTTTACTACCCATACCTACACCAACGGCACCGGCTTTTAGCCATGCCCTTATATTTTCTGCATCGGTTTCAACACCTCCGGTAACCAAAAAATCGATGGAGGGAAATAATGGTCGAATTGCCTGTATATAATGAGGCTGTAAAACATTACCCGGAAAAAGTTTTACTAAAGACCATCCTGCTGAATATGTAATATGAATTTCGGTAGGCGTCATGCATCCCGGAATCCATAATATTTTGTTGATGTAGGCCACATCAGAAACATCAGCATCAAATACCGGGCTAATCAATACATCAGCACCTGCTTCAATAAATAAATTTGCATCCTGTGGCGTGGTAATGGTTCCTATACATAATAATAAGTCGGGCATAGTGCAATTACGCTCTGATACCAGTATTTTAAAATTTTGCAACGCATTTTCGCCCCTATTGGTAAATTCAATGGCTCTTATACCACCTTTGTATAATGCATGCGCAATAGCAATGGTTAATTCTGCATCAGCATGATAGTATAGCGGCAATATACCTTGTGATGTAATGATAGAAGCTGCTTGTTTACGATTATGCATATTGTTGTATTGTTTTTTGTATGTCTGCAATAGTTTGTCGGGTTGTATCGCCCATTTCCTGCAATTTACCGAATGCAGCAGCTGCAGCAAAATTGAGAATAGTTTGTGGGTCTTTCTGCTGAATTAACCCAAAAATTAATCCTGCCATAAAACAATCGCCACTGCCTACTTTATCTTTTACACTTGTACAATGCATATTAGCTGAAACATATAATTGTCCATTTGTGTACAATGTACCATAGTATTGTATGCCTCCATTGAATGTGTCGAAACGAAATGTATTGGCAACGGTATGGCATTTAGGAAAATGCTGTAAAATATATTCAGCGGTTGAAACTGCATGCGTAAGATAGACTGACTTTTCAACATCTTCTTGCCCTGATAGTTGAAGCGGGGCACCTAATAAAGTATTAGCCGACCAAATATTACCCATTATCACGTTGCAGTACTTAGCCAAAACAGGAACAATATTTGCCGGATTTCGATTATTTTGCCAAAGCGATGCTCTAAAATTTAAATCCAGTGAAATAGTTATATTTTTTTGCGAAGCTACTTGCAACATTTCTTCACAAACCCTTACAACAGTATCATTTAATGCAGGAACAATGGCTGAAAAGTGTAGCCAGTTAATTTCTTCAAGCACTTTTTCCCAATGAATGGTACCGGGCTGTAAAGTAGCAAATGAAGAAAATTCCCGATCAAAATAAACGTGTTTATTTTTAACATCAGTACCCCGTTCTAGAAAGTAAAGCCCTATCCGTTTACCTTGCATCTGAATATGGGTGGTATCAATGCCATCATTCTTTAAACCCTGAATAATATCTTTCGCTAAAAAATTATCCGGCAATGCCGTACAATAAGCTACCGGCATATTCCATTGAGCCAGCGCATATGCTACATTTAATTCGGCTCCGCCCGCATAAACAGACAGTTGATGTTGCCGTAACCAAACGCCATTTGATTGGGGCGACATTCTTAATAATAATTCACCAAAGCACAATATTTTTTTCATAAAAGTATTATACTAAACAAATTGACAACAAGGTTTTAATGAACAAGAGAAGTGTAATGTAAATTCAAATTCCATTATTCGTTTTTTACCAGTTAAAATAATTTTTAGCATTGTAAAAGCAAATGTCCTGAATAACTTTTCCAATCCATGGAATATCATTCGGCAGTTCACCATTTTCAATTTCTTCCCCAAACAAATTACATAAAATTCTTCTGAAATATTCATGCCGCGGATAAGATAAAAAACTCCTTGAATCTGTAAGCATACCCACAAAACGACTTAACAAACCCATATTTGATAGTGCATTGATTTGTTTCACCATTCCGTCTTTTTGATCAAGAAACCACCATGCAGCACCAAACTGAATTTTACCTGCAACAGAGCCATCATTAAAATTGCCCACCATTGTTGCCATTAATTCATTGTCGGCAGGATTTAAGTTGTATAAAATGGTTTTCGCCAATCGGTCATCGTTATCTAATTTTCCAAGAAACTTAGATAAGTTTTTTCCTTGTTGAAAATCACCAATAGAATCCCAACCGGTATCGGGGCCTAATGTGGCTAACATACGAGAATTATTGTTGCGTAATGCTCCCAGATGATATTGTTGTATCCATCCTTTTTCCCAATTCCATTCTGCAAAATGAACCAACATAGCAGATTTAAACTTACGTTGTTCCAAATCATTTAAATGTTTGCCTGAATGTACTTTATTGAAAATACTGTCAATTTCAGAACCGGTAAAATCTTCTGCATAAATTTCTTCTAACCCATGATCACTTACACCACAACCCATTGAAGCAAAAAAATCATGTCTATTTTGTAATGCAAATAAAAAATCATCGAATGAAGAAATTGAAATATTGGTTACCCCTTCTAATTTTTTAAGATAACTATTGAACTTTTCGGGATCTGCCACGTTCATGGCATTATCAGGACGAAATGCAGGTAAGATAGGAATTTCGAAGCCATCATTTTTTAACTTCTGGTGATATTCAAGTGTATCTACAGGATCATCGGTAGTACATACGGTATATACATTCATTTTACGCAACAAACTTTTTACTGAATAATCAGGTTGCTGTAACAAAGCCGTGCATTGTTCATAAATACGATCTGCAGAATGTTCGTTCAATATTTCAGTAACGCCAAAATAACGTTTCAGTTCCAAGTGCGTCCAATGATACAATGGATTTCGTAAGGTGTAAGGAACAGTAGCAGCCCATTGCGTAAATTTATCTTTATCAGAAGCATTGCCTGTGCAAAATTGCTCATCCACACCATTGGTGCGCATGGCTCTCCATTTATAATGATCACCATATAGCCAAATTTGTGTAATATTTTTAAACCTTACATCGTCTGCAATTTGTTGAGGTGACAAATGGCAGTGATAATCGATGATAGGCATTGGTTTTGCAAAATTGTGGTATAATTTTACTGCAGATTTATTGTGCAATAAAAAATCCTCATCTAAAAATGGTTTCATATTCATGTATTTGAACTTTCAATTAATCGTAATTTTTTATTCATCTGTAATACACGATGTAAGATTGTATTACAAACTTACACCCCGCTTCCAGGGAATAAAGTCATCCTGATTCAGTAAAACTGCTTTTGGTATTACTTCACCACTGGCTGCTTTAATACAATATTCTAAAATTTGTGTACCCATCTGTTCAATGGTTAAATCACCTTCAATAACGGGACCGGTATTAATATCAATAATATCTTGCATTTTTTGTGCTAAAGCGGTATTACTGGATACTTTAATAACGGGACAAACCGGATTGCCGGTTGGCGTACCCAATCCTGTTGTAAATAAAATTAAATTAGCACCACTCGCGGCTTTTCCTGTAGTTGCTTCTACATCATTACCCGGTGTGCAAACCAAACTCAATCCGGGTTTAACAGCTTTTTCAGTATAATCGAGTACGTCTACAATGGGTGATGTGCCTCCTTTTTTGGCAGCGCCTGCACTTTTAATAGCATCTGTTATCAAGCCGTCTTTGATATTTCCCGGAGATGGATTCATATGAAAACCAGAACCCACTTTTAATGCAGCGGCACTATATGATTGCATTAAATCAATAAATTTTTGGGCTATGGTTTCATTGTTCACCCTATCAATCAACTCTTGCTCTACTCCGCACAATTCAGGAAATTCGGCCAACAAAACTTTGCCTCCCAAAGCAACCAACAGATCGGCACAATAACCAACTGCCGGGTTTGCAGAAATACCACTGAATCCATCACTTCCACCACATTTAACACCCAATGTAAGTTTAGACAACGGTGCAGGCTTTCTACCAATTTCATTGATTTGCATCAGCCCTTTAAAAGTAGCCCGGATGGCTTCTGAAATGAGCTTACTTTCATTACCAATTTGCTGCTGTTCAAAAACAAAAAGTGGTTTTTCGAAGTTGGGGGTATAGGATTTAATTTCTGATAATAATTCCTTTAATTGAAGATTTTGGCAACCTAAACTTATTACGGTTACGCCACCTACATTTGGATGATTGGCATAGGCAGCTAATAATTTACCCAATACAGCAGCATCTTGACGAATGCCGCCGCAGCCACCCTGATGATTTAAAAACTTTATACCATCTACATTTTTGAATAACCGTTTCTCAGATGATATTGAGATATTATTGAAAACTACCTCATCAATACTTTCATTTTTTTCATAAGCATCAATTAAGTGCTGTGTAAATATTTTATATTTATCGGTAACAGCATATCCTAACGGTTCCTGAAGTGCCTCTTTTATTACATCTAAATTCCTATTTTCACAAAACACAGTTGGAATGAACAGCCAATAATTTGCTGTTCCAACACTGCCATCGCTTCTATGATATCCATTAAAGGTAGTGCTTTTAAAAGCAGTAACATCAGGTGCCTGCCATTGATAATGGGTTTTTCTATACTTATAAGGCTCGGCTGCATGTTTTAAATTAGTAGTAGTCATTAATGCACCTGAAGGTATAAATTGCTGTGCTTTTCCTACCATTACCCCATACATAATAGCAGCATCGCCCGGTTGCATATCATGTATAAAAAATTTATGTTTTGCCGGAATATTTTCTGTTACTCTGTATTTTTCTTCCTGAAACGAAACCACCTCGCCATTTTTCAAATCACGCAATGCTACTATTACATTATCTTTTGGATGTATTTTTATGACAGCGTTTTTCATAACATGTTATTTAAATCAACGTATATACGTTTTGCTCTTGTACAATATTTTCAATTACCTGTAATACATTTCCCTTCAATAAATCGGTTAGATAAGATTTTACCTGACAAACAAAATCGGGAATTGTGGCAACGTCCATATCCATAAATTGTTGATCGCTTAATATTTTTTGTATTAACAAATCCAAACTACTTGTTTCAACCCAAAGCTTATGTATTTGAATGGCATAATCATCCTGCACAATATACTGTTGCTGATATTGTTCCTGAATTGGCTGACCTGCATTATTTAATTGTGTTTTCATAAATAATAGATAACCGGCAAAACCCAATGCCATTAATTTGGGTATAGATTTAAATTGTAGCAAATACTTTGAGACGATTGGAACATTTCGCATTTTCATTTTAGAAGTGTACTGCATGGTAATACTAATCCAATGATGTGCAATAGCAGGGTTTTTAAAACGATCAATTACTTGTAAAGAAAATTGTTTAGCTTTTTGTTGCGTTAACTTTTCGCTTAATATTACCGGCACAATTTCATATAACATCAAATTCGTAATAAATGCTGTGAAAATTCGGTTGCCCATAGCTTCTTTTACCGTATCAAAACCTGCCAAAAAAGCCAACCCGCAAGAAAAGGTGTGTGTACCATTCAATAAACGCAATTTCAACTCACGATACATGGTAATATCTTCATCAATTATAACGCCACTATCGGCTTCGGCAAATGATAAAATGGCTTTAGTTCTATCACTGCATGTTTCAATAGCCCATAAGCGATAAGCTTCACTCATAATCATCAATTCATCTTGATAGCCTAATTGCGCAGTTGCAAATTGCGCTTCTTGTTGTGGTAATTTGCCGGGCACAATTCTATCTACCAAAGAATTACAAAAATCGTTCGATTCATGCAGCCATTGAATAAACCCCTCATTTAAATGATTGATATGTGCTAACTCAAGCACAATTTCTTTTAATTTTTTTCCATTATTTACAATCAGTTCAGTCGGAATTATCACCATTCCACTTTCATGGCTACCATTAAAAATTGTGTAACGGTGATATAAAAATGCCAATAATTTACCTGGAAATGAGGTCGGCGGAGCGGCAAAAATATCATCATCCTTCATTAATGCAATCCCCACCTCCGTGGTATTAGAAATAACAATCTGCAGCGCAGGATTTGCAGCGCAGGATAAAATTTCGCTCCATGCATCATTTGCATTTAACACACGACTGATGGCTGCATTTACCCAATATTCATCAATTATAGTATTATTTTCAATGCCTCGTACCGCAATGGTATATAAACCATCCTGATCCGTAAATGCATCAGTTGTACCTGATTGTGTTGATTTTATAACAACAATTCTGCCATTAAATTTACCCTGCTTATTTGCCTTATCTACAAAATAATCGGGTAAGCCTCTGAGAAGCACTCCGGTACCAAACTGAATAATTTTTTCAGGTAATGAAAATATGGTTTCATCCGGCAATGACAGGCCACTTATTTTTCGAATTTTTGCTAATGTTTTTTTTGATAATTTCATATACTTTTAATTTTTAACTGGATTCCATTTATCGCCAAATACCCAATGCGGAGTAATATCTTTTGCTAACGGAAACCCTTTTGCGGTTTGTAAATTATTTTTAAACCATTCACAATCTCCACCAGATTTGTGGCAGTTATAGTAATACACCCGATAGCCCCATTGAATTACCTTATGGGGTGGGTACTAAATAATAGGTTGCCATATTGGCTGCAAAATGGCAACTTATTAAATAGAATTGACATCCTTATAAAACCTTCCTAACATAAAACCATTATATCCTTCAAAGCAGCAATTTTTCAATACGGTTTTAGCATCTTCATTCGCAGAGCCATCATGCCAAATACTGGCAGGGCCCTAGTGGCTATAAAAGTACAATTTTCTGCATAAGCCCATCCACGTGGACAATAAAAATCAACCCCACCCATCATGGTACAATCTTTAAAATAAAACATACCATCAGTTACACTCCTTGGGCTGACCGTATCACCACCAAATGCTTTTAAAATACAGTTGATTACTTTTAGCCTTGTTGTAGCAAATGTTCTAAGTGCCATTTGATGCCCATCTTTCCTGATTTTTTTTGAAAAGTTCTCAATGGTAACTGAAGCACAGTATACTATACTTGTATTAATTTCAAACCCATAGGTATTTTGAATAGTTAAATTTTTAAGCGTAGTATCATTGCCACTAATATTTAAAGTAGCTACTCCCCAATCATCGGGATGGGTGCATCGCCAAATGTAATCTCTAACAGAAATTTTATTAAAAAACAGAAATGTATACCTGTACAAATATTTTTTTGAAAACAGAGAATTGATTAATTTGATTGAAAAAAATGGAAACATATTTAAAGCATGTTACAATTCGTTGGAGCGATTTAGATCCTAATTTTCATGTTAGGCATAGTGTTTATTATGATTGGGGTGCTTATGTAAGAATGTGCTATTTGAACGAAACCGGTTTAACGCCACAATTACTTTTGCAACACCATCTAGGTCCTATTCTTTTTAGAGAAGAAGCCATTTTTAAAAAAGAAATTCATTTTAATGATGTAATACAAGTTAACTTACAAATGCGTTCAGCTACGGCAAGTGGCGACCGTTGGAATTTACAACATGAATTAAAGAACGAAAATGGAACATTGCATGCCATCATTAATATTGATGGTGCATGGATGGATACATCAACACGAAAATTAACAGCCCCACCGGAAAAATTTCTCGAACAATTTTTGGCGATACCCAAAACAGAAACGTTTTTGCTATTGTAAAAGTAGTTAATGTATTATATGCGTGAAATAGCCAATTCCAATCCACGTAATTCAGCCAAACCTCGTAAACGCCCTATTGCCGAATAGCCAGGATAAGTTGTCTTTTTTAAATCGTCTAACATTTGGTGCCCATGGTCGGGTCGCATGGGGATACTTATTTTACGTTTTTGCATTATATCCCACAATGCTTTTACAACAGCATACATATCTACATCTCCTTCTAAATGATTGGCTTCATAAAAATTACCATCCGCATCTCGTTTTGTGCTGCGGAGATGAATAAAATGGATATGACCTGCAAAATGCTCAATCATGGCTACTAAATCATTATCAGCCCTTACACCAAATGATCCGGTACAGAAACAAATACCATTGGCAGATGAGGGTGCTGCCGTCAGTAAATCTGCCACATCGGCTTCAGTGCTTACTATTCTGGGCAAACCAAGCATCGGGTAAGGTGGATCATCAGGATGAATAGCCAATTTTAAACCTGTTGATTCGGCAACCGGAACAATTTGCTGCAAAAAGTAAAATAAATGTTGCTTTAATTTTAAAGCGTCAATCGCTTTATATTCCTGAAGTGCTTTTAAAATTTGTTCGGGTGTAAAACTTTCCTCACTTCCGGGCAACCCAAGCAGGGTATTATTAAAAAGTGTTTGTTTCTCTTCCTCATTCATTGATTGAAATGTGTGCCATGCATTTTCTTTTTCAATAGCTGTATATTCTGCTGCTGCGCCGGGCCTTTGCAACATAAATAAATCAAATGCAATAAAAGCCAGTCGGTTAAAATACAAGGCTTTACTGCCATCGGGCATGGTATAATTTACATTTGTGCGCATCCAGTCTAATATGGGCATGAAATTATAGGTAATTACCTCTAAGCCACATTGAGAAAGGTTTTCAAGGCTTTTTTTATAATTAGTAATGTATATTTCGAAATTTCCTTTCTGCTTTTTGACAGCCTCATGCACGGGTAAACTTTCTACAACAGTCCATTTAAGGCCAACAGCCTCAATCATCTTTTTTCTTTCCAGAATGGCATCAACAGACCAAACATCACCTACCGGAATATGATGCAGTGCCGTTACTACACCGCTACAGCCGGCTTGTTTGATATCTTGTAAACTTACAGGGTCAGTTGGACCAAACCAACGCATGGTTTGTTGCATGAAATATTGTTGATTCATAGATGAACAGGAATTATTTTATAAAATATGCCGATGAAGAATCATCGGCAGTTACTAAACGACTACTGATGCATAAAGATAAAGCGATAAGGAGTTTTGTACACAAAATTTTTGGGGGAGACTATTCAACTACTATTTGTTTTATTGAATATTGTTTGTAAGTAAAAGATAAGCTAACAGGCAAAGGGGGTATATTGCCATGTTAACTTATCTTACTTAATATATGCACGGTTAAATCATTTGCATGAATTATTATTGTTGTGCTTTAAGTGCATTTAAAAATCCACTATATGCAGGTTTTCTTGCAAAATTGGCATCAAATAATAATGGGTTATCAACTTTTTTCTGAGATGTGATAATCCAACTTTCAGGATCATCAACGCCCCAAACTGTAATGCCATAGCGTTGTGCTTTGGGAATATATTTTAAATAAGCGTTTACAACATAATTATACATATCGGCCTGATAACCATAAAATAGTGAGGTTGGCATAAATCCGGTTTTATCATTCGGATTAATACGAACATCTAATTCTGAAATTCTAATCAATAAGCCGGTAGCTGCCAGTTTTTGGAACATAGCATCAATACCTGCATAACTGGTATTCCAGGCAATATGCATTTGTGTTCCAATGCCATCTACTTTTGCACCATTTGCTTTTAAAAATTTAACATACGAAATCAACGAATCTAATTTTACTGAATTAGATTCTAAACCATAATCGTTTATGAACAATAAGGCATTAGGATCTGCCGCTTGTGCATACTGAAATGCATGCAGAGGATAAGTATTTCCCATATAATTTGACCAAACCAAAACATCCGATCCTGTTATAGAAGTATTACTGTTATTGCGCAATGTACCATTATCGGCAAATAATTCATTGATAACATCCCAGGCTTTTACCACTCCTTTATATCGGGTAACTGTATTGGTAATAAAATTATTGAGTGCCGAATCTAACTTCACCGCAATTTGCGAGCCTGATGGCGCTGCTATTACCTGCTTTACACTGGCATCATCAATATAATAGGTATTAGCGGCTTGCCCCATGTCAAACAAAATTCTGGTTTGAGGTGAGTTTGCAGTGATTGTCCAGGTAATTAATTGCCAGCTTGTGCCAATGGTCTGATCTCCCTGATATTGGGCAGAACCACCGCCACTGGTTTGGGTAGAAAGACGGATAGAACCACCCGCAGCTGCTGCATATACCCAATAAGAAACGGTATATTGATGACCAACCGTTGTATTAAACAAATCACTGGCTACCTGAACTTTCCATTGACTACCAGGGTTGGCAACAGGATTAACCACCATCATTGCACGTGTACCACTATGCACTTGGCTCGGGGTTGTTGTTACAGAAATGGTAGCACCGTTAGATGCATTATAAGTTGACCAGTTACTAAAAGAAGTTGCATTGCCCAACTCAAAACCGGGATTCGCCAGTAATTCAGTTGCTGCAGGAATTGTAATACCAGCATAACTTTTTAAGTAAGTAGCGTTTTGGTTTTGATGCCAGCCTAAAGTATGTCCATAAATTTGTAAACCTGCATTTACACATGCATTCACCAGTGCATCTGTATTGGTATAATTTAAACTACCATCATTTTGAACAATAGCGCCATGCTTCATTTGATAACCAAACGTTACACTATTTGCTTCCCGGGTAACTGTTCCGGCATAAACCGGATTATTCAACATAGGGGTGTAATCAATTGCCAACCCAAACGGAAAACCATCTGCTGTGGCTGCTGCTTTAATCAATCCGGATGTATCTGAATAATTGCCCAGATTCATGATATTATTTACCGGAACCTTTTTGCAGGAAGATAATCCTGCATAACAGCAAATCGGCAAGGCTATATAAAGCAATACTTTTTTCATATAATTTGTTTTCTTATTTAAAAAAATTAATAACCCGGATTTTGATATTGTGCCCTATTTGCATCAGCAGTAGCATTCAACTGACTTTGAGGAATAGGCCTGAGTGTATGAAATGGTTGAATATTTGCGGCACCATCCGGATTATACAATTGTACACGCTGCACCAATTTACCGCGCATGGCCAGATCGGGCCATCTTAGGCTTTCGCCGCATAATTCTCTGGTTCTTTCATCTAAAATAAAATCAAGTGTTACCTGCGATGCATTGATATCCATTGCAACTACACGGGCTGATAAGTCGGATGCAGATAAACCGGGCCTGTAAGCAGCTCTCTCCCGAATTACATTGATAAGTGTAACTGCCTGATTAACCTTTCCGGTTTGAAAAGCAGCCTCAGCAGCCAATAAATACAATTCAGATAATTTTGCAACAGGAAATGGGCGTCCGCCCGCATCATTGGCCTGCATTTTTTTACTGTCTTCATATTTGCGTAAAGAAGGATAAATATTTTGGGTGGTGGTACCTCCAATAATATAAAACTCTCTCGGAGCAATTACCCTGTAAGGTTTTGGAATGGCATTCATAGAATCGGCCATTGCATTGGTATATGCCAAAACAAAAGCGGTATCACCTACATTAAAACCGCCACCTGCCTGGGTTGCCAGCCATACCGTTCTAAAGCTGCCATCATATCTGCTATCATTCAATTTATCAGCAAAAGCAACATTATATAACCATGCTGTAGGGCAAAACCTTCTAATTGGCCTGCCATATAATACAGTTCTTGTTGCACATGGCGCAGTAGATGAATTTGCCTTAGGTGATTTAACCGTAGTATAATCGGGAGTAAAATCATTGCTTGCATCTACACCTTTACCGCCTCCAATGCCTGATGGATTACCTACTTCATTGTCGTTATTATCACCGGGAATCCTTTCAACCGAATACAATATTTCCGGATTATATTCATTCCCTTCTCTATTCACATCAGCAAAATTTTGCAGTAAAGATGTTCCGTACTTAGCCTGATTATTAATTACTTCCATTGCGGCATTATAAGCATTTGCAAAATCAGAACTTTGTTTTGCGGCAGAATATGCTCTAAAAATATAGGTTCGTGCCAGCATTAAATAAGCTGCCGCTTTTGAAAGTTTGAATGCATTGGCCGGGCGCTGGTAGGGCAAGTACTGTGTAGCATAGGTAAAATCATTAATCATGGCTTGATAATTTTTTACCAGCAAATCGGCGGTAGGTAAGCGATTAAACCCTTGATATGGAGTTGCGTTAAAATGCAAATCGCCTGCACCTAAATCAGTAGGTACTGCACCAAATTGTTCAACCAATAACAAATAGTATAACCCACGGAGAAAACGCGCCTGGGCAACAATTCCATTACGAATGGTGGTATCCATGTTTACAGTTGGGGCTAAATCAATCACTGCATTGGCTAAATTAATATTCGAGTAATTTCTGTTCCAAGGCGTCAATATGGCGCCGTTAGAAGCATCTAACGTATAATTACCTAACGTTAAATAATCAGCAGTACCACCGGCACCGGTTCTTGGCTGGTCTGCATAGGTCCATTCATCTGTTCCGTCACAGGTAATACCTACTGCACCTTCTGGGCCGTAATTAAAGCGCATACCGGAGTATAAAGCATTAACAGCACTTTGTAATCCGGTAGGTGTTTTAAAATAATCTACCGTAAAAACTGTGTAAGGGTGCTCTTGTAACTTTTTACTACACCCAACACTTAACATAGCAACCAAAGCAGCTGATATGACTGAAATTTTATACAATGATTTCATATATATTATTTTAAATATTAAAAGCTAATATTGGCACCTACAATAAAATTTCTGGGAAGTGGTGTACTGGCATTAATGGTAACCATGCCATTATTACCGCTTCTTAAATTTCCCGGATTTCCCACTCCTGCATTACCTACATTGGTACCAATCGGGTCAATACCGGTTTGGTTTTTATAGGGAGAGAAAAGAAAACCAACATTATCTACTGTGAAATACAAGCGAATTGACTGTGCATTAACTCTTTTCAGCATGCGATCTCCAAAGCTATATCCCAGATTGATGCTTCTAATTTGAACAAAAGAAGCATTGTAATAACCGAGTGTTGTCCACGCAGTACTAATTGGGCTGATGGATGTTGATGGCTCGGGAAACCAGTTGGTTGGGTTGGTTGGTGTCCAGTAATCTACTTTAATACCATTTCTTTTACCATCCATTACCGTTAAATAAGAAGCAACAGGCTGATGAATCTGACTCACCAATAACCCGCCAAATCGAGCGTACACTACAATCGACAAATCGAAATTTTTATAGGCAAACCGATTGGTCATACCGCCTTGTAATTTTGCATCACCATTGCCAATTACATATCTGTCATTATTCGCATCAATTTTACCATCCGGTTTTCCACCAGGTCCGCTATGGTCTTCTAACTTAATTTGACCGGGAACAGAACCATATTGCGCAGCTCGTGCAGCTTCATTTTTCTGCCAGATTCCCAACTTTTTATAATCATAAATTGCTGTCATGGAATAACCAACAAATAACTGATTGGCAATATCCTGTGCTATTCCACTACTTAAGCTAAGCAGCTTGTTCTGATTGAAGAATAAATTCAAATCAGTTGTCCAGCTAAACCCATGCCTGTTTTGAATATTGATGGTAGAGACGGTAAATTCCATACCCTGATTTTGCATAGATCCTACATTGGTTGTATAATTTCCTGAAACACCTGAAGTTGGAGGCAACACCACACTATATAAAATTTTATCGGTGTGTTGGTGGTAATATTCAATTGATCCGGTAATCCTGTTTTTCAAAATTCCAAAATCAATACCCACGTTAACTGTTTTGGTATATTCCCAGTCTAAGTTTGGATTAGGCAATGCCGAAACATTGTATCCTGTTACAACAGTTGGTCCGTAATTATAACGAATTACATTTCCCGGGTTTGCCAAACCATTATTATTAGAAACCAGTCCTAATGATGAATAAGGATTAATGGACTGGTTAGAGGTTTGACCAAATCCCGCCCTCAGTTTCAAATTAGAAAAGTTATTGGATAAAAATTTGCTGTTTCTAAAAAATTGTTCATTATTCAAATTCCAACCTGCAGAAACCGCAGGATACTGATGCCATTTATGCCCGTTGGCTAATCTTGAAGAACCATCTATCCTGCCGGTGAGCGTTAGCATATACCGATTATCATAATTATAATTTAAACGCCCCATGTAAGATATCAGTGCCCATGACTGCTCACCTCCGCTTACAACAGGTGCAGGTGTAGGATTTGACAGGCCTAAAGCATAGAATTGAGAAAAATTATCGGTAATTGAATCTTTGCTTACAGAAGTATTATGTGTGTGGTACTCCTGAATACTATACAGACCTGTAAAATTAAAACGATGTTTTTTGATTGATTTATCATAGGTTAATATATTTTCAACAGTATAGCCCCAGGCTTCGGCATTGTTTACATAAGCAGTATTCCCTTTTTGAGGTCGGAAATAACTGGGATTGATGCCGGTAGGATCATCTGATGCCTGAAACTGATCATCTTCTTCCTGTGTATAATTTAACCCAATATTGGCGCGGTATTTTAAACCGGGCATGATCTGATATTCAGCATACAAACTATTAAAAGTTCTTAATCTTCTTACTCTGTCAACCCAGCTATTGTTATTGTGTTTAAGCAACAAGGGGCTGTATTGAATTTGTCTGTCATCATTATTGCCATTAGGTGCAGTAATTATTTTTCCGGTGCTATCATAAGCCGGCATTAAAGGGCTTAAAGCTAATATAGGGAACATGGGATTCACAAATTGAGAACCGTTGGTAACACCCACACTGTTCATGGTATTTAAACCAATTTTTATTCTATTACCTACTTTTGAGTCGATGGTTGCTCTAACAGAATAACGGGTAAAATCCTGTCCGGGTAATAATGCAGTTTCGTTATAATAACCACCACCGAGCGAAAAGGTACTACCATTAGCCGTTCCCCCTGATACAGTAATATTTTGATCTGTTTTATGAGAATTTTGATACATCAGATTCTGCCAGTCAGTAGATTTACCCGCAGCCATATATGCCAGTTCTTCCGGCTCATAACCCTGATTCCATGGAGAGATGTTGCGCATAGCCTGATATTCGGCCGCATTAAATACAGGATATTTATTAGATACGGTTCCAATACCATAATAGCCACTGTAAGAAACTCTGGTAGCACCGGCTTTTCCACGTTTGGTAGTAACCAACAATACTCCATTTGCACCCCTTGATCCATAAATGGCTGTAGCCGAAGCATCTTTCAATATTTCTACCGAAGCAACATCATCGGGATTAATATCATTTAAACTACCATCATAGGGAATACCATCTAATACCAATAACGGATCATTCGAACCACTGATTGACCTTGTACCACGGATACGGATTTGCGCACCTGAACCTGGCTTGGTTCCTACTGTCTGTATTTCTAAACCCGCTGCTTTACCTTGTAAGGCTTGTTGCATATTGGCAACCGGTACATCCCTTAAAGCCTGTTCATTTACAGAAGATACAGATCCGGTAACATCACGCTTACGTTGTGTTCCATAACCAACTACTACCACCTGATCTAAATCATTATTGGCAGATTGCAATTGAATAGAAATATCAGATGTATTTTTGTTGATATCAATAAACTTGTTTTGATAACCAACATAACTTATTACTAAAGTTGACTCTTCAGGAACAGAAAGTGAAAATGCACCCCGCTCGTTTGTAGTAGTGCCAACTTTTAATCCCTGAACAGTAACAGAGGCACCTACAACCGGTTCATTCTTTTCATTTACTACAACCCCTTTCACAATTTTTCTTGACTCATTATTTTGAGCATAAAGTGGCTGAGTGGAAACAATCAATAAAAAAGTTGAGAATATGGCTAATGAAAATGAGAAATGAAACTGCCGTATTAACCTGCCTGGCAGTTGCTTCATTTTTTGAGCAATCATTTTTTTCATAATTATTTGTTTTGGTATTTATTTATTTCTCTTTACTGAGTGGTTCAGTTTATTTATTTTTTTAAATTATTAGCTCGAATTGAAATTATATGGCATAACTAAATTAGTTAATAAGGAAATAAAATTTAATTTGAGATTATAGAAAGAGATGCTGGTTTAGAAGCACCTAGTTCAATGCTTCGTTTATCCGGCAAGGAGCCTCCTGCATAAATATCAATGGTTCCTTTCGGTAAATATGATTCACCTTTCTCATTTACCAATTCCAACATATCCGGGCTTATTATAAATGAAACTTTTTGAGATGCACCAGCACGAAGATTAATTTTTTTAAATGCTTTTAAAGCATAAACCGGCGCATCTGCAGGGGCATCTTTATGTTGAACATATAATTGCACCACTTCAGCACCATCATATTTGCCGGTATTTTGAACTGTAACAGTAAATTGAATACTGTCTTTTGCCTGAATATTTGATTTACTAACAACCGGCTTGTTATATGAAAAATGAGTGTAACTCAATCCAAAACCAAATGGATACATGGGTGTTGACTTCATAAAGCGATATGTACGGCCCTGCATACTGTAATCATCATAAGGCGGTAATTGATCATAAGACATAGGAAATGTAACAGGTAATTTTCCTGATGGTGAAGATTTTCCAAAAACAATATCAGCTACTGCATTACCTCCTTCTTCACCCGGATACCAGGCCAATAAAACCGCATCTGCCAACTGATGCACTTCTAACAAATTCATTGGACTACCACCTGTAACAATCACAACAATGGGCTTCTTATTGCCTTCTCTTAATTTTTTTAAGAAATCAATTTGATTTTGCGGGATATTATAATTTAAACGATCACCATAAGTTGGAGAAGCAATTGATTCGCCTTCTTCGCCTTCCAATAATCCTGAAACACCTAATACAGCAATGGTTACATCAGAATTTTTAGCATCACCGGTAGTCCAATCAATTGGATTCGAAGATGGCCTGTCTAATAAACATCCCATTTTATATTGCAACTGACTACCCGTTGCAATATGGCCGGCAAAACCTTCTAAAAATGTAACCAGCCTATTATTTACACCATAATAGTTGCCTAATAAAACATCAACATTTGAAGCATTCGGCCCTGTAATAAAATATCGCGGTAAATTATTTTTGAGCGGCAGCACACCATTGTTTTTTAGTAATACAACAGACTGTAAGGCCACTTCTTTGGCTAATGCACGATGCGCCGGACTATTAATTACTGACTCAGGTATTTTGTTATACGGATTGGCATTTGCGCCATCAAACATGCCCAGTTTAAAACGAGTAGTTAATAATTCAGCCAGTGCACTGTCAATGGTTGATTCAATAATTAAATGCTGGTGAACCGCATCAATCAATGCAGGATATTCAACACCACAATCTAAACTCACGCCTTTTATAACTGAAAGCGCTACCGCCTCTGCGGCAGTTTTAACATAATGATGGCCTTCATAAATATCACTAATTGCACCACAATCAGAAACAACATGCCCTTTAAAATTCCATTCCTTTCTTAATATATCATCCAACAAAAAAGTATTTGTGCAACAGGGCTCACCATTCGTACTATTGTATGCACACATAACAGCCTCAACATGTGCATCTTTTACCAAAGCTTTAAAAGCAGGCAAATAGGTTTCTCTCAAATCTTTTATAGAAGCAACCGCATTAAACGAGTGGCGTAAACGCTCCGGTCCGCTATGTACTGCATAGTGTTTTGCACAGGCAGCAACTTTTAAATATTGGGGATTATTGCCTTGCAACCCATTTACAAATGCAACCCCAATTTTTGCAGTTAATGTTGGATCTTCTCCATAAGTTTCCTGCCCTCTTCCCCAACGCGGATCTCTGAAAATATTGATATTGGGTGTCCAAAAAGTTAAGCCTGCATATTGTTCATAAATACCACGTTTTATTGATGCAGCATACATAGCCCTTGCTTCATCGGAAATGGCTGTAGCCTCTGCAAAAGCAAGGCTATCATTAAAAGTAGCAGCTAAACCAATTGCTTGCGGAAATACCGTTGCAACACCAGACCTGGCAACGCCGTGCAATGCTTCATTCCACCAATTATAAGCAGGTATGTTTAACCGTGGAATAGCAGGGCTGTTATTCATCATCTGACATACCTTTTCTTCAAGCGTTAAGCGACTGATAAGATCATTTACCCTGACAGGTATAGGAAGAGCTGGATTTAAATAAGATGCAGATTGGGCGATAGCAAAATGAATTTGCAGCAGCAACAAAAAGAAGCAGGTTAATTGATAACTAAACCTTTTCATAATGCAAGCATTTTAGGTAATAGCAAACCTTTTAACAGGTCATAATTTTATAAAAGCATTCGTTTGACAAAACGAATATAGAAAAGAATTTTAAAAAATGCAACCGATTGCAAAAAAAATTTAAAAAAAATTAGAATTACTTTGTATCGCTTACTAATTATATATTATTGAACATGGCCCCTGAAAAAGAAGTTACTATATATGATATAGCACGGTATTTAAACTTATCGGCGGCAACGATAAGCCGCGGATTAAAAGACCATCCTGCCATCAACAAAAAAACAAAGAAAAAAATTATAGAAGCCGCAAAAACATTAGGGTACCGCAGTAATATGTTTGCCAGTAATTTGCGGACACGACAAACCAAAACTATCGGTGTAATTATACCCCGTTTGAACAGCTACTTTATGTCAACGGTAATTGCAGGCATTGAAAGTATTGCCAATGAAGAAGGCTATAACCTTATCATCAGTCAGTCGCTGGAAAGTACCGAAAAAGAAGCTGCAAACGCCATTACCATGTTCAACAGCCGCGTAGACGGGGTGCTGGTTTCATTAGCATCAGATACAAATAACGTAAACCACTTCAACGCTTTTCTACAGAAAAAAATTCCAATCATTTACTTTGACAGGACAATGGCTACATCTGACTGCATGAGCATTTCGATCGATAATTTTAAAGCAGCATTTGAAATAACTACGCATTTGATTGAGCAGGGTTGCAAACGCATTATGCATTTGGGAGGAAATATTACCCGCAATGTATATGCCGACCGATTAGCCGGCTATAAAGCAGCATTAAAAAAAGCAGGCCTACCTGTTCACGAAAATCTGATACGATTCAGCAATTTAAGCGATGAAGCAGGTACAGAAGCAGGAAAGTACATTTGTTCGCTTACTCAAAAACCAGACGCAGTATTTGCCGCAAACGATACCTGTGCCACTTATTGTATGTTGTATTTAAAACAACATGGCTATAAAATTCCTACCGACATTATGTTTGCCGGATTTAACAACGACCCCATCAGCAAAGTAGTAGAACCTAATTTAACTACTATTAATTACCCGGGCTATGTTATGGGGCAAATTGCGGCCACTAACCTCATCAATCACCTCAAAGGCATAGCCGATATCGGCACAACAAATATTGTTATTCTAAGATCCGAACTCATTGTAAGAGCATCTTCAAAAAAATAAAAATTTGTCAATTGGTTCAAAATATAGAAATTTACGCAACCGATTGCAATTATGACCCCCAAAAAAGATGTTACCATATATGATATTGCCAGGCAGTTGAACATTTCTACCTCAACTGTAAGCAGAGCTTTACAAGACCATCCGGCTGTAAACAAGCTTACCAAAAAAAAAGTATTCAAAACTGCCGGAGAAATTGGCTATCAATACAACACTTTTGCAGGCAGTCTTCGTAAAAAATCAACCAGTACCATCGGGGTAATTGTGCATGAATTAAACAGTAATTTTATTACTTCCGTTTTAGCAGGAATTGAAAAAGTAACTTCAGAAGCCGGTTATGATATTATTATTGCACACTCATCAGAAAGCTATACAAAAGAAGCCGCTAATGCCGTTAACTTATTTCATAAACGCGTAGATGGATTAATTGCATCATTAGCATTCGACACAAAAAATCTCGATCATTACCAACCTTTTCATAAAAAAGGCATTCCGATAGTATTTTTCGATCGGGTTGAACCAACCGATAATAGCACTGTTGTAGTAATTGATAATTTTAAATGTGGATATCAGGCAACCAAACATTTAATTGACCAGGGCTGCAAACGCATAGCACACATAACTGCAAGCTTAAACAGAAATGTGTATGCACAACGATATCAGGGTTACAAAAAAGCCCTATCTGAACATAATTTACCTTTCGAAAAAAAACAAGTTATTATTAATGACCTGAGCGAGGAAGCTGCCCGTAATGCAGCATATCAATTATTACAATGTACACAAATTCCAGATGGTGTTTTCATTACAAATGATTTTACTGCAGCTGTCTTTATTCAAACATTAAAAGAAAATGGCATTGTAGTTCCAGACGATATTGCCATAGTAGGTTTTAACAATGACGCCATTAGTAAGTTGATTGAGCCAAAAATTACTACATTTAATTACCCGGGTATTGAAATGGGTGAAATAGCCGCCAGGCAAGTGGTTGCTCATTTAAAAGGCGAACAAAACCTGCAACTCACCAATACAATTATTATCCGTTCTGATTTAATTATACGGGAATCTTCTCTTAAAAAACATACCCCACTTAGTATTGTCGGAACCTAAATAAAAAACACACTAAAAAATAATTTAATTAGCATGACTAACAACAAACCTTTAAAAACAGCTATCGTTACCGGTGGTGGCTCCGGAATAGGATTAGCAATTACTGAATTGTTCATTCAAAATGGCATACGAACCATTATTATTGGCAGAGATGTAAAAAAATTGCAAGCAACTAAAGAAAAACTAGGCGAATTATGTATTCCCATAGCATTTAATCTGACAGAGTTTGAAAAAATTTCGCAATTAACAGATTCACTAATAATGGAATATGGCCCCATTCATACCTTGGTAAATAATGCAGGAATTAATTTAAAAAAAGATTTTATATCAGTTACGCACCAAGAATTTGAAAATATACTATCAACAAACGTAACAGCGGTATTTGCACTTTCTAAAGCAGTGGTTAAACATATGCTGTCTGAAAAAAATGGCAATATTATCAACATTAGTTCAATGGCTTCGCAATATGGCATTCCAAAAGTGATTGCTTATACCGCATCTAAAGCTGCTATTGAAGGCATTACAAAAGCAATGGCAGTAGAGCTTTCGCCAATGGGTATACGTGTAAATTGTATAGCACCCGGATTTATAGCTACTGAAATGAGCGCCAAAGCACTAAATAACGATAAAGAAAGAATGCAAAAGGTACTTTCAAGAACACCTCTTGGCGTTTTAGGAAAGCCTGAAGATATTGCTGCGGCAGCTTTATTCCTATCATCAGATGCTGCAAAATTCATTACCGGAACCATTTTACCAGTTGATGGGGGAAATTCAATTGGTTTTTAATCCCAAAAAATTTGATGCTATGATAAAAAAAATAATAGCTACTATTTTATTCATCGGATGTGCGCATGAAATATTTGCTCAATCGTTCATTGTTTTCAATAATCAGAAAAATACCTGGAATATAACGGCCCCCAAACAAAACCTGTCAATTTATACCGATGATATAGATGACTGGCTGGTGCAAAAATCAGC
This sequence comes from Hydrotalea flava, assembly GCF_001623405.1. GTDB lineage: Bacteria > Bacteroidota > Bacteroidia > Chitinophagales > Chitinophagaceae > Hydrotalea > Hydrotalea flava. Next base: position 44,391 of record NZ_LUHG01000052.1, read on the forward strand.
AGCTTTGTTGCAATCTGATTTAGAAAAAGTGATTGGCAGAAATATTGCACTTACACATGATTTACAACATGCACAAGGAAATTTAATCATAATTGGAAGCATAAAAGGTTCAACAACTATCAACAGTTTAAAAGAATCTCATCAAATAAATATAGATGCCATTAATAACCAATGGGAAGCTTTTCAGTTACAAACAGTTGAAAAACCTTTTAAAAATGTATCAAAAGCATTCATCATTACCGGAAGCGATAAACGCGGAACTGCATACGGAGTTTTTGAATTTTCAAAACAAATGGGTGTTTCACCATGGTATTGGTGGGCAGATGTACCTATTGTAAAACACCAAAATATTTTTATAAAAAACGGAGTTTATACATTCCCCTCTCCTTCAGTTCAGTACCGGGGTATTTTTATTAATGATGAAGCACCTGCATTCTCCGACTGGGCAAAAGAAAAATTTGGCGGTATTAATCATCATGTATATGAGAAAGTGTTTGAATTATTATTACGATTAAAAGCAAATTATTTATGGCCTGCCATGTGGGGCAACGCTTTCAATGATGATGATTCACTCAATCCAATTTTGGCCAATCAATACGGAATTGTTATGGGTACATCGCATCATGAACCCATGATGCGGGCCCAACAGGAATGGAAACGATATGGGCATGGTGAATGGAATTACCAAACCAATCAGGCGGTATTAGATTCGTTTTGGAAAAAAGGAATCGAGAATATGGATCATCACGAAAGCATTGTTACCATTGGTATGCGTGGTGATGGGGATGAACCGATGACGACCGGTACCGCTACTGCATTATTAGAAAAAATAGTAGCACGTCAAAGAAAAATAATAGAAGAAGTAACACATCTACCTGCAGCAGAAACGCCACAAGTTTGGGCATTGTATAAAGAGGTGCAAGATTATTATGATAAAGGCATGCGTGTACCCGATGATGTTACATTATTATTGTGTGATGACAACTGGGGCAATATTAGAAGATTACCAAAACTTTCTGATACAGGAAGAACCGGAGGTTATGGCATCTATTACCACTTTGATTACGTAGGTGACCCAAGAAATTACAAATGGATTAATACCAATAATATTGCAAGAGTTTGGGAACAAATGCATCTGGTCTATGAATACCATGTTAGAAAAATATGGATTGTAAACGTTGGAGATATAAAACCAATGGAATTACCCATTAGCTTTTTTTTAGATTATGCATGGAATACGCACCAATGGGATGCAGATAAAATATTACAATATCATGTTCAATGGGCTACACAGCAATTTGGAAAAAAATATGCCAATAAAATTGCAGACGTCTTAATTAAATATGCACAATATAATAGCAGAAGAAAACCGGAGTTATTGTCACCGGAAACTTATAGTCTGATACATTATCATGAGTTCCAAAGAATTGTAGATGAATACACTCAAATTGAAAATGAAGCAACAAAAATTAATCAGCTGTTGCCACAAAAATATCAGGATGCATTTTATCAATTAGTATTATATCCGGTAATAGCAAGCGCCAATTTGAATAAGATGTATTTGGCAGCCGCAAAAAACAGATGGTATGCCAATCAAAACAACAGTAAAATAGCACAATTATATGGCGATAGTGTTCATTATTTTTTCAAAAAAGATTCGTTGATGGCCAATTATTACAACCACGAGCTATCCAATGGAAAATGGAATCACATGATGGATCAAACACATATTGGCTATACCTACTGGCAACAACCGCCGGTCAATAAACTGCCGGAAATTTATTTAACACCATTTTCGGATAGTACCCATCATCAATCAGAAAAAAACACAAAGCAAATTCAGCCAAAATTTTTAAACAATAGCATTGCTTCAAAAAATAAAAATTATTTCATGGAACAAGATGGATATGTTTCAATAGAAGCAGTACATTTTTCAGAGCAAACCCAAACTAATGGTATGCACTGGCAAAAAATTTCATATATCGGTAGAACAAACGGTGGTATTACTGCATTTCCAGTAACGGCACAACAACAAAATACAGGCACCAATGCCACTACGTTAGTATATTATTTTTATGCAACAGACACTGGTAGTATAAAAATAAATGCATACTTCTCTCCCACATTAAACATCCACCATGATGAAGGACTAAAATATGCAATTGCAATTGATCAGGAAACACCTCAAATTATATCCATCAATAAAAACGACAATAATCCAAAGGAATGGGGCAAATGGGTGTCAGATAATATCATTATTAAAACAACCGGCCACCATCTTCAACAACCCGGATTACATAAAATAACTTATACATTAATTAACACAGGCGTGGTGCTTCAAAAATTAGTGATTGATCTGGGTGGTTTAAAAGAAAGTTATCTGGGACCACCAGAATCAAAAAAATATTAAAATGAAATACCTCATTTCCATTTTTTCATACTTCATACTGTGTATACATCAACCGACATTAGGGAATGTAACATTACCCAAATTGGTTGGTGACAGTATGATATTGCAAAGAAATGTACCTGTTAAAATATGGGGATGGGCCACGCCCGGAGAAAGCATTCAACTTCGTATGCTTTCAATGAAATTTAAAACAGTTGCCAATCAGAAAGGAGAATGGGAAATTCTGTTACCCTCCATGAAGGCAGGCGGCCCCTATACAATGCAGATAAATGGTCATAACCAATTCATTTTAAAAGATATTTATTTTGGTGATATTTGGTTATGCGCCGGCCAATCCAACATGGCACACCAATTGGGCATTCACCTTTATACCTATGCCAATGAAATTAAAAATGATGATTTCCCTTTAATTAGGCAATTTTTAGTACCTGAAAATGCCAATTTAGTTGATCAAAATACCAATTACCAATCGGGCAAATGGGAAACCGCTACCGGAAATAATTTATGCCAATTTTCTGCAGTAGCTTATTTCTTCGCCAGGAAATTATTTGAAAAATATCATATTCCGATCGGCATTATCAATGCAAGTGTTGGTGGTACACCTATTGAAGCCTGGATAAGTGCTACTGCATTACAACCCTTTACTTCAATACATACATTAATACAAAAAAATAAAGACACCGCATATATTAATAAAATAGTAAACGCCAATAATTTGGCAAATAATTCAATACAAGCCATGTTAGCCAATGATAAGGGCATTACTGAAAATATAAGATGGTATGATAGTAATTATGTTCCAAAAGAATGGCACAATATCAATGTTCCCGGTTTTTGGAACGATCAAAGTATACCTAACGTATACGGCATTGTGTGGTATAGAAAAAATATAAGCCTTCCGGAAAATTTTACCGGTACACCTGGGCAATTAGCATTAGGTAGAATCGTAGACGCAGATGAAACATACTTTAATGGCGTTTTAGTTGGCAAAACCGGCTACCAATATCCTCAACGGTATTATTATTTACCCCCGCACTTATTAAAAGCAGGCAACAATAGTATTGTGGTTAAAATTACCAGTTTATATGGAAAAGGGGGCTTTGTAACAGATAAGCCTTACTATATATCAGCCAATAATGATACAATCGATTTAAAGGGTAATTGGTTGTACAAGGTAGGGTTTGCTCTTCCTTCTAATCAAAGAATTACTTCTAACTATTTTTCTATTTCATACCAACCTACTGCTTTATACAATGGAATGATTGCACCCATGATTAATTATCGTATCAAAGGGGTATTATGGTATCAGGGCGAAAGCAATACCTCAAATGCAGAACAATATGCGCAACTTTTACCTACTATGATTCAGGATTGGCGTAAACAATTTCTACAAAATAGTTTGCCCTTTATATATGTGCAATTACCCAATTACGGACCCGTTGAAAATGTACCAACAGAAAGTAATTGGGCAATGGTGAGAGAGGCACAGTTAAAAACCTTATCGGTTCCAAACACAGGCATGGTAATTACCATTGATTTAGGTGAATGGAATGATATACACCCATCTAAAAAGAAAGAAGTAGGTATAAGGGCTGCATTATCTGCTGAAAAAATAGCCTACCACGATAACAATATTGTTTATTCAGGCCCTATATTTCAAAAAGCAGAAATAAACGGAGATTCTATCCTGTTGCATTTTACGCAAATTGGCGGAGGATTAATTTCTATTGATGGAGAGCCATTAAATTGTTTTGAGATAGCAGGTGTAAATAAACATTTTGTTAAGGCGAATGCTAAAATTATCAATAATGCAATTATGGTTTGGAACAAAAAAATCTCTAAACCTGTATATGTTAGGTATGCATGGGCAAACAATCCAAGAGATGCCAATTTATATAACGTGGAAGGATTGCCGGCATCTCCTTTCAGAACAGATCAATAAAAAAATTATGAAACAACTCAAGCTATCGCTAACGCTGGTATTATTTAGCTGTATTCTGTTTGCTCAAACAGATACTACCTGGAACAAAAAAAATTGTGCAGTAGTGCTAACTTACGATGATGGATTAAATATTGATATCAATCATGTATTACCTACATTAGATTCATTTCAACTTAAAGCAACCTTCTATATTTCAGATTATTTTAATGGATTAAATGCACAAATACCACAATGGAAAAAAGCAGCTGCTGAAGGACATGAATTAGGCAACCATACCATTTGGCATCCCTGCAATGGAAGATTACCCGGCAGAAGTTTTGTAACGCCTGATTATGATTTAACTAATTACACCGTAAAAAGAATGGAAAATGAAATCTTAGCCATGAATAATTTATTAGTGGCTATTGATGGCGAGAACACCAGAACCTTTGCGTACCCATGTGGCGATACCAAAATACATGACACCGATTATTTAGCACCCTTACACAAATATTTTATTGCAGCCAGAGGTGTAACACCGGCTATGCAAAGTATTCAACAAATTAATTTATACAACATTGGATGCTACACCATGAATGGCCAATCGGGAAAAGATATGATTGAATTGGTTAAACAGGCTGAACAAACACATGCTTTGCTGGTATTTTTATTTCATGGGGTTGGTGGCGAGCATAGTTTGAATGTTAGCATAGGTGCACATCATGAATTATTACAATACTTAAAAGCACATGAAAACACAATCTGGGTAGTACCATTAAAAACAATTGCAGCCTACATTAAAGAAAAACAAAACAAGAATTAAACTACTATTTACTTTTTTACCAATGAATGCTTTACCATGAAAAAAAAATTTTTACTTCTCGCTACCCTTATATTCGGGAGTTTATGGAGTGCTGATGCACAAACTACTTTGGGTTTAAAAGATTATTATAAAAACTATTTCCCCATTGGCGTAGCGGTAAGTGCCAAAAACATCATGAGCAGCGATACATCATTTATTTTAACACAATTCAATAGTTTAACACCTGAAAATGCCATGAAAATGGGGCCCATACACCCCAAAGAAAATGAATACAATTTTACAGAAGCAGATGCCATTGTTAATTTTGCACAACGACATCATTTAAAAGTTCGCGGTCATAATTTATGTTGGCATGAACAAACACCCGACTGGATTTTTAAAGACAAAGATGGAAAACTGGTATCTAAAACAGAACTTTTAAAAAGATTAAAGGAACACATTTTTACAGTTGTAAATCGATACAAAGGAAAAGTGTATGCCTGGGATGTAGTGAATGAAGCCATTGATGATGACAGCACCCACTTTCTTCGCAATTCATTATGGTTTAAAATATGTGGTATAGATTATATTATTAAAGCATTTGAATATGCTCATGAAGCCGACCCTAATGCCATTTTGTTTTATAATGATTATAACACTGAAAGACCGGAAAAAAGAGAAAGGGTACTTCAATTAATTAAAAAATTACAATCCCTGCACGTTCCGGTAATGGCAGTAGGATTACAGGGGCATTGGAGTATTTACGAACCTACCCAACATGAATTACAATCAACCATTCAAAGCTTTGCAGCTTTAGGTTTACAGGTACAGATTACTGAATTAGATATTTCTATTTATCCTTGGGAGAAAAATGTTAGAAAAAAAACAGATAAAGATATTGATATATATACAACAACAATCGAAAATAAACAGGCAGAACAATACAAAATGGTTTTTGATGTATTCAGAAAAAATAAAAAATATATAACCGGCGTTACATTTTGGAATATAACAGATAAAGTTACCTGGTTAGATCATTATCCGGTGCCAGGAAGGAAAAATTATCCATTACTGTTTGATGCCGATTACCAGCCCAAAAAAGCCTATTGGGATGTTATTCATTTTTAAAATTCACCTCATGAAAAAATACATAATATTAATACTCTTCATGCATTCTATTGTATGTAGCGGTTATAGCCAAGCTACTAATCATTTTGTCAATCCAATTTTATCAGGATTTTATCCCGACCCTTCTTTTTGTAAAGTAAACAACGATTATTATCTCACCAATTCAACCTTTGCTTATTTTCCGGGTTTGCCCATTTTTCATAGCAAAGATTTGGTGTATTGGGAACAAATTGGATTTGCTTTAAACAGACCCGAACAACTTAATTTGAACGGTGCCGGTGTTTCAAGAGGTTTATTTGCGCCGGCCATCAACTATCACAACGGAATTTTTTATATCGTGTGTACTTACATTGACAGGTTAGGGAATTTTGTTATTCATTCAAAAAATCCGGCAGGGCCATGGAGTAACCCGGTTGCATTGCCGCAAGTAAATGGCATTGACCCATCTTTATTTTTTGATACCACTACCAACAAAACTTATTTGGTGTACAATAGCGTTGCACCCAATAATCAACCATTGTATGATGGCCATAGAACCATCAGATTAATAGAATTCGATATTCAGCATTTAGCAACAGTTGGATATGAAAAAATTCTCATAAACGGAGGTACAGATCTTTCAAAAAAACCGGTTTGGATTGAAGCACCGCATATATTTCAAAAAAATGGATTTTACTATTTAATAGCGGCAGAAGGTGGTACTGCTTATCAACACTCCGAGGTTGTTTTTAGAAGCAAACAAGTAGATGGCCCCTATGAACCTTTCGCAAATAATCCCATATTAACCCAACGCCAGTTAAATCCTAATCGCCCTAACCCCATTACCACAACCGGACATGCAGATTTTACACAAGCAAAGAATGGTGAGTGGTTTGCAGTATTTTTAGGTTGCAGGCCTTATGAAGATGATTATTATAACACAGGCAGAGAAACATTTATGGCACCCGTAAAATGGGAAAATGATTGGCCAATTATTACACAGCATGATGATTTAGTAAAATACCAATATCCTATTACACCCACTTTCAATAAACCCTATCAACAAAAATATAATGGCAACAATACATTTACAGACTCGTTTCAAACAAATGCTTTAAACCTTAGCTGGCAGTTTTTAAGAACACCTTTACAACAATGGTGGCAATTCACTCAATTGGGTATTGCCATACAACTACAACCAAGTACTTGTAGCGGTATGGCTAATCCTTCTTTTTTAGGATGGCGGCAAACGCATTTAAAAGGTTTTGGCAGCACCACACTGAGTTTTTCTACACAAAAAGAAAATGAAAAAGCCGGACTGCTCATTTTTCAAAATGAACATGCATTTTATTACTTATGTCAGTCGGTGGAAAATCATCAACCGGTTATTCAACTATATCAAGCAAATGAAAATGCAGATACCTTACAAATGCATTTAATGACATCACAAAAAATTGCGCTCAATGGTTTACCACTTCAACTTAAAATTGAAACAGACAATGCATTTTATACTTTTTACTTTGCTACCCGGCCTAACGAATGGCAATTATTAAAAAACCATGTAAACGCAAAGCCATTAAGTACAAAAGTTGCCGGTGGATTTGTGGGATGTATGTATGCAATATATGCAACTTCATTGGGGCAAACAACAACAAATAAGGCTATTTTCCACCAATTCACCATCCAAAACAATGATATTATATATAACCTTTTAAAACAATCCATCAATCAATCCTTACCCGATTAAGCACTTACCATAACAATTCCCTATTTTTGTAATACTAACAATTGTTCGTATGATAGATATTGCATTTAACAAAAATGAGGACTGGATGAAACTGCTCAACAGCGCAGTAAAAAAAAATAAAGAAAAAATAGGGTTGGGTGGTGGAAAAAAAGCAGTTGAAAAACAACACCAAAAAAATAAACTATCGCCCCGAGAACGCATTGACTATTTAATTGATAAAAACACACAATTTATAGAATTAGGCACATTTGCCGGATGGGAAATGTACGCAGATGAAGGCGGTTGTCCGGCCGGAGGAACAGTAGGTGGAATTGGGATAATTAGTGGCCGTCAATGCGTTATCGTTGCCAACGATCAAACAGTAAAAGCAGGTGCATGGTTTCCTATTACCGGAAAAAAAAATTTACGGTTGCAGGAAATAGCCATGGAAAATAAGTTACCCATTATTTACCTGGTAGATAGTGCCGGCGTTTATTTGCCTTTACAAGACGAAATTTTCCCCGACAAAGAACATTTTGGCCGCATATTTAGAAACAATGCTAAGATGAGTGCCATGGGGATCACACAAATTGCAGCAGTACTGGGTGCCTGTGTTGCAGGCGGTGCTTATTTGCCTATTATGAGCGATGAAACATTGATGGTTGAAGGGAATGGCTCTATTTTTCTAGCAGGCTCTTACTTGGTAAAAGCAGCTATTGGAGAAGTAATTGACAATGAAACTTTAGGCGGTGCCATTACGCATACCGAAATTAGCGGAATAGCAGATTATCGGTTTAAAACTGAACAGGAATGTTTAGATCATATTAAAAGAATAGTGCAACAAATGGGGCACTTCCCAAAGGCAGATTTTAATAAAATGAAACCTTTACTACCGTTTAAAAATCAGGATGAAATATATGGCATTATGCCGGTTGACAATGCCAAGCCGTATGATATGCACGAAATTATTGAAAGAATAGTTGATGCGAATGAATTGGGTAACGGCAGCTCGTTTGTACCATTTAAAAACGATTACGGCAAAACCATTATTTGTGGTTATGCCAGAATTGAAGGATGGAGTGTAGGAATTGTAGCCAATCAACGCTTAATAACAAAAAGCAAAAAAGGCGAATTGCAAATGGGTGGTGTTATTTATAATGATAGTGCCGATAAAGCTGCTCGTTTTATCATGAATTGTAATCAAAAGAGAATACCACTCGTATTTTTGCAAGATGTTACCGGTTTTATGGTGGGTAGCAGAAGCGAACATAGTGGCATAATTAAAGATGGTGCCAAATTAGTGAATGCGGTTGCCAATTCCGTTGTACCCAAAATAACCATTATTATAGGTAATAGTTATGGCGCCGGAAATTATGCCATGTGCGGAAAAGCTTATGATCCACGGTTTATTTATGCCTGGCCAAGTGCCAAAATAGCGGTAATGGGTGGCGAACAAGCCGCTAAAACCATGCTTCAAATTCAAGTAGCCACATTAAAGGCCCAAGGCAAAACCATTACCGAAGAAGAAGAAAATAAATTATTGAATGATTTGAAAGAAAAATACAATCAGCAAACAACCCCTTATTATGCAGCAGCAAGGTTATGGGTTGACGAAATAATTGACCCCATTGCTACACGGCATTACATTGCCGCAGGTATTGAAGCTGCTAATCATAATGCCGATATTCCTGAATTTAAAACAGGTGTTTTTCAAGTATAATATCATTCCATGAAAGCTTACCCCATTTATCAGGTAGATGCATTTACCGATACCTTATTTGGCGGCAATCCGGCTGCCGTTTGTCCGCTGCAAGCTTGGCTACCAGACCATACCATGCAACAATTAGCCATGGAAAATAATTTATCTGAAACAGCTTTCTTTGTTCAGAAAGAAAATGTTTTTGAAATCAGGTGGTTTACACCGGAAATGGAAATTGATTTGGCCGGCCATCCTACTCTGGCTGCAGCATGTGTTATTTTTAATGTATTAAAAACAGCAAAGCATACCATACACTTTGAAAGTAAAAGTGGCAGATTAATGGTAGAAAAGAAAAACACCTTGCTGGTGATGAATTTTCCCTCTCGCATGCCAGTTAAAACCGAACAAATTCCGGAAGGTTTGTTACATGGATTTAATATAGCACCACTAGAAGTATGGAAATCAAGAGATTTTTTGCTCATATATCCCGATGAAAACACAATACTTTCATTGGTACCCAATTTCAATCAACTCAACACAGTTGATACCTTAGGTGTAATTGTTTCTGCTGAGGGTAAACAAAGCGATTTTGTTTCCAGATTTTTTGTACCCAATTCTGTCATTGGCGAAGATCCTGTAACCGGATCAGCGCATGCAACTTTAATTCCCTATTGGCATCATAAACTCGGGAAAAATGCCATGACCGCTCAACAATTGTCAAAGCGCGGAGGTAAATTGTGGTGCGAAATGATGCATAACCGGGTTAGCATAGCAGGTAAAGCGGTTGTGTACATGAAAGGTGAATACTATTTGCCTGCATAAATTATTTTTATTGTTGCGCAGAAAATGTTCTGCATTTCTCTGTATGTTTACGCCATGCAAACTACCCAAACAATTACCATTTATACTGATGGTGCATCCAGAGGAAATCCCGGGCCGGGTGGTTATGGTATTATACTCATTTGGGGTGCACATAAAAAAGAACTATCAGCCGGGTACAGACTAACAACGAATAACAGAATGGAATTAATGGCTGTTATTGTTGCGTTGCAATCACTCACCAAAAAACACATTCCGGTTATTATTTATACAGATAGCCAATATGTTGTTAACAGTGTAGAAAAAAAATGGTTAGACAACTGGATTAAGACCGACTTTAAAGGCGGAAAAAAAAATAAAGATTTATGGTTACAATACCATCAGCTTTCAAAACATTTCAACATTCAATTTAAATGGGTGAAAGGCCACACCGATAATCCATGGAATAACCGTTGCGATGCGCTGGCTACAGCTGCCGCAGATGGCAAAAATTTGTTGATTGACGAAGGCTATGAAAAAGAAATAAACCTACTGCAATAAGTAAAATTGTGTGCCGGTTATATTTAACCTTTAAGGTTTACTTTTGTTATTCCAGCAAAGAAATCTATGCAACACAAAATTATATTAGCTATTACGGGAGCCAGTGGTGCTATTTACGCTAAATTATTGTTAGATAAATTGGTGGCACTGCAAACCCAAATTGCAGAAGTAGGGATAGTAATGAGTAATAATGCCAAAATTGTTTGGAACACAGAATTGGGCAATAACAGTTATTTACAATACCCCTTTCAATATTATGAAAAGCATGATTTTAATGCACCATTTGCTTCCGGATCGGCACAATTCAATACCATGATTGTTGCACCTTGCAGTATGGGTACAATGGGAAGAATTGCAGCAGGCGTAAGTGATGATTTATTAACCCGATCTGCAGACGTAATATTGAAAGAACGAAGGAAATTAATTTTAATGATTCGCGATACACCTTACAATTTAATCCATATCAGAAATATGGAAACCATTACCTTGGCCGGAGGAATTATTTTACCTGCTACTCCTTCATTCTATCATCAACCCACCACTATTGAAGCCGTTGCAGCATCGGTAGTACACAGGATATTAGATATTGCAGGCTTACATATAAACACTTATAGATGGGGTACAAAATAAGTATGCGATGAAAAAAATCTTTTTATTTATCACGATAATAGCTTTTTGTGGCTATTGGGGTTGCTCTAAAAATAAACAAAACATTATTATTACTTCTAATGACACAACCCATTTTTTTAAAGGGGCTGATGTAAGCTGGGTTACTGAAATGGAAGCAGCCGGCATTCACTTTTATGATTCTACCGGAACGAAAACAGATTTGTTTACATTGCTTAAACAAAAAGGCATTAACGCTATTCGTTTAAGAATATGGGTGAACCCAACCAACGGTTGGTGCAATACGAATGATGTTATCATCAAAGCAAAAAGAGCCCAACAAGCCGGTATGAAAATTTTACTCGATTTTCATTACAGTGACAGTTGGGCTGATCCGGGTAAACAACCCAAACCTGCCACCTGGTTAAACTTATCGTTTCCCTCACTGGTAACAACATTAGGTACTTATACCACCCAGGTATTACAAGCTTTGCAACAACAAAACATTACCCCCACCTGGGTACAAATAGGAAATGAGGTAGACAATGGAATGTTGTGGGAAGACGGCCGGGCATCTACCCACATGAATCAGTTTGCAGCATTGATTCAATCGGGATATACTGCGGTAAAAAGCTTTAATACAAATATTAAAGTCATTGTACATGTATCAAATGGATATAATAACAGTTTATTCCGCTGGCTGTTTGATGGTTTGCACGCAAATGGCGCTAAATGGGATATCATTGGTATGTCATTATATCCTGATACCGCGAATTGGGCTTCCTATAATTTGCAATGCATTACCAATATGAATGATATGATTGCCAGATACCACACATCAGTAATGATATGTGAAGCAGGTATGCCGGTAACACAACCGGATATTTGCAGACAATTTTTAACTGATTTAATTCAAAAAGTTCGCTCTTTGCCCAATCAACAAGGTATTGGCGTATTTTACTGGGAGCCGGAATGTTACAACAACTGGCAAGGTTATACACTAGGTGCTTTTGACAACACAGGCAAACCAACGGTAGCGATGAATGCATTTTTGCAATAAAAAGAAAAGCTCGCAAAAGTAAAAGGAAACGTTTGAGAATAGCTTAAATGAAAACTTTCTTCATCTCTTTACCGAATAAAAAAAGGCTGCCTCAAATTTCTTCTGAGACAACCTTATATTCATTCAAGCTTCAACAATAAAAATAGTTATTTATGCTTTTGCATTTTCTTCTTCTGCTGCTCTTTTTAATTCAAATACAATCTTACCATTTTCTTTATCGAGCGAAGCAATAAGAACATCTCCACTTTTTACATGCATATTCAATATTTCCTCTGCTAAAGGATCTTCCAGATATTTTTGAATGGCACGATGTAATGGCCTTGCGCCGTATTGTACATCATAACCTTTTTCTGCAATAAATTCTTTTGCTTCATCAGTTAATTCAAGTGTGAAGCCCAAATTTACCAAACGCTTCATCACTCCCTTCATCAAAATATCAATAATGCTGAAGATGTTTTCTTTGGTCAATGCATTAAAAATAACCACGTCATCAATTCTGTTTAAAAATTCTGGAGAGAAGGTTCTCTTCAATGCTTTTTCAATAACAGCTTTATTATTCTCTTCTTCATTCTGAATACGAGCTGCAGTAGCAAAACCAACTCCGCTTCCAAAATCTTTCAACTGCCGTACACCAATGTTGGAGGTCATGATAATTAAAGTGTTCTTAAAATCAATTTTGCGACCCAATCCGTCTGTTAATTGTCCATCATCCAACACTTGCAATAAAATATTATAAATGTCGGGATGCGCTTTTTCAATTTCATCCAGTAAAATAACGCTATAGGGTTTACGACGCACTTTTTCTGTAAGCTGGCCACCTTCTTCATAACCCACATAGCCCGGAGGTGCACCAATTAAACGGCTCACGGTAAATTTCTCCATATATTCACTCATATCAATGCGTATCAATGCATCTTCCGAATCGAACATATAACGGGCTAATGAACGGGCCAATTCTGTTTTACCAACGCCGGTGGGTCCTAAAAATATAAACGTTCCAATAGGCTTCTTAGGATCTTTTAAACCCACTCTATTTCTTTGAATGGCTTTTACCACTTTACTAATAGCTTCTTCCTGCCCTACTACCATTCCCTTCATATCTTCTGCCATCCGGCGAAGTTTATCAGTTTCAGCTTGAACCATTCTTTTAACAGGTATACCGGTCATCATGCTTACTACTTCAGCAATATCTTCTTCGCCAATTGGGTACCGTTTATTTTTACTTTCTTCTTCCCAAATGAGTTTAGCTTTTTCCAATTCTTCACCCAAACGTTTTTCTTTATCGCGTAAAGCGGCTGCTTCTTCAAATCGTTGACTCTTTACAACACGATTTTTTTCGTTTTTAACTTCTTCTATTTGTTTTTCTAATTCAACAATTTCCTCAGGAACATTGATGTTTTTCAAGTGTACTCTTGCACCTACTTCATCTAATACATCAATCGCTTTGTCGGGCAATAACCGGTCTGTCATGTACCTATCGCTCAATTTTACACAAGAATCAATAGCTTCTTCATCGTACACTACATTATGAAAATCTTCATATTTGCTTTTAATGTTGTTCAAAATCATAATGGTTTCAGGAACACTAGGTGGCTCAACCAAAACTTTTTGGAAGCGGCGATCCAAAGCACCATCTTTTTCAATGTACTGCCTGTACTCATCTAAAGTAGAAGCACCAATGCATTGCAACTCGCCACGGGCAAGGGCAGGTTTAAAAATATTTGAGGCATCTAATGAACCACTGGCACCGCCTGCACCCACAATGGTATGAATTTCATCAATGAACAAAATCACATCTCTGTTTTTCTCGAGTTCATTCATAATGGCTTTCATGCGCTCTTCAAACTGACCTCTGTATTTGGTACCTGCTACCAATGCAGCTAAATCGAGCGATACCACTCTTTTATCAAATAATACCCGACTCACTTTTCGTTGTACAATACGCAATGCTAAACCTTCTACAATGGCTGTTTTACCTACACCAGGCTCGCCAATTAATATAGGATTGTTTTTCTTTCTGCGAGATAGGATTTGCGAAACTCTTTCAATTTCAGCCTCACGGCCTACAATTGGATCTAAAGAATTAGTTTCAGCCAATTTAGTAATATCACGTCCAAAATTGTCTAATACCGGCGTTTTACTTTTTACATTACCCGGTTTGGCAGTACGTTGCTGATAAGCTTTTTGCTTTTCATCATCAAAGTCATCTTCCCCTTCATCTGAAAATTCGTTTTTGGGGGGCGGCGCTGAAGAATTGGTACCTACCATTCCCAGTTCATTTTTGAAAATATCATAATCTACATCAAATTGATTTAAAATTTGTGTGGCAATATTTTCTTTATTTTTTAGAATACTTAAGAGTAAATGTTCAGTTTCTACCAACGGACTTTTTAATGCTTTGGCTTCCAGAACGGTTACGCGAATTACTTTTTCGGCTTGTTTGGTTAAAGGCAAGCTATTAATGTTGGCAATGTTTTTTCCTGTTTTATCTTTCACGGCCAGTTCAATTTCTTTCCGCAATTCATAAAGGTCAACATTCAATTGCTTCAACACTTTTATAGCAAGATTTTCACCATCTCTAATTAAGCCTAATAACAAGTGCTCTGTGCCAATAAAATCATTCCCGAGCCGCAAAGCCTCTTCGCGACTGAATGAAATGATTTCTTTTACCTGGGCTGAAAAATTATTATCCATAAACTTTTTGGATTTATACAATTATAACGAATATTTTTGATCAAAGTTGCTTTCAACTTATTCACAAAATGTTTAGAAAGTCTTTTTATGAAAGTCAAAATTGATACCAAGGAAAAATTTACCGTTTTAACCCCTGAAGAACCCAATATTTATGACAATATGGCTGATGAATTAGCTGCTGCATGTCAACAATATCTTCAGGCGCCTATCAAAAATCTAATTTTAAAATTAAGCAATGTTCAAGATATTGACGGCAATATAGCGCAAAAGATTATTGATTTGCAACAAAGTTTTTACGATAAAAATGCTTCTTTTCTGGTTTGTGAAATGAATAAAAATATTGAGGCTGTTTTTGAACAGAACGATTTGATTGAAATGTTGAATTTTACGCCTACAGAATGCGAGGCATGGGATATTGTTCAAATGGAAGAGATTGAACGGGAGCTTTTAGATTCAAACGATTTTTCTTTTGATACGGATAATATGTCATAAACTGTTTTTTAGTTTTACATTCATTTTTTTCTTATATTGAAGGAAAAAGAGCAGCATTCAATATAATTTTTAACAATTTCTTGCAGCTATTCCGGTATTAAATTGTCTTCCATACACTGTAAAAAAAATTCACAATATGTTTGGTGTAACTATTTTAGGGAATAACTCAGCGCTGCCGGCTTATGACCGTCACCCTACTGCACAGGTAGTTACCCTGAACGATCAGCTTATATTAATTGATTGTGGAGAAGGTACACAAACACAATTGTCGAAATACAAAATCAAACGAAGCAAAATCAATCATATCTTAATCTCGCATTTACATGGCGATCATTATTTTGGATTGCCGGGATTAATTACCAGCATGGGTTTGTTAGGAAGGGAGCAAGATTTGCACGTGTATGCACCTGCTGCATTAAAAACAATTATTCAATTACAATTGAAGGCAGGAAATACCGATTTACCGTATACATTGCATTTTCATGCCTTAGAAACGTATGATGATTTATTAATTGATGAAAAAAAATTTAGTGTTCAAATTTTTACTACTGAACACCGGGTACCTTGCTGGGGTTTTATTATAAAAGAAAAACGAATGCCTCGTAAAATTAATAAAGAAGCAGTACTGCAATATGCAATACCGGCTTCATTTTACGAAGCCTTACAAAGAGGTGAAGATTATACCAACAAAGCAGGCAATACCATTCAAAATAATGTATTGACGATTCCAAATAAAGCATCCAAATCATATGTGTATTGTGCAGATACCCGCTATGCCGAGAAAAACATAAGTGTATGCAGCCATGCATCATTACTATATCATGAAACCACTTATTTACAAAACTGTGAAGATAAAGCTGCGTTACGATTTCACTCTACTTCCATACAGGCTGGTACATTTGCCACAAAAGCCGGTGCAAACAAATTAATTATTGGCCATTTTAGCAGTAAGTATGAATCATTAGATCTGTTTTTAAAAGAAACACAGGCTGCTTTCGCCAATACTGATTTGGCATTAGAAGGTGTAACTTTTTTGGTTTAATACAGTTGCATCAGCCAACGATAAAATGTAGGGAACTCCTCTCTCCAGTATTTTTCCTGATGTGTACCCGGCGGATACACAGAGCGACGAATAATATGGCTGGGGTAAGAAGCATCTAAATTTTTGATTACCTCATCCATATCAGACAACATGGTGGCACTCTCTTTCCCACCTGCATAAAAATAATAAACCGGTTTAAAATCAGCTTGCACAGCAGGTTTTAATTGTTGTGGCGAATAAAGCCAAAATGCAGGTGAAAAGATGCCTGCAGCGCCAAATATATTGGGGTATTTCATGAATGCATAGTAACTAATGATAGCTCCCATACTGCTTCCGGCAATATAAGTATAATGTGGCCCCTTTTTGGTTCTGTA
The DNA here is from genome assembly GCF_001623405.1 of Hydrotalea flava. Lineage (GTDB taxonomy): Bacteria > Bacteroidota > Bacteroidia > Chitinophagales > Chitinophagaceae > Hydrotalea > Hydrotalea flava. The sequence continues at coordinate 61,683 of NZ_LUHG01000052.1, forward strand.
TTTGCTATCAATAAAAGGCTTTAATGTATGCACAATAAAATATATATAATCAAATCCTTCTCCTTTTACGGAATCTTTGCCCACTTTTCCTGCAGGAATGGTATAAGGGCTGTATTCACTCAAACGCTTGTCCCCACCATTATCAATACCAACTACCATACAATATTTACCTAATTTTTGCGCTAGTGTATCCAAACATTCATCAATGCCCCATTCGCCTGCAAATGCAGTTTGTTCATTGAATAAGTTTTGTCCATCCTGCATATATAAAACGGGATATGTTTGGGTTGACTGGTAGTAATTTTTGGGGAGGTACAGCCAAATTCGCCGGGTGCCATGTAATTGGGGAATATAAAAAGCAGTATCAATAATTGAAACTTGCGGACTGGCGGTATAGGGTTTGGGTTTTTCAGGGTAATCATCTTTCCAACCGGCAATGGTAAAAGAAGAATCAATATCCGAATCTATCTGTAAAACCCTGTCATTCATATCACGCCCATCTGCCAAACATTCCACTTTATCAAAACTGCCTCTGGTAAACTTAAAAGCATAATTACCCGGTGCCATATTTTTAATTACAATCCCCACCCTGCTGCCACCAAAAGGCTTTAACCGATATTGCTCATCTTTCGGATTCCAGTTGTTAAAATTGCCACTTACATAAATGGGCTCATTTTGCCGGGTAGCCACTTTTGTAACCATTAACTTAACGTTAAATTGTGCCTGTACTGCCGGTATTAGCAGGAGTAGTAATGCAAAGCTGAAAATTATGTTTCGCATGTAATAAAGTTAAGTAACCCACATAAAAAAAGCCACCTTTTAGAGTGGCCTATGATTTATTTCATTCATTTTTAATCTAATAATTCTGCATCGGCAGGATAGTTGGCGCGGTTAAAATTAAACATACCATCCGGCAACTTTGCTGCCGTATTCATGTTACTGATTAACACCACAGTTTTATTGTTGCTTTTATCTAAAATTACCGCTTTTGTTACTAAGCGTTTTAATTTATTGATAAACAAATCAACTTTTTGGAAACTACGCCTGTCATCTTTTGGAAACATTTCTATTTGATAACTACTGCCGTTGGAAGAAATGAGTTTGTAATTAAAATCTTTATCATAAGAACCGGATAGTAATTTTTGTGGGCTCAAGGTTGCAGCACTTTCTTCTACTGAAGATTTTGTAATGGTTTTATTGCCATCATAATTGTAAACATTGATTCCATCACAAATAATAACAGTTTTACCCTGTTTCAGTAAATATTTATCACCTTTCATAGAAAGCGTTCCTGCTTTAATACCATTGGGCTTTCCTTTACTGGTAATGGATTCCAGCATAAACTTTGCAGTAATACCTTTGGCTGATTTTACTTTTTCGCCTACCTCATTTAAAACCTTTTTAGCTGCAGGATCATTTTGTGCTTTTACCTTTGTTGACGTGCCAATCAAAAATGCTGCAACAAAAAACAAATACTTCATTGTTTAAATTTAATTTGAAAAATGAATCAAAACAGCGCTAATTGTATCAAACTTTTTTGATTTTTTAAATATTGGGCGCAAAGATAAGGCTTTAAAAATTTTAGACCTGTATTCAATTGGTTTGTTTAGCGGTTGTTTAAAAAAATGGAGGTTAATGAATGCGTTTCAGCTAACAAATCATCTATGGAATGTTTCAAATCAGCATTTGCTAAGGAATAGAATGCAGGTATTCTTCCAGTTCCGATTCTGTTTTAAAACGTACTTCTCTTGCTTTACTGCCCAAATTAGGCCCAACAATGCCGGCGGCTTCTAACTGATCCATTAACCTGCCGGCCCGATTATAACCCAATTTCATTCTTCGCTGAATGAGCGAAGTGCTACCTACCTGATTTTGCACAATTAAACGCGCTGCATCTTCAAACAGTGGATCACGATCTGTAACATCCATTTCTCTGCCTTCCATATCTTTTTCATCTACATATTCCGGCAATAAAAATGCTTCAGGATATCCTCTTTGTTCCCCAATAAAATTACATACCTTATCTACTTCAGGTGTATCAACAAAAGCGCACTGTAATCGAACAATTTCCCCATTATAATTAATCAGCATATCGCCTTTCCCAATTAACTGCTCTGCCCCTCCTGCATCTAAAATGGTTCTGCTATCTATTTTAGAAGACACTTTAAAAGCAATTCGGGCAGGAAAATTGGCCTTGATGGTTCCTGTAATAATATTTACCGATGGTCTTTGTGTAGCAATAATTAAGTGTATACCGATTGCCCTTGCCAATTGCGCCAACCGGGCAATGGGCATTTCAACTTCTTTACCGGCAGTCATAATTAAATCTGCAAATTCATCTACTACCAATACAATGAATGGAAGGTATTGGTGTCCTTTTTGCGGATTTAATTTTCTTTCTGTGAATTTTTGGTTGTACTCTTTAATATTTCTAACACCTGCTTCTTTCAGCAAATCGTAACGGTTATCCATTTCAATACACAAAGCATTTAATGTGTTTACCACCTTTTTTGTATCGGTAATTATAGCTTCTTCTTCTCCTGGTAATTTGGCCAGAAAATGTTTTTCAATAACCCGGTACAAGCTCAATTCTACTTTCTTAGGATCAACCAGAATAAATTTTAATTGCGACGGATGCTTTTTGTAGAGCAATGAAACCAGAATGGCATTCAAACCCACCGATTTACCCTGACCGGTAGCACCTGCCATGAGCAAATGCGGCATTGCAGCCAAATCAACAATAAAATTTTCATTGTCAATTTTTTTACCAATGGCAATAGGTAATGAAAAATTATTTTTTTGAAATTTATCGCTCGATATCAGCGTTCGCATACTTACCACCGTTTTCCTGATATTGGGTACTTCAATACCAATGGTACCTTTGCCGGGTATAGGTGCAATAATTCGAATGCCTAAAGCAGCAAGACTTAGTGCAATATCATCTTCCAGATTTTTAATACGGCTAATACGAACTCCAGGGGCAGGAACAATTTCATATAACGTTACTGTTGGACCAACGGTAGCGGCTATGCGTTGTATTGCAATATCATAGTTTTTAAGTGTTGCAATAATTTGATTTTTATTTGCTTCTAATTCATTGGGGTCATGTACAATTTTTTCACTGCCATGTAAATCAAGCAAATCAAGGGTTGGAAATTTATAATTACGCAGTTCAAGTGTAGCATCATAAGGCTCATCTAATACCAGCAAGGCTTTTTTTGAAGCAACAGAGACAACCTCTTCGGAGGCAGGTTTTATTTCTAATTGCATATCAACCGAATCATCTATCATCAATTTCGGCTGCATGCTAACTGGTGCATGTTCATGAATAGTATTATTTCGAATGACTGCTTCAGGTTCTGTTGCTGTGTCTAACTCCGTATGCTTATGCATGACATCAACAGACTCATCTGTAATTAATTCTGATTTTTCCAAAGCTATGCCCTGCTGTTTTTCCTGCAATTCAAAACGGATTAAAGGATTGGAGGCATCCATCATTGCTGATTCATCAGGCATAATAACAGTTACATTTTTTCCTCCGTTTTTCAGTTTGTTGGCTGTAACCCAAGCTTCATCTGTTGCGGGATATACCTCCAACGGCACTTCTTCAATTTGTTTATTCTCAGCATCCCATTGTTGGTAAACGGGTATTTCATCAGCAGAAAGTGTTGTGGCTTCATTTGAAGTGATTGGCTGTGGAACATTCCGGTTATTTTTACTGATGCGTTGAGGCCATTTAGGGAGTTTAAAAACAGGATTGAACCGCCATATTACATAAGCAAAAACAGCTATCAGTAAAAATGCTGCGGTACCCAGTTTACCCATCCATTTAATGAACCAGCTATCTAGCATATTGCCCATTGCACCACCCCATGAAAACTGACTGTTGGGTGTAATAAAAGTTGCGGCTACACTAATAATCAATAATCCCACTAAAACATAACGCAAATTTCGCTGAATGGAAAATACCTTTTTGCTAAACAATCCATTTACCCCAATTACAAAGAAAAAAGTACACAACAAATATGCTGCAATACCAAAACCCTTGTACATAAAAAAATGTGCCATATAAGCGCCGGAAACACCAAGGAGATTGTTAATTTTCACATCTTCTAACGAAAATATTTTTATGCCGAATTGCTGCACTTTATCCTGATCATCCTGCCAGGTAAACAAATAAGAAGTAAAAGCAATAAAAAGAAAAAAAGCAAATAAAAGGGCTACCGCACCAGCAATTTTTGTAGTGCGCTCATCCTTCACCACTTCAGATACGGAAATATCTACCTCTTTATCCGGTTGTAATTTTTCAGGATCTGGTGGCGGCGGCACATTCTTTTTTAAGCGGTTTGCCATACTAACAAATATAAGCGAACTACTTGCGAAATTGCCATATTAGAAAAGTATGTGGATTATTTATTGGTAGCGCATCTTTTATTCAGATTACTAAAAAGCCTATCTTTTCAGTGATATAGTGGGAATGATTACAATCTGTATTAGCTTTTCCGATTAAGGGCGACTACCATGCAAAACCATCCTGCTATAAAAAACACCCCCCCTATAGGTGTAATAGGCCCCACCCAAATTAATCCACTGGTATGATGTATGGCTTTCATGATGGTGATGGCATACAATGAGCCACAAAAGAACAAAATACCCACAGCAAAAAATCGGCCTGCTATACGCATCCATTTTCCCGGAAACGATTCGTATAATATCCCTGCAAATAACAACGCCAATGCGTGAAACATTTGATAATGAATGCCTGTTTCATATACATTGAGGGTGTCTGCATCTACCCATTGTTTAAGTGTATGTGCACCAAAAGCACCGAATATTACGGTAATTACACCCAGCCAGGCTCCGGTTTTTAAAAATCCTCTAAGCATATTCACGATTGGTTGATGTTGAATTATTTATTTTCAAAAGATTGTATAGCTGCAATCATAACTTCTATTTGAAGTTGTTCGCCTTTTAAGTGAATATCGGCTTTACCATAAAAACAGCTTCTTTCTGCTAATTTTTTCGATAAAAAATGCGTGAGCGCCGCTGTATTTTCAAAATTAGCCACCAATGGGCGATTCGATTTTTCTTTGAGCAGCCTTTCAGCCAAAGTATGCACCGGTTCATCAATCCAAATAGTAATCCCGTGTTGGTTCATCCATAACATATTATCATGAAAACAGGGAGTACCCCCACCCGTGGCCACTACAACGCTATTTTTATTGCTAAAAGTTCGCAGTTCGGCTGCTTCTTTTTCCCGGAAAAATGTTTCTCCCTTTTCATTGAAGATGGCAGCAATAGACTGTTGGTATACTTTTTCAATTTGTGCATCTAAATCTACGCCTTCAAAATTCAGTTGCCGGGCAATAGCTTTACACCAGTAACTTTTACCGCTGCCCATCATTCCCACCAAAAAAATGAGGGGAAATTTTGATGATGTCTTTGTTTGACTGAATGATTCATTGTTCATATATAATCTCATCAATCCTGCTTATGTAAATGCATTAAAGCCTGTAATATCCATTCCGGTAATTAAAAGGTGAATATCATGCGTTCCTTCGTATGTAATCACACTTTCCAGATTCATCATGTGGCGCATCACTGAATATTCGCCTGTAATGCCCATGCCACCCAATATTTGCCGGGCATCTCTTGCAATATTTGCGGCAATTTCACAACTATTCCGTTTAGCCATACTTACCTGAGCCGGTGTTGCTTTTGCTTCATTCATTAATACACCCAAACGCCAAACCAATAGTTGTGCTTTGGTAATTTCTGTAATCATTTCAGCCAGTTTTTTCTGCTGCAACTGAAATGCACCAATTGGTTTCCCAAATTGAACCCTTTCTTTGCTGTATTGCAAAGCTGTATCATAGCAATCCATTGCTGCTCCCAATGCACCCCAGGCAATACCATAACGGGCTTTTGTTAAACAACTTAAAGGACCTTTTAACCCTTTAACATTGGGTAAAATATTGGCTTTAGGCACTTTTACATCATGAAAAACCAATTCGCCGGTGGCACTGGCTCGCAAACTCCATTTTCCATGTGTGGTGGGTGTTGTAAAACCTTCCATACCTCTTTCTACAATTACGCCCTGCACTTCACCTGCTTCATTTTTTGCCCAAACTACCGCAACATCAGCAAATGGCGCATTACTAATCCACATTTTAGCACCATTCAAAATGATATGATCGCCTGCCTCTGTAAAATGGGTAAGCATACCCGCAGGGTTACTGCCGTGATTGGGTTCAGTTAATCCGAAACAACCCAACCATTCACCAGAAGCTAATTTGGGCAGATATTTGTTACGCTGTTCCTCATTACCATACGCATAAATAGGGAACATCACCAACGAGCCCTGAACACTGGCAGTAGAACGAACCCCGCTATCGCCCCGTTCCAGTTCCTGCATCATTAATCCATAACTAATATAATCTAAACCGCCACCGCCATATTGTGCCGGAATGGTGGGCCCGAAGCAGCCTAATTGAACCATTGGTGATACAATTTGCTCGGGAAAAGCTGCATTTTGTGCATATTCTTCTATAATGGGCGAAATTTCTTTTTTTACATAAATACGCAAAGC
>NZ_LUHG01000075.1 GCF_001623405.1 Hydrotalea flava
CTGTACAACCCATCAACACAGGTAACGGACAGGTATGTGCGGGTAGTAGTCTGACTGTAACAGATCCGACCGGGGGTGGCGTATGGAGCAGCAGCAATACGAGTGTAGCTACGATTGATAACAGTGGGAAAATCACCGCCATTGCCGCAGGCACTGCTACTATTACTTATACTGTTACCAATGGCAGTGGCTGCACAACGAGTGTAAGTGCACCAGTTACAATTATTGGAATTCAAAAAGCATCCATACAATTAAAAGATACAGGTAGCACATGTTTGCCATACACCCTTACTTTAATCAATAAAACAGTACCTTCTTCAAAAACAGTATGGTACTTTAGTGATGGAACTTCGTTGTCTGGTGACAGTGTTCGTTATGCTTTTAAAAACAATGGACAGTATGCTGTAAAATTAATTACCCAAACAGCACGAGGTTGTACCTATGCTGATAGCATGCCTTTATCTGTTCATGTTCCTGAAAGAACAGTTTCATTTAATAGCGGCTATACCTGTATCAATAACAATGTTACTTTTAATGCCCATATTTTATCCGACGATTCTGTTCGATGGAATTTTGGGGATGGTAGCATCTTAACTACTACACAAACAAGCATACAACATCATTACACAAAAGAGGGTACATATATACCTTCTGCGCAGCTAATTGCAGCATCAGGGTGTGAAATGCCATTATCTGTAAATGATACCATAAAAGTAGACGAATTAAAAGCAAACTTTCATTTAACTGCTCTCTATAAATGTGGTAAAACCACTTATCAGTTTATGGATTCTAGTCATACACTTTTTGGTATTCAGGAATGGAATTGGAAATCTGATGAGGATATGGTTGAAACACATTCTTCATTTTCCCAAAATTATACAACAGAAGGAAACAGACACATTACTTTGGTAGTAAAAGGAAAATCTGGTTGTAGCGATACTGCTAAAGCCTCCTTTAAAGTAAAAATATATCAGTATCCAAAAGTAAGCATACAATCTATGCAGGAGGTTTGTCGCACTGCTTTACTTAGTTTTAATGGAATCGCAATTTCACAGGATTCAATTGTTCATCGTCAATGGGATATGGGTAATGGTAACACTTCAACTGATTCAGTTAGCGCAATAAGGTATAATACTGCAGGTGATTATGTTGTGAAATATACTGTTAGTACAGTAAACCAATGTTTGGATTCAGCAATTAAACAAATTACGGTGCATGCCTTGCCGAAAGTAGCAGCCATGGCACCAAAAAGAATTTGTAAAGGCGATTCTATACAATTGAATGTTACCGGTGCTGAACGTTATATTTGGAAAGACCAGAAGAACAATATTATCTGTGAAAACTGCGCTGTACCAACCGTTGCCCCGGTTGCCAATACCCAATATTATGTTGTGGGATATAATGAATTTGGATGCAGCCAAATGAGTGCTACCAACATTACCGTTGTTCAGCCATTTAAATTATTGGTATCTCCCAATGATACCATTTGTGCCGGACAACAAAAGCAGATTATAGCCATAGGTGCCAATAATTATCAGTGGGTAGCACCCGATGGAAGTAGTTTGGGAACCAGTTCTTCCATGTATGTGAGTCCGGTTACTACTACTACTTACTCAGTAATTGCAAAAGACAGCTACAACTGTTTTACAGATACCGGTAAAGTGAGTATTGTTGTAGGAAATCCAACACAAATTACTGTTGGCAAAGACACCATTTTACAGGCGGGTGATACCTATAATTTCAGAGCTGTTGCCGAAAAACAAGATATTAAGCAATGGGCATGGAGCGGTGCCAACAATTTATCTTGTTACAATTGTCAGGAACCGCAGGCCAAAATTTCTGATGATGCCTGTATTAGTTGTGTGGCTACCAATATATATGGTTGTCAGAGTGCCGATACAGTATGTTTAAAAACATTTTGCCCCACTGCTGAAGTGTATATTCCAAATGTATTTACTCCCGATGGAGATGGTATTAACGATTTACTGATTGTACAGGGTAAAGGCATAAAAGTAATTAAACACTTTATGATATTCAATCGTTGGGGTGAGTTGCTGTTTGAAAGAAGCAACTTTATGCCGGGCGATCCTGCTTATGCATGGGATGGTAAAATTCATGGCAAACCCGCAACGCCCGATGTTTTCGTATATGTATGTGAAGTTTTATGTGAAAAAGGGTTACCGAATGTATATAAAGGAAATGTTGCCATATTAAAATAAAAAAATATAATAAAATGAGCGGATTTGGTTAATTATTTCAGGAAGACTTTAAAGAGTCTTTTATAAAAATCCAAAGAATATGAAAAAACGCTACTCACCCTTCATCTGCTGCATATTTTTTCTCTTGTCCGGGCAATTTGTTTTTGGGCAGGATCTTACTTTTTCTCAGTTCTACGAGCAGCCCTTGTTAAGAAATCCTGCATTGGCCGGGATATTTACCGGTGATTTACGAGTGTCTACTGTGTATCGCGACCAATGGGCCAGTGTAACGGTACCCTTTAGAACAGAAGCTATGAGTGTGGAATATAAAATGCCCATGCAAGGCAATAACGACGTGTTAACATTGGGTTCTCAAATGACCTTAGATCAGGCCGGTGATATACAGTTAAAACGCACACAATTTTTGCCTGTAGTCAATTATAGTAAGTCATTGAGCGATGATAAAGACTCCTATTTATCCATCGCATTTATGGGTGGCCCTGTGTATAGTCAATTCGATCCCACTTTAATTAAAACCGGCGACCAATATCTGGGTGGTTCTTATAATTCCAGTAATTCAACCTCACAAATGTTTACCAATACCGGATACAATTACTGGGATCTGGCTACAGGTGTTAGTTTTAGCAGCAGCTATGGAGAAAATGGCCGTTTTTATATTGGGGCGGGCTATGCACATTTTAATAAACCGGTGATACATTCTGTTACGGGTACTGTAGAAAATTTCCTGTATCCCAAACTTACTTTTAATGTTGGGGTCAATTCACCGGTTACCGACAGAAACCGCATTATTGCTTTTGCCGATTATTTTACACAAAATGGCTATCGGCAATTATTAGGGGGTATTTTATATGGGTTTGATGTTCAAAAATTTTATAATGAAGATCCATATACCATTTATTTTGGTAGTTTCTTACGTTGGGGAGATGCTTTTGTACCCGTAGTGAAAATGGATTTCAAGCACATGAGTGTAGGATTAAGTTATGATGTAAATGTTTCTAAGTTAAAAACCGTATCGAATTATCGGGGTGGATTTGAGTTAACTGCATCTTATCATGGTTTTCTCAAAATTAGAAACAGTACATTAGATAAGTTAAGGTGTACCAGGTTTTAATTGTAATGGCAGTGCATTTTCACATTTATATTGGGTATATACTTTTAAATCCTGCTTTTTGCAGGTTTTTTTATGCAATTATTGGCAAAATATTGCATTTTAAAAATGGATGAAATCGTTAAAATTTTTTACATTGAATGTATAATTAAAACAGCAAGTCATCCTTTTTTACTAAAAATCATTAAAATATTTTTTTGGAATGTTAAACTTTTATTAATAACATTGTTCCATTAACCAAAATTAAAACCCTGCATACATGAGAAAAATTTATTTCTTGCTACTATGCTTGTTCCTAATGGTAGGTCAGCTATTTGCACAAAACCGCACAATAACCGGAAAGGTTACTGATGAAAAAGGAGAACCGTTGGTAGGTGTTTCCATCAATGCATTAGGCGGCGATAAAAAGGTGGTTGGTACTGCAGTTACCAATGCCGCTGGTGTCTATTCCATTAATGTTTCAGAAAAAGTGAAAGGGCTTCAGTTTAGCCATGTTGGTTTAGATGAACAATATATTCCTGTAGGTAACAAGGGTATAATTAACCTATCCTTATCCTCATCCAGTAAAGATTTATCAGAAGTGGTTGTAACCGGTTATGGTCTTCAGAAAAAGAGTAATTCTACCGCTGCAATAGTGAAAGTAGGTGGCGAACAGTTGGCTGATAAACCTTATGGATCAATTGACCAAATGTTGCAAGGCGCTGCTGCCGGGGTACAGTCGGTAGCTACTACAGGCCAACCGGGTGCCAACCAACAAATAAGAATCAGGGGGGTAGGATCTTTTTCGTTAAGTGCATCACAACCCTTGTATGTAATTGATGGTGTTGTTATGAATGGTGGCGATTTATCGAATGGTAACGGAGGTGGGTTTAACATCAATCCCAGTACCAATGTTTTAGCTACCATTAATGCCGATGATATAGAGAGTATCTCTATTTTAAAAGATGCAGCAGCTACATCCATTTATGGTTCAAGGGGTGGAAATGGTGTAATTATTATTACTACCAAGAGCGGTAAAATGGGTAAAACACAATTTAACCTAAGTGCAGAATTAGGCAACAATAATGTAATTGCACCACCGGCTGCCGGAAGAGCATTACAGGCAGCAGACTGGTTTACCTTGTTGCAGGAAGGGCTGGTTAATAATAATGCAAGCCAAACTACTATTAATAATACTTTAGCATCGTATGGTTATGGCAATGGTGTAGATATTCATTGGTTTGATTTGGTAACCCAAACAGGTATTCAAAATCAATATAATTTAAGTGCTTCAGGTGGTGATGGTAAAACCAAGTATTTTATTTCAGGTGGCTATTTTAAACAACAGGGTACTACCATTGGCGCAGATTTAACCCGATATACAGGTAATATTAAAATAACCCATGCGGCAACCGACCGATTAAGTTTTACAACAAAAGTAACGGTAGGTAATGTGGTTCAAAATTCAGTATTGGCTTCCAGCGGTATTTCCGGAGGTGGAGGTTATTTTGGAAATCCAGGATATGTATCATTGGTATTAAGGCCAACGCAAAATCCATTTAATCCGGATGGAACTTTAAATATTTCCGGAAATAATTTCGGCTTTCCTGCCCACTATAATCCATTATACATTGCCGCCAATGATAAACGCTGGTTAAAGGCATTAAGTATTTTTGGAACAGAAACTGTAGAATATAAAATATGGAAATCACTGAAATTTACCAGTAATCTGGGATTGCAGTTTAATGGTAACGAAGAGTATCAATTTAATAACCAGTTTCATGGAGATGGCTCAGGTACTGCAGGCTATGCATTATCATTGTATACGCGAAATTTTTTATGGAACTGGTATAACCAGTTAGATTATCATTTTGATTTTAACAAGGATAATAAATTTTATGCAGATGTAAAAGTAGGTTATGAAGCTACACGCAATGCGTATTTGCAACAACAAGGTTCTGCTCAGAGTTTTCCACCTAAATTAGATTTGTATTCTTCTCAAAATGCAGCAACCTCTACACTGGGTATTCAGGTATCGTCCGATTATGCATTCACCGGGGCTTATTCTACTGCCAATATTAGTTATGATGACCGTTACTCTTTATATGGTAGTTTTAGACGAGATGGTTCATCCCGGTTTGGTAGTAGCAATCCGTATGGTAATTTTTACTCTGTTGGTTTTGCCTGGAATGTGGTGAACGAAAATTTCATGAAGAATATTCCCGCTATTACTAATCTTAAATTGAGGGCATCTTATGGTACCAATGGTAATGCTGAAATAGGCAATTACCAATGGAGGCCGTCGTTTGGTTTTGGTTATAATTATAACGGTGTTGCCGGTGGTACGTTTAATAATATTGGAAACATTAATTTAACCTGGGAACAAAACAAACAATTTGATTTGGGATTTGATTTGAGTTTGTTTAAAAACAGAGTAAATATTACTGCTGATTATTATAAGCGAAAAACAGATGGTTCTTTATTGAGTCAGCAAATTTCCAGAACAACCGGTTTTACCGGAGTAATCAGTAACTTGGGTAGCATGGAAAATAAAGGGATAGAATTTTCCATATCTGTGATACCCATTCAAACGAAAGATTTTACCTGGCAGGTAAATTTCAATTATGCGCATAATAAAAATGCAGTAACCAATTTGCCTACAGGGGATCAGTTCAATCCGCAAAGCAGTGCATTCTTAATGCGCGTAGGCCAGCCTTTTTATTCTTTTTATACCAGAGGATGGGCAGGTGTAGACCCTAACAATGGAAATCCGCTTTGGTATACTGACAGTACCAAATCTGCTACTACTTCAACCTTTGCTTCTGCCAAATTATATTTAGTAGGTAAATCTGCCTCACCAACCGATTTTGGGGGTTTGGGCAATACCTTTACTTTTAAGAATTTTTCTTTTGGTATTGATTTTTATTACAACTACGGAAATTATATTGTAGATAACTATGCACGTTTCTTTACAGATGGTAGCTTTCCCACCCGCGGCAAATATGCATTTATGATGAACCGCTGGCAGAAAAAAGGTGATATTACCAATGTGCCCAAATATATTTATGGAGACTCCAGAAATGGCGCAAGTGGTTCAGACCGTATTATCTATAAAGGGGATTATATACGCTTGAGAAATGTTCAATTAGGTTATCGATTAACAGATAAAAATGTATTATCAAAATTACATTTATCTGCACTCGCATTTTATGTTCGCGGAAGTAATTTGTGGACAAAAGTTTATGATAATAATTTAACCAGCGATCCGGAGCAGGGTGTGCAAGGATTTAACAACCAAGCCGTTGCACCTTCCAGATCATTAACCGTTGGATTAAACCTAACATTTTAAATTCATTACTTAATAAAATTTCTGATAATGAAACACTTAAAAATATACAATCATTTAAGTAAGCTTACTTTATTGGGGCTGGTTTTATTTTTATCTGCCTGTCAAAAAAATTTTCTTGACCTGAAACCCTACAATGCATCTGTTTTGAGCGATGCAATTAAATCTGAGGCCGATTTAAATGCGGCAGTCAATGGCTTATATGCCTCATTGCGGGCAACTGATTTTTATGGCAGAACCTTTGCCGTAAAAGGAGATTTAATGGCCGACCATGCTTTCCAATCCAGTCAAAACTCCGGGCGATATACCGGTTTTAATTTGTATAATATGGTAGTAACGGATGGATATGCCAGTAATATTTGGTTCAATGCATATCAGGCCATAAAAAATGCGAATCTGATTATCAATTCAGGCTTGGCTATTACAAATGACAATATCAGCCAGTTATATTCTGAAGCATATGCCATTAGAGGTATGGTATATTTTGATTTATGTAGAAATTATGCTTTGCCTTATGCTAAAGATCCCAATGGCCCGGGTGTACCTATTGTATTAACATTCAATCAAAATGCAAAACCTGCCCGTAATACCATTAAAGAAGTGTATGCACAGGCATTGACCGATTTAAATAAAGCTTATTCTCTTGCAAAATTTAATCAGGGTGGTACAATGACATTTCTCAGTACCGGCCAAACCAGAAGTGTTAATTCCTCTTTCTGCTCTAAATATGCCATTTCAGGTTTATTGGCAAAAGTTTATCAGCACATGGGCGATTGGGCCAATGCTAAAAATGCCGCTTTAGATGTGGTAAATAATGGCGGTTTTACCTTAACCCCAAGTACAGGCCTTGTAAATTACTGGAAAGGAACCACTCCAAGAACTGACAGGGTAGAAACCATGTTTGAAGTAACTTCCGACGCCAACAATAGTGTTTCAGATGGTACATTGGCCAACCTCTATGTACCCAAACCAATTGGAAGTTATGGCGATATTTTAGCCACTCAGGATTTTTATAATTCACATACATTAACCGATGCCAGAAGACAATTGTACAATCCAAGTACCCGTTCAGGACAGTTGGGTATAGCATATTACATTACAAAATATCCTATTGACCCTATTAATTATGATGATGTAAAAATTGTACGTTATGCAGAAGTGTTATTGATATTAGCAGAAGCATACTATAATTTGAACGATCCTGTTAATGCACTGAAATATCTGAACATGGTAGCCATGCAGCGTGATCCTGCTTTTGCAGGGTATGCATCTTCCGGCCCGCAGGTGTTAGAAGATATTTTAACCGAACGTGGAAAAGAATTAGCATGGGAAGGTTACCGTTTTTGGGATTTTTACCGATTGCAGCGTTCTTTTGTAAAACCACAGGCGCAGGATGCCACTAATGCCATTATACAAAGCTTAAATGTTACCCCCGCAACCTTAAATATCATCTTTCCCATACCAAAAGATGAGGTATTAGTGAATCCCAATATTGTTCAAAATAACGGGTATTAAATGCAATTATTTATTTTTTAATAAAAGGCCAAATTAAATTTTGGTCTTTTCTAATTATAAAATTATTTTAAACTTAAAAACCATTTTTAAAAAAGATAATTTTAATTTTTTTTGCAACTTTTTAATTAAAATTGATGTCTTTAATGTTTTGTTAACTTATATTTGAAATCCTTTTTAAACTTTTTTAAAACTAAAACACAGAGAATTATGAGAAAATTGCTATTGCTTCTCGTGTGTGCATTATTGACTATAGGTCAATTGTGGGCACAAAGTCGTACCATAAAAGGTACGATTCTGGATGAAAACGGAAAACCTATTGAAAGAGCTTCAATTATGGTAAGAGGTACTAGAATTGGAACTAGTACAGAAGCAGATGGAACATATACATTAAATGTTCCTCAGAATGCAAAATATTTAATCATTTCGGCTTTAAACTTTGGTCGTAAAGAAATTTCAATTGAAGGTAAAACTGAGGTTGATGTAAAATTAGAAGCTCTTGATTCAAGATTAGATGAAGTGGTTGTGGTGGCTTATGGCACGCAGAAAAAAAATACACTAACAGGTTCACAAGCATCTGTTAAAGGCGGTGAAATAGAAAACAAGCCTTTTACTTCTGTTGATAAAGCATTGCAAGGTGCAGTAGCGGGATTACAATCTGCCGCCGCTTCCGGTGCTCCAGGTTCATCTCAAGCAATTCGTATCAGAGGTATTGGTTCTATTTCAGCCTCTTCTGATCCGTTATGGGTAATCGATGGAATTCCTGTAAATATAGGGGATGCATCGCGTTTAACAACAACATCCAATCTTTTATCTACATTAAATCCAGACGATATTGAGGATATTACCGTTTTAAAAGACGCCGCTTCTTCTTCTATTTATGGCAGCCGTGCTGCTAATGGTGTAATATTGGTTACTACCAAAAAAGGCAGACCGGGTGCTACTCGTTTTAAATTTGATGCTGAAGCCGGGCAAAACTCTATTGCTTACAAAAACAGTGCTTACCAACCATTAACAGCCGATCAATATGGTACTATTACTAAAGAAGGCTTGATAAATTCTGGTCAGGCTACTCCCACCAATGTTGATGCTATTTATAATGCAAACTTTCTATCAGTTTTTACTTATCCTTCTCCCGTAAATACTGATTGGTTGTCGGCAGTAACCCGTACCGGTGGGCAACAACAATATAACTTAAGTGCCAGTGGTGGTAATGAAAAAACAACTTTTTTCTTATCAGGGGGAATGTTTAAACAGGATGGTACTACAATTGCTTCTGATTTTACTCGTTTAAATGGTAATGCCAGAATAGAAAATAAAGCAACTAATAAATTAACATTAGGCTTTACTTTAAATGGAGGGGTAACGGATCAAAATACTCCTTTGAGTGGGGGAGCCTTTGGAAATCCGGTGTTAAGTGCATTCTTTCTTTTGCCTACCTTGTCTCCGTATAAACCAGATGGTACTTTAAATTACCTAACAGGCGACTTTCCAAATGCTTCAGTTTATAATACAGTAGCAGTTGCTGCATTAGATAAAAGAAATTTGCATGGCCTTAGTTTGAGAGGTGCTGCATATGCTGAATATAAGATTTTAGATAATCTTCGTTTTAAAACTCAATATGGTGTTGATTATAATACTTTAGAAGAAAACCAGTATAATAACCCATTTTATGGTGATGGCCAGAGTAGTGGTGGTAGGGCATTTGCTTATTATACCAGATACATGAACTGGGATTGGGTAAATACGCTAGATTTTAAACAAAGTTTATTACGTTCTGGTGATTTGAATTTAAACTTAAAAGTTGGTTATGAATCTCAGTTAAGTAAAGGATACTTTGTTTCAGTTCAAAACTCAAATTTTCCACCAACAACAATTTTAACTGTGCCTGCTATTGGTGCAACACCAAAAACAGCTTCACAAACAGCAAGTGATTATTCCTTTGTAGGTGCTTTTTCTTCTGCTGATTTGAATTACAAAGAAAGATATATTATAACTGGTAGTTTCAGAAATGATGGTTCTTCTCGTTTTGGTTTGAACAAACGTTATGGCAATTTTTGGTCAATTGGTGGTAGATGGAATATTGACAGAGAGAAATTTATGCAAAATATTAAATTCATCAATCAGTTAGTATTGCGCTCTTCTTATGGAACCAATGGTAATGCCGGTATAGGCAACTATGATGCCTTGCCTTTATATGGCTATGGCTCAAACTATATTGGTAACCCTGGAAGTGCTCCTTCTCAAGCAGGTAATATTGATTTAACATGGGAGATAAATAAACCATTTAACGTTGGAATGGATGTAACAATATTGAAAAACAGAGTTAGTTTCACAATAGAGTACTATAAAAGAAATACAACTTCTTTATTATTGGCAGCACCTGTTCCTCCAAGTACAGGATTTACAAGTGTAACCAAAAATATTGGAGCAATGGAAAACAAAGGGATTGAATTTACTTTGAATGTAGTCCCTGTTCAAACTCGCGATTTCAGATGGAATCTTAATTTCAATATTGCAGCCAATCAAAATAAAATTACTGCATTGGTTGATAATCGGGATATTTTATCTGGGGTTAATATTCGCAGGGTAGGATATGATTTTCAAACCTATTATGCAAGGGTTTATGCAGGTGTAGATCCTGCTAATGGTGATCCACTTTGGTATACTGATGCTACAAGAAAAACAACTACTAATAATTATGGTAGTGCACTACGGATACCTTATCAAACGGCTTCACCAAAAGTATTTGGGGGCTTCGGTAATAGTTTTAAATATAAAAACTTTAGTCTAAGTGCCAATTTCTATTACAATTTTGGTAATTATCTGAGAGATACATGGGGTTCATATTACAATGGTGCTGGGTTTGGTGGTGGTTTTAATAAGGTAAAACGTATTATGAATAGATGGACTACCCCTGGTCAAATTACAGATATACCCAAATATGTATATGGGGGAAATAAAAGTGCACAAAGTTTTTCAACATTTTATTTATTTAAAGGAGATTTTATTCGTTTAAGAGATATAGAATTAGGATATGATTTACCCAAATCCTTATTATCCAAATATCATATTGGTATGATGCGCTTTTATGTGCGCGGCACCAATTTATGGACTTGGGTGGCAGATTCTAATATGCCTTTTGATCCAGAACAGGGTGTTTCCTCTCAAACTAATTTGGAGGTGTTTATTCCAAAAACAGTTACAGCAGGTGTAAATATTTCTTTTTAATTAAATGAAGTGATACAAAATAATTTATTATGAAAAAATCAATATTCAATAAGGCCTTGATACTTTTGGTATTAATTGGTCTTTTATCGAGTTGTAAAAAAGATTTCTTGAATCGAAATCCTTACACTTCCTTACCCCCAAATTTGGCTTTAGGAACTGAAGCTGATTTGTTGGTAGCACTCAGAGGTGCATATGCAGGTCTAAGAAATACAGACTTGTTTGGCAGAACCGTTCCTGTAGCAGGAGATTTATATCCTGACAATGTTTATGTTTCCGTAAAAAATTCTGGACGATATATTCAGTTTAATACCTACAATATGGTGGTTTCTGATGGAAATGTAACCGGCTTTTGGAATGCTGCTTACAATACCATTTTAAGAGCAAACAATATTATTAATGCAAACGTTGCAAGCTCTGCAAATGTAAACCAGTACAAGGGGGAGGCTTATGCCATTAGGGCACTTTGTTATTTTTACTTAGCCAGATATTTTGCAAAGCCTTATACTGACGATCCAACTGCTCCCGGAGTACCCATTATTTTAACTTATGATGTAACTCAGCAGGCACCAAGAAGTTCAGTTGGTGATGTTTACAATCAAGTAATAAGTGATTTGGATAAAGCTTATGCTAACATGACAAAGTTTACAAGCTCAGGTCAATTTAGCAAGTATGCAGCCAGAGCATTACAGGCAAAAGTTTATTTGTATATGGGCAACAACGCCAATGCCAAAACAGCAGCATTAGATGTTATAAATAATAGCGGATTTACTGTTGTAAATACTTCAAACTTTGTGTCTTATTGGGGAAGTGGAGCTGTACGTACCGATAAGGTTGAAACCTTCTTTGAAGTTAGTTCTGATGCTATTAATAATAACGGATATGATGGATTAGCTAATATATATAATCAATTAGGTTATGGCGATTTACTTTGCTCTAATGCCCTAACTGCATTATATTCCCCAACTGATATAAGAGCAACTACGTGGCTTTCTACTGGTGTTAGAGGTGGTGTCCCAGCTACATTTATTAATAAATATAAAAATGTATTTGGATCTGCTGATCCTGATGATACCAAGATTATACGTTTGAGTGATGTTTATTTAATAGCAGCCGAAGCTTCTTTGCCAAATGACGAAACATCTGCTAAAACCTATTTGAATTACATTGCAACTCGCCGTGATCCTTCTTTTACTGGGTATACTTCCACTGGAATTCAGTTATTTAATGATATTATAACTGAAAGAAGAAAAGAATTAGCTTTTGAAGGTGATCGTTATGGGGATATGAGCAGATTGAAATTGGATATTAATAGAAGTAGCAATTACCCTGCCATTGCTTTGAGTTTACCTTACTCAAGTTTTAAAAGATTATTTCCAATCCCTCAACAAGAGTTAGATGCCAATAAAAAAATGGTAGGTAACCCCGGCTATTAGTTTGGTTTTAAGATTAAATAAAATAAGGCTGTATCAAAAAATGATACAGCCTCATTTATTTTGATAAAATGAAAGGGATATGCGGTCAATTAATTAACCCAAGTTTCCTAAAATAGAAGCATTTGAAACAGAATAATTTTGAGTTGCGAAAACAAAATTTCTATTCAAATGCTTCAGGACAAAGTTATTGGTATTTACTGTTTAGTGGATGATATACTCAAAGGTATCCATCATGTCGAACACAAGGAGGGTAAAGTAAGTGACAGTGAGATTATCAGCACGGCATTAGTGTCCGCTCTTTATTTTAAAGGCAACCAGTTCCATGCCATCAATTATATGTGGACACATAATATGGTGCCGGCAATGATTGGCAACAGTGGTTTCAATAAGCGGCTCCATAAGGTGGCCTCGCTGTTGATGTGGCTGTTTTTGCA
>NZ_LUHG01000094.1 GCF_001623405.1 Hydrotalea flava
TTCTTATAAACACTTCTGAAAGATAAAAAATTACGCTGGGACACCCAAGACACCAAAAATAAAATAAACAAATAATTGATAATCAATAACTTAGAAAAATATCTATTTAATGGCGAGGAAAACAGGAAAAAAAGCATGTGTTATTACCAGTAAAGATGCCGCCGATTATTTAAGGGCACAATTGCAACACAAAACCATTGAGATGTTTGTAGCCATTTATTTAAACCGTGCCAATAAAATAATACGGCATGAAGTAATTAGCACGGGCGGAATTACCGGAACCGTTGCCGACCCAAGAATTATATTAAGAAAAGCCATAGAATGCAATGCCAGTGCACTGATTTTATCGCATAACCATCCCAGCGGTAATTTAAAACCCAGCATGGCCGACAAAGAATTAACTCAAAAAATAAAACAGGGGGCTTTATTAATTGACATTGTGTTATTAGATCATATTATAGTAAGCCACGAAGGGTACTTCAGCTTTGCTGATGAGGGTTTATTATAACAAACAATTCTTATAAAGCTCCCGATATTTAGGCTTGTGCAGTTGGTCCGCCAAAGTTGAGTGGAATTTCAACCTGTTCCATATCCTGAATGGGACCATTGGCAGCCTCGTAACGTTCAATATTTTCAATAAGGGCTTTCATAAAGCGTTTAGCGTGCATAGGCGTTAAAATAATACGGCTTTTTACTTTACTTTTTGGCGTACCCGGCATTACATTTACAAAATCAACCACAAACTCGGCATGGCTATGGGTTATAATAGCTAAATTGGCATATATTCCTTCGGCAACTTCTTCAGAAATTTCAATATTTAACTGGTTATTGGGTTGTTGTTGCATGTAATATAAATTTTGTTCGAAGATAGGGCAAGCTATTCATTCCTAAACATAAAAAGGCGACAGAAATATTGCTCTGCCACCTTTTTGTTGAAGTATTTGCTGCACAACAAACAAATGTTTATTGCATCCAGAATAATTTAATGGAAACATCATCGCCACCCATTGCACTTACAGCTGCCGTATAGCTGGGGCCATTGGCTGTTGCTTCATTGGCAGGATAGGTATAACGCCATGGAAATGCAGACTGCGGATTACCCGGAACTGCCATTGCAGGGTAATACAA
>NZ_LUHG01000026.1 GCF_001623405.1 Hydrotalea flava
CGTTGGATACACGCAACTGACCCAAAGCAGGATTTTCAAAAGCCATTTCTACAACAGCCTTCTCAATTTCCGGCTCAATTCTGTTTTGCGGAATTGGTTTCTTACGACTAATTTCCTTTAATGCAATAGGGCCACCTGTATCATAGAGTTCTTTGATCCGGTAAAAGCTATCCCGGCTGTAACCATAAACACGGCAAGCCTCTGATACGTTACCTAATTTTTCTGCTAATTTGAGTAATCCTAATTTGCTTTGGATTAACTTTGATTCTACATTCATTTCTGACAGTTTTTAAAGTGGTTAAATTGTTTGTTATTTCATTTGCAATTTAACCCAACTGTCAGATTAAGTTTTAACTATTTCAAATAAGAAAACAGGTGGAAAAATCATAAGCAATAAAGTACCCAAAGGCAGTAATCGTTTAAAAATAGCTTTGCGAAATGCAGCCAATGCAATTGGTAATTTGAAGAACACGCACCTGGCTGATTTTTTTAGAAAAGTATTGTACCGCAAAGGAAGAACCGCAGCGGTGAGTGCCACTGCCAGAAAACTGGCAGTAATCATCTGGAATATGATCGTAAAAAAGCAACCTTACAATCCACCCACTCAATATCTATTCTTAGATCAGAAAAGAAAAATGGGGCTAATCAAAAAAATGAAAAAGCAAATCGGTAAATTTGAAATAACTAGCGAAGACTTGGGAATAGTAACTACTAATTTTTAACAACTATGTCTTACGTTAGTCAGAATGGCATTGGCGACAGTTCAAACTTCATCAGACATAGCTTTTTGTGGACATTTCACTGCTCATTGGTCTGACTTTTTACTTAGATTTGCCCAAATATTTTAGCAATTGAAGACTCATCATAAAATTGTAAATGGCGACAGCCGACAAATGACCGAACTGCCTGACAATTCGGTTCATCTTGCTATTACTTCGCCTCCTTATTGGCAACTCAAGGACTATGGAACAGATAATCAAATCGGGTTTCATGACAGTTATGAGAATTACATCAACAACCTAAACTTAGTTTGGAAAGAGTGCTACCGCACTCTTCATAACGGTTGCAGGTTGTGTGTAAATATTGGTGACCAGTTTGCCCGAGCAGTTTATTACGGACGTTATAAAGTCATTCCAATACGAGAAGAAATTATAAAATTCTGTGAGAACATTGGGTTTGACTATATGGGAGCAATCATCTGGCAAAAAGTTACAACATCCAATACAACAGGTGGTGGTGTTCAAATGGGTTCTTACCCATATCCAAGAAACGGGATTTTGAAATTAGATTATGAATTTATTCTTGTTTTCAAAAAATTGGGTGACGCACCTAAGCCTACAAAAGAACAAAAAGAACTTTCTAAAATGACCGCTGAAGAATGGAACACTTACTTCGCAGGGCATTGGAATTTTGCTGGAGCAAGACAAAATAATCACATCGCAATGTTTCCAGAAGAATTGCCCAAACGATTAATAAAAATGTTTTCGTTTGTTGGCGAAACAGTTCTTGACCCTTTTGCCGGAAGTGGTACTACTGCTTTAGCTGCGAAAAATCTTGATAGAAGCTCAGTTGGTTATGAAATCAATTCTGAATTTATCCCATTTATCAAAGACAAATTAGAAGTTAAGCAACAAGACCTAAGTGGCACAACTTATGAGTTCCTGAAGCAACAACCTGTTAAAACAAACTTTGAAAATGAAATTCTGAAACAACCCTACATTTTTAAAGACCCACATACACTTGATAAAAAAATTGATGTAAAGAAATTACAGTTTGGAAGCCGTATTGACAAAGACAGCTCAACACAACGAGAAGAGCTTTACACAGTAAAAGAAGTTATCAGCCCTGAAAAAATCAGGTTAAGTAATGATTTAACCGTAAAACTAATTGGCATAAAGGAAGACCCAGTCATTAATGGAAAAGCGACCTCATTCTTGATTGACAAAACAAAAGGGAAACGAGTTTTTCTTAAATATGACAATGTAAAGTATGACAATGAAAATAATTTGATGTGTTATCTCTATCTTGAAAACAAAACTTTCCTTAATGCTCATTTAATCAAAAACGGCTTGGTTCAAGTTGATAACAAAACTGAATTCAAATACAAAGAAAAATTTATAACTCTATACAACGAAGCAAATGCCTGAATTTAAAAAGTATGCAAAAGATTTCGGTTCTAAAGAATTCTTACTTAATTACACTAACAGAAGATGGGGTTTAACAAAGACGACAAAAGTTGGCGAGGTTATGTCTTTAATCAGACAATGTCAACCCAAATCATTTGAAGAATGGCATACTTGGTATTTTGAAAACGCAGCTACTAACACAAAGCAACCAGTTAAGGTAACTAAAGAGATTTTAACTGAACTTGGTGAACGATTATACTCAAAACTCAAAGAAACAGTTATACCACAAATAACGGAAGCTATCCGAACTCTTACTTTAGAAGATTGCATTGAGTATATTTATCAACTTACTATTTATAGAACCTATGATGGTTATTTGACAGAAAAATCTGTGGTTTTTGACAATCTTGCTAAAGTATTTAAGGATGTGCAATTTGAAGAAAGCGACCCAGAATTGGACCATGCAGGTGATATAGATTTTATTGGAAAAGTAGGTGACAAAGCTTTTGGTCTTCAAATAAAACCAGTAACTGTAAATGCAAATCTTGGTAACTATGACGTATCTGCAAGAATGCAAAACAGTTTCGGAGACTTTCAACATAAATATGGTGGACAAGTCTTTATTATTTATAGTGTGGATGAAAAAATCATGAACAAGGATGTTTATGATAAAATCAAAACAGAAATTGAAAGACTAAAAACATTGTAAGACGAGCCACATACCGCCAACATGAGTATTGCCAAAATGCAGGCTGATGAAAGCTGTGTTTCAACTTTTATTTTTCAATTTAGCTTCATATCCAGCTTGACGTTAGTAATTTAGCTTTAGTTCTTATCATCAACTTTTTTATCTTTATTCAGAAGCAGTTAGCCGGGGCGGACGGATTGCTATTCCCTGCACTTCGGCAATACCTGAACGTTGTATGCCATTCCCCCTTTTTCGACAGAAAATAAATTCCCTAGCTAACGACTTTACTGCAACACCCCGAATTTTGCAATGACAGCTCTATGTGAGACCGACTTAAGCAGTGGTGGTTAATAACCCCGTGCGTCA
>NZ_LUHG01000109.1 GCF_001623405.1 Hydrotalea flava
CCCCTCCGCGGCCATCGTGAATACGATATGTGCCGGCACTATGCCAGGCCATGCGAATAAAGAACGGACCATAATGGCCATAATCGGCTGGCCACCAGTCCTGAGAGGTGGTCATCAGCTCGAAAATATCTTTTTTTACTGCAGCTAAATCGAGTGTTTTAAATTCCTCTGCATACTTATACTTATCACCCATAGGGTTGGAGTGGGAAGAATGCTGGCGGAGAATATTTAGTTTCAACTGGTTAGGCCACCAGTCATGAATACTGGTGCCACCACCTGCACCTTTCTTCAGCATTCCATTGGTAAAGGGACATTTGGATTCACCATTCATTTTGTGTGTTGCTGTTTCGTGATTTGTGATATTTTCCATTTTTAATCGTTTTCAGTGTTTAGAAAAACCAAATTTACAACAATCAGAAAATAATTTTTATTTATAACCTTTATGTGACTATAGACAATATCTATAATTATGCCTGTGTGCCAACATTTTTAATGGTATATAAAATTTCATTATTGTCCGACAAAACTTAACTAAAAAATTGCTGTAATCCTTGTTGTAAAGGATTACAGGCTAAAAAATGGTTGTTTCAAAATTGGAGGGTGTCCCCCATCTTTTGAAATCGGCTGAAATAGGGTTCTGTAAAGGGTTTGAACCATTATTGTTACAATTTTAGTCGGACAACAATGATAAAATTTAAAAAATCAAGTATCACAATCATTCACCTTATCTACAATGAATTATTTTTTGTAAACTTGTATTTGCATGATGCAACGAATGGTGTATTTTTTTTCATAGCAAGTCAGTTAACAAAAAAAGCAGATGTCGATCTCAATTCAAAAAAGTTTAAAACAACATTATATTGAAAAAGCATTATGTAATTCTCCTATTTTTAACCATTTTCATCGCAACAGGGGTAATTTGCTTTGTACTTGAACTTATACTCTACAATTATTTGAAATGAAACTAAATCAATTGATAGTTGTAATTGCCTTGTGTGTGGCATTTACCAATTGCAAGATTGCAAACAAACAGATAGTTGGAAAATATATTGACACCAGCTTTGGCGATTCGCTCAATATTCGTAATGATCATTCTTATGAATATATTGAAAAGCTGTACCATAATAAGTTGGGTTTGACATTGGGTTCATGGCATAACCGGCATCGTAAAATTTTTTTTCAATGTGATCATAAACCATTGGTGGGGTATAGAATAAAGATTCGGCCGGACAGCACCATACAAAATTTTCAAATAAAATTTTTATTGGCCGACAAAGAAGACCCTATTTATATTGAAGCAGTGAGCCTGTTTAAAAACAACGCTATTTTAAATGACATAAATTTTTCTAAATCAAAAAATGTTGTACAAATTTTTACCCCTGATTTTGATTCAATGATTGTACAAACCTACAACTTTATTGCTTTACACATTCCAAACACATTGAATCAAAAACACGGCTATATTGCCAGAATTTATCCTGTAGAAAGGTTGTATGAATTAGATAAAGTTCCATTCAGAATTCGAAGAAAAACATTAACCTACACCAGTACAAAAGAATATGAAAACATCCGTTTAAATTTTAAAAAGCTGGAGGATTAATGGTTCAATTCGTTTTATTTCACCTGCTATTACTGCACTATTTTTTTATCCATATTGCTTTTCAAAAAAATTTCATTCTTACATCTACCTGAACAAAAATGCTTTTTCTTAAGGCTTTGCAGTAATTTGCAACATGCCTTTTCAGTTAAATGCACCTTATCAACCCAGCGGCGATCAGCCTGAAGCCATTCAACAATTGGTAAATGGTTTGCATGCCGGAGAAAATTATCAAACCTTACTGGGTGTTACCGGTAGCGGTAAAACATTTACCATTGCCAATGTTATTCAACAAGTGCAACGCCCTACGTTGGTGCTAACACACAATAAAACATTAGTAGCACAGTTATATGGTGAGTTTAAACAATTTTTCCCAAATAATGCCGTAGGATATTTTGTAAGTTATTATGATTATTACCAACCGGAAGCTTATATGCCGGTAAGTGATACTTATATTGAAAAAGATTTAAGCATTAATGAGGAGTTAGATAAACTGCGCTTACAGGCAACCGCGCAACTGCTAACCGGAAGGAGAGATATTATAGTTGTAGCCAGTGTTAGTTGCATATATGGCATGGGCAACCCAACCGATTATGAAAATGGTATTATTCGTATTCAGCAAGGTCAGGTAATTTCTCGTCAAGGCTTTTTACATGCTTTGGTCAATGCATTATATAGCCGTTCGCAGGTTGAATTTAGCAGAGGAACTTTCCGTGTAAAAGGCGATACCGTTGATATCAATTTACCCTACGCCGATTATGGTTACCGGGTTTGTTTTTTGGGCGATGAAATTGAAACCATTGAAAGTCTGGATTTGATTTCCGGAAAAAGAATAGGCACATTGGAAAATGCAGCCATCTTCCCGGCAAATTTATACCTGGCACCAAAAGATATTTTGCAACAGGTAATTTATGAAATTCAGGATGAGATGCGGGAGCAGGTAGAATATTTTAACCGTATTGGTAAGTTTATTGAAGCACAACGTATTAAAGAGCGGGTAGAGTATGATCTGGAAATGGTACGTGAACTGGGTTATTGTAATGGTATTGAAAACTATTCTCGTTTTTTTGATCGTCGTCAACCCGGTACCCGTCCGTTTTGCTTATTAGATTATTTCCCTAAAGATTTTTTATGTGTTATTGATGAAAGCCACCAAACCATTCCACAAATAGCAGGCATGTATGGAGGCGACAGAAGCAGGAAACTTGTGTTGGTAGAATATGGTTTTCGTTTACCCAGCGCTTTAGATAACCGCCCATTGAATTTTCATGAATTTGAAAGTTTAATTGGACAAACCATTTTTGTAAGTGCTACCCCAGGAGAGTATGAGCTGGAAAAGACGGGCGGTGTAGTAATTGAACAAGTGGTGCGGCCTACAGGTTTATTAGACCCACCCATTGAAGTACGCCCATCTGTTAACCAGATTGATGATTTATTAGATGAAATTGATAAGCGTGTACGCAAAGGCGACCGCGTTTTGGTAACTACCCTTACCAAGCGCATGGCTGAGGAAATGGATAAATACCTGCATCGCATTAACATCAAATCAAAATATATTCACAGTGATGTAGATACATTAGACCGTGTTGAAATACTCCGGCAACTGCGCCTCGGAGAAATTGATGTTTTGGTAGGTGTAAACTTATTACGGGAAGGGCTTGACTTACCGGAAGTTTCTTTGGTAGCAATATTAGATGCAGATAAAGAAGGCTTTTTACGTAACGAAAAATCATTAACACAAACAGCAGGTCGTGCAGCCAGAAATGTAGACGGGCTGGTAATTTTTTATGCAGACAAGATTACCGAAAGCATGCAACGCACCATTGATGAAACCAACCGCAGAAGAGAAAAACAAATTGCCTACAATATTGAACACAATATTACCCCCACCACCATAAAAAAATCAATTGCGCAAATTATGCAGCAAACAGCTGTTTTGGATATTAAGAATGAAGAAAATACAGGTACAGATGATGCAGCTCAGTTGAACACATTAGTAGCTGCAGAAGCTGAAGTTACTTATCAAACCATTCCACAAATGGAGAAAGCCATTCAGCAAATCAAAAAACAAATGGAAAAAGCAGCCAGAGATTTAGAGTTTATTGAAGCCGCCCATCTGCGCGATAAAATGTTTGCTTTACAGGAACAATTAGAAACATTAAAAAATGCAAAAACCCAATAGCAGGTAACTTTTGTATTATTTAAAATACGCCTCACCTTTCAAAAAAAATATTTTTTTAACATTCAAACGCGGCAGATAAGCTTATTTTAAAATACCAAGGCAACTTTTTTTTAAATCGCTATTCAAAACATTCATCTGGCAGCCCTTCTATTTTTTCTTTTTCCGAATAAAATAGAGTATATTGTTTAGTACAATCACTTGCCTATATACCTTTATTTTTGAATAATGAAGTCATTTGCTGCTTTTGTACTTTTTACCTTCGCCTTTACCATCCATTCATTTGGCCAGTTACCCACTTTAGATTCACTGGAAGAAATGGTCTATAATGGCACTACAGACAGTATTAAAATAGAAGGATTGTACAAATTATGCTTTAGCTATCTTTCCATTGACCCTCAAAAAGCTGTTTTATATGGCGAAGAAGCTTTATTACTTTGCAATAAATTGCCCAATGAATTATTACAGGCCAAAGTATTTAATAATCTGGCGCAGGCCTATGATTTACAACATGAATTTTACAAATCAAGATTTTTATTACAAAAAGCCATTTACATTAATTTAAAACACAATGATGAAGCAGGATTGGGCAATGCACAAAATAATATGGCACTTTCTTATTATTTGGAAGGGCGTTTAGACAGTGCATTGTTTTGGCATTTCAGAGCATTGGAAACCCGCAATAAATTAGACAATAAATTACAGGTAGCAGACAGTTATAATAATATTGGTATACTGTATAGTCTTACCAAAAGTTACACGAATGCCATTTATTACCTGAATGAAGCTTTACAGATTTATACTGATAAAAAAGATACCGACGATTTGGCCAATATTTACAGTAACATGGCCGATGTATACCAACGCCAAAAAAAATACGATAGTGCCATTTATTTTCTAAACAAATCTATCCGTTTTGCAGAAAAAGCTTCGTCACCCAACCTGTTACACAACGCCTATTTAAACATGGGTTTCTGTTACAATGGAAAAAATCAGTACAACCGCGCCCTGGGCTATTTTAATAAAATTGCCGTTATACCAAATATCAATAAAGATGTAACCGTTTATTCCTATTTGCTGGTAGGTTTAGGCGAAGCTTATTTGGGCAAAAAAGAATATCCCATTGCCATTAATTATGCGGAACAGGGCTTACACCTGCCTTCAGTGGGCGACAACAATAAGATAGAACTCAACTCCTATTTCTACAAAATACTAACCGACGCCTATGAAGCTACTGGCGATTCTGAAAAAGCACTGGTTTATTATAAAGCCTACAAAGAAAATGCAGACTCATTAAGAACAGAAGAAAATATACGAAACATCAATGATTTATCTGCAAAATACGAATCCAAACAAAAAGACCAGCAAATTGAAATTTTGAATAAAAACAATGAGCTAAAGAGCTTGGCGTTGAAAGACAAAAAAAATATTATTATTTTTTACAGTATTGGTTTAATTATGCTTACTTTCAGTTTAGGTACCATCTTAATATTGTATCACAACAAAGAAAAACTAAATAATGAGTTGGCCCATAAAAATACCATCATTACCCAATCACTGGCTGATAAAGAGGTACTGTTAAAAGAAATACACCATCGTGTAAAAAACAACCTTCAGGTAATTAGCAGCCTGTTAAACCTGCAAAGCAAAACCATACAGGACGAAAAAGCCGTTGCAGCCATTAAAGAAGCCAGAGACCGAGTAAAAGCAATGGCATTGATCCATCAAAATTTATATGTTGAAGGAAATTTTGCCGGCATAAATATGCAGGAATATATTGAAAAGTTAACCACCAATCTGTTTAACTCTTATAAAGTAAATGAAGGGCAATTTCACCTCAACATGCAAATAGACCCGGTTCAGTTAGAAATAGACAACTTGATACCCATTGGGCTTATTTTAAATGAACTTATCAGCAATGCTTTAAAATATGCATTTGAGGGTAGGGATTCCGGACATCTTTGGGTTTCACTGCACACGTGGCAGGATAAATTAATTTTACAGGTAAAAGATGATGGTGTTGGGCTTGCCGATGATTTTCAACACCACCAATTCACTACAATGGGTTATCAGTTAATACATTCATTTATTCAAAAATTGAAAGCAGAATTGTATATTGACGGCACAAAAGGAACCACGGTAACCCTTATCATTCCTTCGTACAAAAAAGCAACTGCTGTATATGAGTGAAATTAAAATATTAATTATTGAAGATGAGCCGCTGATTGCTGCTGATATTGCACAATGCCTAACCAATCTTGATTTTTGTGTATCCGGTATTGCCTATAATACCTCTGATGCCTTACAGGAATTAGAAACCAATTTACCCGATGCTATTTTATTGGATATTAATTTGCATGAAGAAAGAGATGGCATTGATCTGGCTGTAGTAATTAATACCAAATACAAATTACCCTTTGTATTCCTTACCTCACATGCCGACAGGCTTACTTTGGAACGTGCCATTAAAACCATACCTGCGGGCTATATTGTAAAACCCTTCGATGAAAAAGATGTACTGGTAAATCTGGAAATTGCCCTGCACAACCATGCGCAGCAACACAATGCCGCCTACCCCATACTTTCACTGAAAGCCATTAACAGGCATTTGGTAAAACCCATGAGTGAACGG
This sequence comes from Hydrotalea flava, assembly GCF_001623405.1. GTDB lineage: Bacteria > Bacteroidota > Bacteroidia > Chitinophagales > Chitinophagaceae > Hydrotalea > Hydrotalea flava. The sequence goes on from NZ_LUHG01000109.1 coordinate 6,409, forward strand.
GAATTTGAAATTTTAAATGCCATTTATGATGGTAAAACCAACCAGCAAATGGCAGAAGCGTTTTATTTATCTGTGAATACCATTAAAACACATATTGCCAATATATATGGCAAACTGGAAGTTACTTCCCGCACTGCTGCCATTGCCAAATTGCGCAACTGGCTGTAGGTAATTGCAATAAAAAACTGCATAAATGTGGTTGAAAAAAACTGCTTTGAAATGATTGCCATTTTATGCCAATAAAATTTAGCCGCAGCCTACTTTCCTACTTTGCAACTATTTGCCATTTATGGATTATAAAGCTGCTTTATGACATCATATTCTTCCAATTCTATTAGAAAAAATCATACTAATGGGTGAAGTGGCGATTGGTTAAAAAACCTCAAATTTGCTGTATTGAATTACAGAATGTTTTCTGGGTTAGGGGGTTAAAAACGTTTTGGTTTTTCATAGGATATAGGATTTATGGGCGTCCCTGGAAAGGGACGCCATTTTTTTGATGTACTTTTAATACCACCCTTTGTAATCATTTTAACCTGCACTTTGTAGTATCAAAAAAAAAGTCTATCTTACCAGTAGCATAATCTTTCAGGGTGGTTTTTCATGAAGTAGATATATTTGCAACAAGTCCATTAAAAAAGAAAAAAACGGATTGAATAAATACCTATGAAATGAACCATAAAACTTTCTTGCGATTGCATTGCTCAGCAAAGAAAATTTTATGTGTGAATTTTATATTGAAAACTTAGAAAATAAAATATTCACATGAAAATAATTTTAGCCGACGACCACAATGTGTTGAGAAAAGGGTTAATCATGATATTGGAAAAATCTTTCCCTTCTGCAGAAATAGAAGAGGTTTCAGACGGGACCGATTTAATTAAAAAAGTGATGAAACAAAAGTGGGATATCATAATTTCTGATATTTCCATGCCTGGGTTATTGGGTATAGATGCCATTAAACAAGTTAAAGATATTAGTCCGCACATACCCATTCTGGTGCTCAGTACCCATGCGCCTGAACAATATGCACTTAGGGCCATACGTGCCGGCGCCTCCGGCTATTTAACCAAAGAAAGCGCCCCCGAAGAATTGGTAACAGCCATTAATACATTATTAAGAGGAAAAAAATACATTACCCCGGAAGTAGCTGAAATATTGGCTGAAGCTTATGGCGATGATTTTGAAAAAGCACCACACGAACAACTTTCAGATCGTGAATTTCAGGTTTTACAGCTCATTATTAAAGGAAAAACAATTTCAGAAATATCTGAGGCCCTATCACTTAGCGTAAATACCATTAGTACATATAAGGCACGTATTCTAAGTAAAATGCATGTTCACAACAATGCAGAACTGATTAAATATGCTATTGAAAATAATTTGTTGTAACCTGCCCTTCAATAATTTCAGCATTGCAATAATTGTTTCTTCATCAATTGCAGTTTGATGTGCAGCCTGTATTTAACCGGATTATTAGCATTTTAACAAATACCTGCATCACTTATATTTAATTTTGCAATCAATTTGGTACATGTATCTGGTTTACCAATCTGTTGAAATGTATTCATTAAATTCTTCACTGCATGCGTTATAATATTATACTCATTTCCTATTTAAAATTATTGATTACTACCATAATTGTATCGTTACTTTCTATATTACTGGCCGATTCTTTAAAAATGATTACTGGACACTATGAAACACAAATTTTTAAAAATGCAAGTCATTTTAAGTTCGCTTTCTTCATTTTACCTTCGGTTGGCATTACACTAATTTATTTTTTAAGAAAATACCTTTTTAAAGGCAAACAAAACAAAGGCATTAAAGAAATTTATACGACCATTTCCAATAGAAAAAATGAATTGCCCACCTATAAAATCCCCTCGCATTATTTCAATGGTTTTTTAACAGTTATTTTTGGCGGATCTACCGGTGTAGAAGTATCTACCGTGGTGGCAACTGCAGCAGTGGGTGCCACTGCACACAAAAAGGGCAGTATTGCAAATATTTATAAAACCGAGTTAATAACTGCAGGTGTTGCGGCAGGTATCGCCACTTTATTTGGCAGCCCTTTGGCAGGATTTCTGTTTGCGATTGAGATAATAGCAAGAAAGATTTCAAAAACCATAGTATTGAGTAGTGGTATTGCAGCCGGTGTTTCCTGGTTCATGTTGCAAGCCATGGAAGGAGAAAAATTATTTAAATTTTCTGTGGCCGGATGGAAAATGGAAGCCATCCCCTATTTTGTTTTACTGAGCATTATTTCCGGCTTTGTGGCGGTGTATTTTACCAAGTTGGTCATTTTTACCAAGGCACGTTTCGCAAAAATCAATAATAATTTTATCCGTGTGAATGTGGGTGCCATTTTGGTAGGTATTGCCATCCTGTTTTTTCCTCAATTATATGGTGATAGTTATCATGCTTTACCTGCGTTAATCAACAAAGCCAATGAAACAGCTTTTTCCATCACTTTTGCCTGTATACTTCTGACCATTGTGCTTTTAAAACCGTTGGTCGCCTCTTTAACATTGGGTGCCGGCGGCGATGGTGGTGTATTTGCACCCAGTATTGTAACCGGTGCTGTTCTGGGTATGTTGGTGGCCTTGGTATTGAATCACTACTTTAGTCTACATCTTATTGTCATTAATTTTGCATTGGTAGGTGCTGCTGCTATGCTCAGTGCTGCAATTGATGCACCGCTCACCTCACTGTTTTTAACCTGTGGTTTGGTAGCAGGCGGCTATAGCCTCTTTATCCCTATTCTTTTGGGTAGTTTTATAGCAAAATATGCCGCACAATGGATTTGTGGTTACACTGTATACAGCTATCAATCACCTGCGCAGACACATAAAAGAGTTGCATAAAATTATATAACCTGATTGGCATCCCATTCTGACTCCCATCTTCAGCATCTTTGGCTAATTTCGTCAGTATAATTTTATCACAAATCATGCTTTCATTTTTCCGGCCATTTTTTTGCAAAAAAAGTGTATAGAATATTTCATGCATTCAAATGTTTTGTATATTTAAGGTATGGTCACATTAGTATTTTACAATCTGAAAGGAGGTGTTGGCAAAACTGCCGCCGCCGTTAATCTGGCTTATTTAGCTGCTAAGGAAGGTAAAAAAACATTGGTATGGGATTTAGACCCCCAGGGTTCCGCCTCCTTTTACCTTGGTGTTACACCCGGCACAAAAAATGAGTCGAAAAAAATTTTATTGCAGGAAATGGATATTGCCGATGCGGTAATGCCTTCGGCCTATGAACATTTATCGGTAATACCTGCCGATCTTTCTGCCCGTTATGCAGATGTTTTATTGAATGAAATGAAACAGTTTAAAAAGAAATTTGCGGCACTTATTAACAGTTTTAAAAAAGAATATGACCTGGTGGTGATTGACTGCCCGCCGGGATTATCTATTCTGCATGAAGCTATTTTCTTTACGGCCAACTGGATTTTAATGCCCAATATTCCTACCACTTTATCCATTCGCTCATTTGAAACTGTTTTGCAATATTTTAAAGACAATGATTTAAATACCGAAAAAATAAAATGTTTTTTCAGCATGGTAGACCACCGAAAAAATTTGCATCACGAAACCATGAACGAATTTTATAAAGACAAACTGTTCTTAAAAAATTACATTCCTTACCTCAGTGATATTGAAAAAATGGGCATACATCAGGCTCCTTTAGAAACCTATGCAGCCAACACTTATGCAGCCCAGTGTTTTAGAGATGTTTGGAAAGAAATAAAAAGAAACTGCCTGTAAACTGATAATTCCTGTATGGTAAAAGAAATTACGTCGTGGTATAGTCCGGCATTGCAGGAAGAAATGCCCATTGCCGTTTATGGTTATTTTGGATTTGCGGTTTTATTAATACCCACTGCCGCCGCCGATTTTTTGGAATATGAACGCTTTCAGTTAATTGAAGCCCTTTCACCATTTATTTATGCCGGAAAAATTAAAGTATTCAGTATCAATAGCATGAATAAACAAAGTTGGATGAATGATGAAATGGAACCAGCCCACAAAGCCATTCGCCAAAATCAGTTCAATGAATATGTACACAATGAAGTGGTGCCTTATATTCGGAACCACACCAGTGCCAATACACATATTTTTACCTGTGGTGCCAGTTTTGGTGCCCTGCATGCCATGAATTTATTTTTAAAAAGACCTGATATCATTAATGGAGCCATTAGCATGAGTGGCGTATATGATTTAACAGAATATACAAAAGGTTATTGGGATGAGCAAGTGTATTATAACAGCCCTATTCATTACATACCCAATCTGGCTGATCACTGGTATTTAGATAAAATTAAAGCCAGCCATCATATTCATATTTATTCTGGTGCCGGTGCACATGAAGACCCCGAGTCTGGAAAAAGATTCTCGAAAGTTTTATGGGATAAAGGTATTTGGAACGATTTGGAAATATGGGGGCCCGATGTGGTACATGACTGGCCAACCTGGCGCAATATGCTGCCTTATATTATAGAAAATAAATTTTAACGAGGCTGTTTTAAAAAAATCTTCAAATAACATGTTAATTCCTGCTTAAAGCAGCGCTGCTTTATAGATTTGGCTTTAATATTACAGCACCAATTGAACAGTTTGACTAAATATTTTTACTTACTTACCATATTATTTTTTTGTGGAATAGCCGAATTGCATGGCCAGCAACCCGCTAAAGCTTTTCCGATACGTGGTACTGTTTATGATATTTCTGCCAGAAGGCCTATAGAAGCAGTGGCTGTAATTACCTCTTCCGGCAGGGGTACACTTACCGATTCGCTGGGGCATTACAGTATAATGGTCAATCCACATGACTCTATCTGGTTTTCATTACTGAATAAAACCACCATGAAATATCCGGTTGATACCATTTCTAATACAGACGCATTCAATATTCAAATTTTTCTAAACGCATATAATTTGCCCGATGTAAGTGTTCGGAATCGTAATTATCGATTAGATTCAATTCAAAACAGACAGGACTATGCCAAAATTTTTAACTTTAGAAAACCAGGCCTTCGTTTAAGTGATGGACCATCGGGTTATAACCCAGGCAGTGTTACTGTAGGTTTAGATTTAGATGAAATTATTAACCTTTTTCGCCGCAAACGCAATCAAAGTATAGAATCATTACAACGCAGATTAATTCAGCAGGAACAGGATGCCTATATTGACCATCGTTTCAATAAGGGTTTTGTAAAAAAAATTACTGGGCTTTCTTCTCCGCAATTAGACAGTTTTATGGTTAAATACAGGCCTGATTATGATATTTTAAAAATGCTGAACGATCTGGAATTTGGATATTATATTGAACAATGTTACCGCCAATACATGAACCGTTTGGGATTAGACAAATATTATTTTAGAAAAGAAGATACTCCCTTTTAAAGCCTGACAAGGCTCATGCAATTTTAAATGGCTGCTTTATTCAAAAATTCAATGAATTTTATACTGCTTTTTGATGCAAATGATCTGTTGGTACCATTACTTTTGCAGCATCATTGGCACTGGCCGAACGGTAACTGCAGGTTCTATTGTTTAACAAATGCCCATATACAATTAAAATAACCGCCGGTATTAATAAAACAATTTCCCAGTGATGCCATATTTGCTTTGCCAGCAAGAACAGAATGCCTGCCGAGAAAATAATGAGCGGCTTTAATTGATGGTGCTTGTATAAATAGCCCCTTAGCAGTGAAAAAGCCCCAATTACAAATGCTAAAAAAATCATGAAGAATTCAAAAGCCCGGTTGTGAATAATTTCTATTCCAAACAGAGGTAAACTGGTTAATACAATGGGTAATAAAGCGCAATGAATGGCACAGGCTACCGAAGTAACAATGCCCAACATGTCCCAGTTTACCTTTTTGAATTGCATACTGCAAAGATAATATAATGCAACTTTGTTGCAAAAAAAATATTTCAAAGAAGGATATAAAATCTGGTAAAATCTGTCCAACAAATTCAGTAAACTTGCATAGTATGCCTACTGTCCTTTACATTTTTGGTTGGCAACTTTTTTCTACTTTAACGAGGGGGAATGAACCCATTCATATTCATGCAGAAAAAGGTGAAATGGAATGTAAATTTTGGTGTTGAGTTGATCAGGTTGAAATAAAAGAAGCTTTCGCACATAATTATGACACCGTCAGCAAATAGAGAAATTAAAAAAATTATCTACCAGCACTTCGATCTGATTGTAGATACCTGGAACCAATACTTTAAAAATTAGTGCCATGATTGCAATGCATACCATACAGGAAAGGACATCACGTTCGATGAAACATCAATGTTTATCAGTATTGATGGGAAACAACTAAAAATATCGTTGGAAAAAATATCACCTAAATTAAAATCAGCCAACAATCTTCAAAGAAATTTTTATCAGGTATCACCTTCCGGGTATGGTATTCATTGGCCACTTATTGATGAGGATTTATCAATAGAAGCAATTCTTAAAACATACGGGAACTAATTGCATACTGCTTTGCTGTAACCTTTTCATTTGCAGTAATAAATTTTAAGTAATTCTTGAATAATTGAGTAATTTCTTCTCCATTTTCCTGTTTTCCTCACTGGGACACCCTAAAAGTTGAATATTTTAGCCAGGATTCGATGTTCTTCTGTTAGTATTAGTTTTTTTCTGATGATTTGTTTAGATGTAGGTAACATAATTTCAATTTCA
>NZ_LUHG01000036.1 GCF_001623405.1 Hydrotalea flava
CAGATTGAAGGCGTAAGTCATGCCACCATTTTAAGCATCATGAGTGAAATAGGACCTGATGGATTTACAAAGTTTGAAACATCCAAACAATTTACCTCCTGGCTAAGGCTTGCACCCAACAATAAGAAAACAGGTGGAAAAATCATAAGCAATAAAGTACCCAAAGGCAGTAATCGTTTAAAAATAGCTTTGCGAAATGCAGCCAATGCAATTGGTAATTTGAAGGACACGCACCTGGCTGATTTTTTTAGAAAAGTATTGTACCGCAAAGGAAGAACCGCAGCGGTGAGTGCCACTGCCAGAAAACTGGCAGTAATCATCTGGAATATGATCGTAAAAAAGCAACCTTACAATCCACCCACTCAATATCTATTCTTAGATCAGAAAAGAAAAATGGGGCTAATCAAAAAAATGAAAAAGCAAATCGGTAAATTTGAAATAACTAGCGAAGACTTGGGAATAGTAACTACTAATTTTTAACAACTATGTCTTACGTTAGTCAGAATATTGGAAGAATGTTAACTGATTTGGATGCATTTGCTGCAACCCACAAAAAAATTCCTGCACTAACAGAATTTGGGTTTAATGAAATTCCGGATAAAAACTGGTGGACAACCGTTTTTGCAGCCGGATTAAAAGGACATGCGGTTGCTTATGTATTGGGATGGCGTAATGCCGGTACAAAAGTTGATGGCAGTAAAGAATATTATGTTCCTTTTAAGGGCGAGTCATCTCAAAAAAATTTTCAGAAAATGAAGCAATCCGGACTTTTTATATTTCAGGATGGCTTAAGTTTTAATCAAGTATATCAATAACCGAAAAATGTTTTTTCTCATAAGTAGTAGTCGTTTATTAAGATTTGAAACACCGACCGTAGTGTCTACTATGGTCTTTTTTCTTTTGTTATGCACACCTGCAGCTTTTAAGAAATTATTTTGCATTCATTCAATTGCAACACTTCAATGAAACTTCAACTCATAGATGTATTAATTCTCGTAGCCTACCTTATTACAATGGTTGTTATTGGTTTATGGATGCGTAAACGGGCAAGATTAAGCAAAGAAAGTTACTTAATGGGTGGAAAATCGCTGCCCTGGTATATGTTGGGACTAAGTGATGCATCTGATATGTTTGATATTAGTGGTACTATGTGGATGGTAACACTCTGTTTCATTTATGGATTAAAGAGTATTTGGATACCCTGGTTATGGCCTGTATTTAATCAGGTTTTTATGATGATGTTTTTAAGCAAATGGTTACGTAGAAGCAATGCCAGCACAGGTGCTGAATGGTTGCAAACCAGGTTTGGTAGCAGCGGTGCCGGCATAAAGGCATCTCAGTTAGTGGTTATTGCTTTTGCTTTAATTAGTTGCCTCGGTTTTTTAGCCTATGGATTTGTAGGCCTGGGGAAATTTATGGAAATTTTTATTCCCTGGGAGCAGGTGAAGGATTATATTCCTTTTCATGTAGCCGATAAATATGTACCTCATGTTTACGGTATTGTATTTACGTTGTTTGCCATGTTTTATTCCATTCTTGGTGGCATGCACAGCATTGTTCTGGGCGATGTAATTAAATATGCTATTATGACGGTGGCCTGTATTGCCATTGGTGTAATTGCCTGGCATCATTTAAATGGCCGTCAGTTGCCGGTTCCTGAGGGATGGAAAAATCCATTTTTTGGTTGGCGTTTAAACCTAGACTGGTTAAATATTGTAGCCGATGCTAACAAAAAAATTAAAGAAGACGGTTTTGACTTATTTGGAATATTTTTTATGATGATGTTATTAAAAGGTGTTTTTGCTTCATTGGCCGGGCCTGCACCCAATTATGATATGCAAAAAGTTTTAAGTACCAGAAGCCCTAAAGATGCGAGTAAAATGACAGGTTTTGTGAGTATTATTTTATTACCCATACGGTATACAATGGTAATTGGACTAACGGTATTGGCATTGTTGTACTATCAAACCCTCCCCTTGAAAGGACCCGATGGGGTTGTTGATTTTGAACGTATTTTACCTGCTACCATTAATAGTTTTCTGCCTGTTGGCATTATGGGTATTGTTTTAACGGGTCTGCTCGGTGCATTTATGGGTACTTTTAGTGGCACGGTAAATGCTGCTCAAGCCTATATTGTTAACGATATTTATTTAAAATATATCCACCCAACTGCTACTAATAAGCGTATTATTTCTATGAACTATTTGGTAGGAGTTATTGTAGTAGCAGTAGGCGTCTTTTTCGGTTTTTTAGCAAATAATGTAAATGATATTTTGCAATGGATTGTCGGTGGTTTATATGGTGGATATGTGGCAGCGAATTGCTTAAAATGGTATTGGTGGCGCTTTAATGCAAATGGCTTTTTTTGGGGTATGGCAGTTGGTATCATCGCTGCATTAATCATGCCTTATGTAACAACGGGGCTGCCTTTGTATTGGTGGCCGCTTTTATTTGTATTATCACTCGCCGGTTGTTTTATTGGTACTTATTTGGCACCTCCTACCGATGAAGCTGTATTGAAACATTTTTATAAAACGGTTCGTCCCTGGGGTTTTTGGAAACCTATTCATCTGCTTGTCATTAAAGATAATCCTTCTTTTATTGAAAACAAGAACTTTTGGTTAGATATGTTTAATGTTTCACTCGGTATTATTGGCCAACTGTGTTTTACATTGTTTCCAATGTACCTGATTTTGAAAATGCAAACTCCATTTTGGATCAATCTATCCATTATACTAACTATCATATTGATATTAAAAATTACCTGGTGGAACAGGTTAGAAGATTAGCATTTTGAACAACTAAACCCTAGAGCATGCATGACTATTTAACACGATTCAACTGGCTAAAGGATAACTATGAATCACTTATCAAAAAAAACAATCAACCCATTCAACAACTGAGTGGGCTTTATGTACGATATGCAAATCCTGTACTTACTGCTGCCCATACCCCTTTAATTTGGCGGTATGATTTAAATCCGGCTACGAATCCATATTTGTTGGAAAGATTTGGAATCAATGCTGTATTCAATGCAGGTGCCATTAAGTTCAATGGTAAGTATTTATTGATGGCAAGGGTAGAGGGCACTGATCGAAAATCTTTTTTTGCAGTAGCTGAAAGCCCGAATGGAATTGACCATTTCAGATTTTGGGATTGTCCGGTTCTTATTCCATCAACCAATATTCCTGATACCAATATTTATGATATGCGTTTGGTTGCACATGAAGATGGTTGGATATATGGTATTTTTTGTACCGAAAGGAAGGACAATTCTGCTCCCGAGGGCGACCAGTCTGCAGCCATAGCACAATGCGGCATTGCCCGAACTAAAGATTTTAAAAAATGGGAACGATTACCTGATTTAATTACCACTTCACCGCAACAACGCAATGTGGTACTGCATCCTGAGTTTGTAAATGGAAAATATGCTTTTTATACACGGCCACAAGATAGTTTTATTGAAGCAGGAAAAGGTGGTGGTATTGGATTTGGATTGGCGGATGATATTACCCATGCTGTTGTTCATAAGGAAACTATTGTTGATAAAAAAATCTACCATACCGTTTATGAAGCTAAAAATGGCGCTGGGCCAGCACCTATTAAAACAAATTATGGTTGGTTACATTTGGCACATGGTGTAAGAAATACTGCAGCAGGCCTACGGTATACCCTTTACATGTTTATGACCGATTTAAATGATTTAACCAAAGTAATACATAAACCTGCCGGTTATTTTATAGCACCCGAAGGTGAAGAAAGATTAGGCGATGTTTCAAATGTGGTATTTAGTAATGGTTGGATTTTGGATGATGATGGGGAACAATTATTTATTTATTATGCTTCTTCTGATACCAGAATGCATGTAGCTACTACTACTCTTTCCCTTATTTTAGATTATGTGCTGCATCATCCTGAGGATGGATTTAGCTCTACTACTTCTGTACAAACTTTACAGTGTATTATTGAGCATAACCTTGCTTATCTTAATCAACCAGCTTGCACTACACAACATACAATTACAAACCCATAAATTTAAATAGGTTAATGAATTTACTTTGAAACAATTAACACAATATATAAATCAAGTTGAAATTGAGCTGCAGCATATATTGCAGTATTGGATTGATCATGCACCTGATTATAAACATGGTGGCTTTTTGGGTGCATTGAATCATAAAAATATCGCTGATTTCACGGCACCAAAAGGTATTGTTTTAAATGCTCGAATATTATGGACATTCTCTGCTGCTTATCAATGGCAACCACATGATGCGTATTTGATGATGGCAGAACGGGCGTTTGATTATTTAATGAAGTTCGGTTTTGATCATGAATATGGAGGTGTTTTTTGGAAATTACTTCCTAATGGGAATGTGTTGGATGATCGTAAACAAATATATGCGCATGCTTTTGTGATATATGGGTTAAGTGAATTCTATGCAGCAACCAACAATAAGTTGGCTTTAGATACCGCCATCGGTTTATTTCATTTGTTAGAAGAAAAAAGTTTTGATGCAAATTATGGCGGTTATTTTGAAGCATTTTCCAGAAACTGGGCTGCTATTGATGATGCCCGATTAAGTGAAAAAGACAGGAATGAAAAAAAAACCATGAATACACATTTGCATATCATTGAGGCATATGCCAATTTGTATAAGGTGTGGCCGAATAAAATATTGCAATCTAAAATCATTCATTTGCTGCACCTATTTCAACAGTATTTTATTGATATCCATAGCTTTCATCTGAATTTGTTTTTTACTGAAAATTGGCAGTTAAAACCTGATGTTGTTTCTTACGGACATGATATTGAAGCTGCATGGCTTTTGTTAGATTGTGCGGTATTTATTGGCGATATTGAATGGATATATACCATGGAGCAAATGGCAATAGCAATTGCTATTGCTGCTGCCGAAGGCTTGGATGACGATGGTGGATTGTGGTATGAAAAAAGAATGGCAGATGATTTTTTGATTCGGGAAAAACATTGGTGGCCGCAGGCAGAAGCCATGATAGGTTTTTTAAATGCCTGGCAAATTACACAACAAACCCAATTTTTTGAAAAATCATGGCATTGTTGGCAATTTGTAAAAGAACATATTATCGATAAGAAATATGGTGAATGGGTTTGGGGTGTTGATGCAAATTACCAAGTAATGCTTACTGAAGATAAAATTGGGTTTTGGAAATGCCCATATCACAATGCCAGAGCCTGTATGGAAATTATTCAAAGATTATCCATGCCCATCTTTCAATCTTTATAAACTATAAAATATGTACCGACATATTGTTTATTATATCAGGCAATATATACTTTGCATCTGTACAATGTTAATTAGTACTACTTTTTTATTGGCACAACAGCGTACAATATTTAGTATTACTGATTATGGCGCAGTGCCCAATAGTCAAATTCCCGCTACCCGTGCATTGCAAAATGCCATTGATGCCTGTAGTAAAAATGGAGGTGGAACTGTATTCATTCCTTCCGGTACATTTATCATCGGTACAGTGCATTTGCAAAGCCACATTACTTTGTATTTGCAATCGGGGGCAGTTTTAAAGGGTAGTTCTGATTTGTTGAACTATGAAAAATTTATACCCGATTCGCCTTATGTTCCCATACATAAAGGAATGTTTTTTACTGAAAATAAAGAAGATATTACCATAATGGGTGAAGGCGAGGTGAATGGAAACGGTATTCATTTTTTTGATACAACCCACGTAAAAAAGTTAGATAGTATAGCTACACAATTTACACGTCAAAAAAATAATTTCAGGAAAGTATTTACAGGTGTTGGCGATGGGCCTATTGTTCCAAAAGAAAGGCCTTATCAAATGTTCGTATTCAGTAATTGTAAAAGAATATCTGTCAAAAATATATTTATAACGGATGCACCTTTTTGGTGCATGCATTTTGCTGATTGTGATGCCATATTGGTTAGCGGTATTCGGCTTTGGAATAATTTACTTGCCCCTAATGCGGATGGAATAGATATTACCAGTTGTAACAATGTTATCATTAATGATTGCGATATTCGATCGGGTGATGATGCGATTGCTATAACAGGTTACAATCATCATTTTGAAATTCCGGGTTTTCAACATATCAAACATATTTCAGAAAATATTATTATAAGTAATTGTAACCTGCAATCTTATTCCAGTGGTATTCGAATTGGTTTTTTAGATCAGAATACCGTGAAAAATATTCAGGTGAATAATGTAAATATTACCAATACTACAAGAGGTATTGGAATTTTTTTACGTGATGAAGGTTCTTTGGAAAATATCAGCTTCAATAATGTATATATTGAAACTAAATTACGCACGGGCGATTGGTGGGGGAATGGTGAACCGATTCATATTTCTGCTGTTCGTGGTAAAGCAAACATTCAATTGGGTTCCATTCGGCATGTATTTTTTAATAATATTATTTGCACCGGTGAAAATGGAATATTATTATATGGTAGTGAGGAAAGCTATTTACAGGATATTAACTTCAATCACATTCGTTTTAAAGTTGTGAATAGTGCTTTAAATGCTGTTGCCGGTGGGAATATTGATTTGCGTGGATGTTTACGACCAAGAGAACAACTATTCCAAAGTGATATTCCGGGAATTTTAGCGCGTTATATTGAAGGTTTACATATCAACGATTTTATGTTGGAATGGCCTAAGGAATTACCATCATTTTTTACCAATGGCCTGGAATTGCGCCACTTTAGCAATGTATCCATTTTCAATTTTAAAGCTTTACATGCACCAACTGCAATCAAAGGATATATAATTTTTGCTGCAAGCGGTGATGGATTTGTTACAGACGATCTTTCCGGTGTAAAAAAGGTGGAGGTTCAATAATGGAATGAAATGTATTTAATTTTCATAAATAAAAATTTGTTATGCTTCTTCTTAATAAAAATTTTTTGTTCTTAACCTTGTTGTTTTTTGCACAACAGTTATTAGCTCAAATACCGGTATTCCATGTTGTTACGCCCAATAATACCAGCATACAAAAGTTTGATAAGTTTGAATTAACCATTCAATTAACTGCTGCTTATACCAACCCGTTTGATTATAATGATATTGCTGTTAAAGCCGTTTTTACGGCACCCAATGGTGTTGTTGATTCGGTAGATGGGTTTTATATGCAGGATTACACACTCAATACAACCAATGGCAGTATAACTCCTGCCGGTACAGGTGTTTTTAAAGTTCGGTTTACACCTACTCAAACGGGTATATGGCATTACAGCTTTATTTGCACTAATACTGTTGGCATTACTACCTATGGTGATGCAACATTCACTTGTGTAAATAGCTCCGATCCAGGGTTTATTCGAAAAAATAATTCTAACTATTTAAGTTTTGATGATAGTAGTCAATACATTCCCGTTGGCGAAAATATGTGCTGGCAGGATAATAATGTGTATACAGATTATTCCAATTGGTTAAACAAATTAAGCAATAACGGGGGTAATTTTATAAGAGTTTGGATGGCCGATTGGTCGTTTGCTTTAGAATGGAAAGGAGCTAATTATGGCGGTTTGAAAAACTATCAGCAATCCAATGCATATTACTTAGACTGGCTTTTAAATACTTGTAAACAAAAGGGTGTACGTATTATGCTTTGCTTAAACCATCATGGTCAGGTATCTACTACAGTAAATCCAGAATGGAATAACAATCCTTATAACATTGCAAATGGAGGGCCTTGCAATAATACATGGGATTTTTTTTCAAACTCAACTGCTAAAAATTTATTTAAAAACAGAATGCGTTATATTATTGCCCGGTATGGTTACTCCAACACAATTATGAGTTGGGAATTGTTTAATGAAGTAGAATGGACCGATAGTTTTAATACTTATAAAACAAATATTACAAACTGGCATCAGGAAATGGCTGCTTACATTAAATCGAAAGATGTGTATCAGCATTTGGTAACCACCAGCTATGCACATGATAATAATGATCCAGCTACCTGGAGTTTGGGAAATATTGATTTTACGCAAACACATTATTATGTTGGCGCACCCAATTTGGAATCGATATTAGCTGCCGGCAGCCGTTCTTATATCCAGCAATTTAAAAAACCAACACTCAATGGCGAGTTTGGTATTAATTCCGGAAACGTTGCTTTATCTTCTATTGATCCGAATGGTATGTATATTCACAATACATTGTGGGCTACTGCATTAAGCGGTGCTATGGGAACTGCAATGAGTTGGTGGTGGGATAATTATATTGATCCGAAAAATTTGTATACGCATTTTAAAGGCATCTCTTCATTTGTAAATGCATTAAATTTAAAATCTGAATTATATGCACCGGTTACAGCTACCATAAGCGGAGGGGGTAAAGCCGATTTAACCATTTCACCCAGCGCTGGCTGGGCTGCAGCTACTGCTGCTAATTTCATCATTGATGCTTCCGGAAATATAACACCGGCTGCCACACAGTTAGGACAATATTTGTATGGTTCGGTATACAATACCCAATATAAAAATCCGCCTGTTTTTACTGTTACCTATCCTGTATCCGGACAGTTTAAAGTGGTTGTGAACAATATTAGTACAGCACCTCAGTTGCATATTTATCTGGATGGTAAGGATACTGCTTTTAATACTGTTGCCAATGCTACTTATTTCATCAATGTGTCTGCAGGCAATCATACCATAAAAGTGGATAATACAGGAACCGATTGGATGAATATTTCCAGCTATATCTTTATAAATGTTGGTTCTCCGGTCTCTGCTTATGTGTTACAATCAGCCGGTCACAATAAAATTGCAGGATGGATTTTAAATAACCAATATAATTGGAGTTATATGCAAAATCATAATGGTGTTGCTCCCTCTGCCGTAAATGGTGCTGCAATCCAAATTGCAGGAATGACTAATTCAAATTATACAGTACAATGGTACAATACCAATACAGACTTGCCTGTTGGCACTGCAACTGTAACGGTGAATAATGGCATATTATCTGTTAATGTGCCCACTTTAAACTGGGATCTGGCTTTTACCGCAATCGCTAACGGATGTGCCATTGCGAAGCCACAATTCTCAAATTCTGCCTATACTATTTGCGGTAATGATTCTACATTAGTTTCCATAAGTAATAGCATTGGTTCAGATAGCCTTTTTTGGAATATCAATGGTATAACAAATTCATCACAACAAACACAACGGTTTATCAGTAATGCAGGATATGTAGTAGTACTTCGAAAAAATAATGCAGGTTGCAGTATTTATTCAGATACAGTTTTCATTTCTAAAACTGCTATACCCGCCACACCTGTTGTTACAATAGATGGCAATAATAATTTAATTTCCTCCTCTCCTTCCGGTAATCAATGGTACAATGATACGCTTACTGCTATTGCGAATGCTACTGCTCAATTATACAAGCCAACTGCTAATGGTTATTATGCTGTTAAGGTATTTCAGAATGGTTGCAGCAGCGCCTTTTCAAATAGGTTTAATTATATTGCTACTGCAATAAATGTTGTACTTAATTCAGCGTTAAGTATTAATCCAAATCCTGCACAAAGTGAAGTGTTCATCCACAATAATTTAACAGGAGTGCCTATTTTGAATGCTATTATTTACAATACTGCAGCACAAACAGTTATCAACCAGTACAACCTAAAAAATGGCGATGCTATTAACATCAGTCATTTACCCGCAGGCGTATATTATGTGCATTTATACAATCAAAACCTGCATTTTTATCAAACGCAAAAACTGATAAAAACATACTAAATAATTTTTTTATGAAACGTTTTTGTGCATTAGTTGTAATAATGTTTTTTTGTTCAGCAAAGGCAAATATTATACTGCCTTCAATTTTAAACAATAATATGGTATTACAGCAACGGTTGGCCGTTACATTATGGGGCTGGGGCAATCCGGGCGAAGTGCTAAAAGTTACCAATACCTGGGATAATGCAATTGATTCTGCAACAACAAACGCAAATGCACATTGGTAACTTACTATAGAAACGCCTGCTGCCGGCGGTCCTTATCAAATTAATTTTAAGGGATACAATTCCATTACATTAACAAATATATTCATTGGTAAAGTTTGGCTTTGTTCCGGCCAGTCGAACATGGAAATGAATGAACAATGGGGTTTACCGGATGTAAAAGCAGTTTTGCCTCATGCCTATAATCCAAATATCCGTTTTTTTACAGTAGCCAAGTCTGCTGCCAATTGTCCACAACAAGATGTAAAAGGTACTTGGGTAAGTTGTGATGCTGCCAACTTACAAACCTTTAGCGCAGCTGCCTATTTTTTTTGGGAAAAAGCTGCAAGATTCGCTGCATGTGCCTATCGCTTTGATCAATGCCAGTTGGGGTGGCACACCGGCAGAAGTGTGGACGCCAGATTC
>NZ_LUHG01000112.1 GCF_001623405.1 Hydrotalea flava
CATACGCCCAGTAAATAAAATGTATTTTATTTCTTTTCAAGTGTCACTTGGCGTATGTTTTCAACTACGCCGTAGTTTTATGTAGCATTCGCTACGGATAACCAATTTTTCTATCATTTTAAAATTCGTCACTTGGCGTATGTTTTCAACTATGCCGTAGTTTTGTGTAGCATTCGCTACTTTTATTCATTTAATGTTTAAAACTATCTTTTAATCTGGTATTCATATAAAATTAACTTTTATTAATCCTTGTTTGCCGATATAGTCTCTAGCACTACTCAGTAAATAATCTTCTGCATTTTCTACTAAACCTGCTTTAACAGGATTTTGATGTATATAGGATAATTTTGTAGTGTACATATCTTTAATATGAGGGTCCATATATACAGCATGATTTTCGTGGGTCCAAAGTTGGTAATCGATGTTTCTTACATGTTGTTGTGCGGCATGTTTAAATTGATATAACATCCAGACTTTTCTGCTTTCTACATCTTCTTGAATTGAATGTAAAATTTGCTTACTAGTATGGCGTTTAAAATCCCGGATAGTATTTGATAGCGTGTTATTGGAACTGGATAATATGCAATGCACATGATTGCTCATAATACACCAGGCATGTACATTTAAATATTTATGTTCGATGCAGAAATTTAAAGAATCAATTACAATATCGCAATATCTTTTTCTGGTAAATACATCTACCCATGCTACTACTTGAAAGGTTACGAAATAAACCCCACTTTGGTCTTTTATTACATAGCTATCCGGCATAATATTAATATACAATTTTTATTAAATTTACATCATTATTGTAATACTCTATTGATATTATAACGATGGTATTATTTGTTCAAACTAACACTTCTTTCCGCATATGTTTTCAACTACGCCGAAGTTTTTTGTAGCATTTGCTACGGATAACCAATTTTTCTATCATTTTTAAAATTCGTCACTCGGCGTATGTTTTCAACTACGCCGTAGTTTTATGTAGCATTCGCTACGGATAACCAATTTTTCTATCATTTTAAAATTCGTCACTCGGCGTATGTTTTCAAGTACGCCGTGGTTTTGTGTAGCATTCGCTACGATAACTATTTTTTAAAAAGTACATTTATTGATGTAGCAAAAGCTACAAAAAAAAGGGGCGTAGGCACAGCCATACGCCCAGTAAATAAAATGTATTTTATTTGAT
>NZ_LUHG01000076.1 GCF_001623405.1 Hydrotalea flava
AGCGCGAACTGGCCTATACCAATGCCCTGCATGCCTGGCAGGCAGCACAATTGCAATACGATGATTTAAAAAAGCAAATAAATTTCAGTGCCCAACAGGCGCAGAAAAATTTAGCCATTGCCGGAACAGCCAAAAACGATTATACCGTTAAAAGCGATGTAGATGGGATGGTGTTTCAACTGAATAAAAAGAAAGGCGAATTGGTGAGTCCGCAAACAGCCCTGGCATTGGTAGGGGCTGCACACCGGTTTTTATTGGAATTGCAGGTAGATGAACATGATATAGCCCGCATACACAATGGTATGCAGGTATTGTATACCATGGATAGTTATAAAGGCAAAGTATTTGAGGCGCAGGTCATTAAAATATATCCGGCAATGGATGAGCATTCCCGCACATTTAAAGTAGATGCTGCGTTGGTGCAATCGCCGCCGGTATTGTATCCCAACCTTACCTTAGAAGCTAATATTGTAATCCGGCAAAAACAAGATGCCATTACCATTCCTGCTAATTATTTGTTACCCGGCGATTCGGTTTTACTGGCCAATGGTAAGAAACAAAAGGTAACAGTAGGCATTCGCGATTATCAGCAAGTAGAAATTGTTTCGGGATTAACTACAAAAGACGAATTAATGCAATAAAAGCGTTTGTAATTTTTTTGCCTGCAGTCTATTCATTCTTACCAATTGCACAATACTCATTATTGTAAAGCACCCATGAATATTAAACTGATTATCAAGATTGCACAATCCCTGCTGATGGCGCGCTGGCGCCAAACCTTAGTAGCTGCTGTTGGCGTAACCTTTGGCATAACCATGTTTATTGCTTTGCTGAGTTTTATGAGCGGGTTAAACGATTTGTTGGATGGATTGGTGGTAAACCGTACGCCACACATTCGGTTGTATAATGATATTAAGCCACATAAAGACCAGCCCGTTACCCTTTGGCCGGCTTACCAAAATAGTTACCCGTTTATCAGTTCCTTAAAATCGGGGAATATCAGACAGGAGATTTACAATAGCGGCCCCATTATTCAGGCATTGCAACAAAATAAACAGGTAATGGGTGTTGCCCCCACTATAACCGCACAAGTATTTTTTAATGATGGTACGGTTGACATTAATGGGGTGATAAATGGCATTGATGTAGCCGCAGAAACCAAACTGTTTCATTTTGATGATTATATCGTAGCAGGTAAAGCAGCCGATTTAAATACCGTACCCAACAGCATTGTGTTGGGCAAAGCTTTGGCCGAAAAATTAGTAGCCAATGTGGGCGATGTGGTACAAATTACTACCAGTACCGGATCTATATTTCAGTTAAAAGTAGTAGGTTATTTTCAATCGGGTTTGCAGGATTTTGATAAAGCACAGAGTTACGCGTCTATCCAGACTGTTCAAAAAATATTGGGCAAATCGTCCTTATACATTACCGATATCAGAATTAAATTATACGATATCAATCAGGCACCTGCCCTTGCAAAAATATTTGGCCGCATTTATGGGGTAGATGCAGAAGATATTCAAACCGCCAATTCGCAGTTTGAAACAGGTAGTTTTGTGCGTAGTCTAATATCCTATGCTGTTGGCATTACTTTGTTAATTGTAGCCGGCTTTGGTATTTACAATATTTTGAACATGATGATTTATGAAAAGATGGATACCATTGCCATTTTAAAAGCCACCGGTTTTGCCGGTCGTGATGTGAAAGCGGTATTCTTAGTGATTGCCATTGGTATTGGTTTATTTGGAGGTATTACCGGATTGCTTTCAGGGTTTGGTTTATCGGTACTCATAAATCATGTGCCTTTTCATACGGCAGCATTACCAACCGTAAAAACCTATCCCATCAATTATAATCCGTTGTTTTATTTTATTGGTATTAGTTTTTCTTTGATGACTACTTACTTGGCCGGTTGGTTACCGGCACGTAAAGCCAGTAAAATAGATCCGGTGATCATTATTAGAGGAAAATAATATGCAAAACACTATTTTGGAAGCTGTAAACATTGTGAAATATTTTTATGATCCTGTAAAAGTAAAAGTGTTGAATGGTGTTCATTTTTCTATTCATCGGGGCGATTTTGTTTCTATTGTTGGAAAGTCGGGTTGTGGCAAATCCTCCTTGTTATATGTACTCTCAACTATGGATACAGATTATGAAGGCGATGTGTTAATTGATGGGATATCCATGCAAAATAAAAAAGAAGCTTATCTGGCTAAAATTCGCAACGAAAAAATTGGTTTTGTATTTCAGTTCCATTACTTGTTGAATGAATTTTCTGTATTGAAGAATGTAATGTTGCCCGGTTTAAAATTGAGAAAATATTCAGAAAAGGAAGTTGAAGAGAGAGCATATGATAAATTGAAAACATTGGGAATTGCCGAGCTGGCTTTGAAGAATGCAGCCCGATTATCTGGTGGTGAGAAACAACGGGTAGCCATAGCCCGTGCCTTAATAAATGATCCGGATATTATTATGGGCGATGAACCAACGGGTAATTTAGACAAGAAAAACAGTGAATTAGTGTTCGATATATTTAAACAATTGTCGCATGAATTGCATCAAACCATGCTAATTGTTACCCACGATCCAGATTTTGCCGCTAAAACCAATCGCATCATTCGAATGGAAGATGGTAGAATTGTGGATAGTTAGTTGGGTTTTAGGAAATAAGAACTAGTTAATGAATAGAATAATTGTATTGCTATGTACAATGTTGAAAATAATGGCAACTATTCAGGCAATGCTAATTGAAACATTCTTAACCAGTTTTTGTAGAATATATTTTCAACATCACCAACGGTGTATCCTTTCTGTTCTAATAAAAAGGCTAATTGCTGCAAATCAGCAATGGTATCCAGATCATAAGGCGATTGTTCTGTACCGAAGGCACCATCTAAATCGCTGCCAATGCCTACATGTAAGCTATTGCCTGCTAATTGGCAGATATGATCAATGTGTGGAATAATGGCTGCTATATTACAATGCATTTGTTGTGGTGTGTTAATACCGCGTTGCCAGCCGGGTACCATCATCCACGTATCGAAAGCCATGCCAATTACGGAGTTGCGGGCTATCATTTCATGTATAACAGCATCACTCATCTGTCGGTTATGTGGCACCAATACACGGCAGTTGTGATGCGATGCCCACAATGTTCCGTTGTATAAAGTCAGTGCATCATTTAATGCATCATCACACAAATGCGTAATATCCAAAACAATATGATGCTCCTGCATTATTTGCAGCAACGCTTTACCATTTTCAGTCAAATGTCCGGCAGCATCTGTACCATTGGCATATCTGCCGGGGCCATAATGGGCAGGGCCAATAGCTAACAATCCCTGTTGCTGCAATAGG
>NZ_LUHG01000025.1 GCF_001623405.1 Hydrotalea flava
AACGGTATACGTAATGGTGGTAGTACCGGCACTTATTGCGGTGATGACTCCACTTGCACTGATGCTGGCAACACTCGTATTGCTGCTGCTCCATACACCGCCGGGAGTCGCATCGCTTACAGTTAAATTGCTGCCTGCACATACCTGTCCGCTTCCTGTATTGATGGGTTGTACAGTCGGTAAGGGGTTCACGGTGAAGGGTGCACTTACACTCGTTGTGCAGCCACTGCCATTGGTAACAGTATACGTAATGGTAGTAGTACCGGCGGCAATGGCGGTAATTTTCCCACTGTTATCAATCGTAGCAACACTTGTATTGCTACTGCTCCATACACCACCGGGAGTTGCATCGCTTACGGTTAAACTGCTTCCTGCACAAACCTGTCCGCTTCCTGTGTTGATGGGTTGTACAGTCGGTAAGGGATTCACAGTGATGGGTGCACTTACAATGGTG
>NZ_LUHG01000110.1 GCF_001623405.1 Hydrotalea flava
CGTTGGATACACGCAACTGACCCAAAGCAGGATTTTCAAAAGCCATTTCTACAACAGCCTTCTCAATTTCCGGCTCAATTCTGTTTTGCGGAATTGGTTTTTTGCGACTAATTTCTTTCAAGGCAATAGGGCCACCTGTATCATAGAGTTCTTTGATCCGGTAAAAGCTATCCCGGCTGTAACCATAAACACGGCAGGCCTCCGATACGTTACCTAACTTTTCTGCTAATTTCAGTAATCCTAACTTGCTTTGGATTAATTTTGTTTCTACATTCATTTCTGACAGTTTTTAAAGTGGTTAAATTGTTTGTTATTTCATTCACAATTTAACCCAACTGTCAGATTAAGTTTTAACTATTTCAACAAAACAGACCTCCAAATTTATTGTGGTCTGTTTTTTTATGCATACTATCATCATACTATGACGTTGCTTCAATATTTGGATAAAACAAATTCATTTGTTTCCAGTGATAACTTAAAAATACTTGTCAATGCATACAAGAGAAATGCGTAAATCCATCTTATTCAAACAGCATTATGATATGATTATAACCAGATAATCCATCGATCATTTTAACAGTATTTGTAACTGAATAAGGTTAGCAACTATTCTAAAATTTTATTTTATTTTTACTTATAATTTATATTATGTTAAATAAAATAAAACAATTAAGAATTAATATAGCATTAGAAATTGGCAGGCCATCTCCTTATTTAATGCGGTGGATACCTAACTAAAAAATCAAGTTACTTTGGTAAGTCATAGTCATAAAAAAAACCCACAAACAAATGTTTATGAGTTTTTTTAGTAAGAAATTGAAATATTAATTAATTTCCGTTTGCAGAAATTAACTGATCATAGAATTTAACTTTTGCATCGTAGGTATCAAATAATTTTTGATCAGCCTTCGATTTATCACGTTTGTAACTATACATATTGTATAAAATATCTAACGACTTGTTGTAACAATTTTTTTCTGCTGATGATTTATTAGGAACAGCTTTTAAAGCCCTATAAGCGTTTTCTAACCATGTAATAGTGCTATCGGCAGCTGTTGCAGCAGGTTTATCTAATTCTGCATTGGCTTTTTTAATGGCATCTACCTGTGGTTTAATTTGTGCATCATAAGCTGCTTTTTTCTTTGGATCTTTAATATCGGCTTTTGCGGCATTTAATTTTTGGAGTGAACGAATATTGTCTCTCATTTTATCATCTAATGCATTAAACTCTAAATTATACAACACACCGGCATTGTAAGCAGCAATACCATTGGTAGTATCTTTTGTATAAGCACGTTCAAAAGCCAATCTTGCCTTGTTTTTGTAATAAACTTCCTGTGTACTGTCTAATTTATCTTTCTCAGCTTTGGGTATATTGGCAAACATCTCACCAAACTGAAGGTATTTTGCAGCGGTTAATGTTCCGGCAGCATCTTCCTTATCAAATAAATCAGCTTTTTCCTGAAGGGTATAATTTTTATTCAAATAATCGGTTTCATAATCATCCCATTCCCCATTTGGATAGAATTTTTTGGCCATACCCAGCCATTTATCAAAATCGGCTTTGTTTTTATTGTTGCTGGCGCTTACCAATAAAAATTTATAAATATCCTCGTATTCTTTTCCATGAACTGAGCTGTCTGCAAGTCTGCCATAGTATTGATACGCTTTATCTAATTTTTTGTCATTCTGATTGGCATAAGCAGCATATAAAATGGAAGTAGTGTCAAAATTCATTTTGGCGGTACTCCATTTGTTTTCAAAAATTACATCACTGTAATCAACTGCATAACCAAAATAAAAAGCGGCCGAATCCCATTTTTTGGAATTGAATTCTTTTACACCCTGGCTAAATGAAGTAACGTAGAGGTTAAATGGAATATCCTGACCACCATTTTCTTTTAAAATTTTATAGTCCGGATCCATTTCTTTGTATTTTTTAAAAGCTTCTGCAGCAGTTACCTCAGTATTGGGATATTTTTCTCTGGTTTTATCATCTTTATACAAGGCAGCATACACTTTGGCTTTCCAGAACCAGCCTTCTGCTTTGGCTTGTGCTTTGGGTTCCTGCATTAATTTATCAATTTCTGTCTTGGCATTTTCTACCTGGTTCAGTAACAATGCCGTTTGCACTTTTTTAAAATCCTGCGCTTTTAAAGCTGTTAAGCCTACTGCAAAAAAGGCAACCAATAAAAGTTTTTTCATGTGTTTATGTTTATTGTTTTATAAAATCATATATCAGTTTTACATACTTTTTATGCGTTAATGATTTTATGAATATGTGTCTGATATTTTTAAATTTATTTTTAATTTTCTGAAATAGGTTCGTTCGGGTTAATATCTGGTTCCAGGTTATTGGTTGAGGCATCATCATTGGGTTTATTTGCATTTGAATTAACCTCACTTGAAAGCACGGTATTTTCAGTTGAAGGATCTGGTTCTGCATCCTGTTCTTCAATAGTTGATATGGCTGCAATGGCATCATCGGCATCCAATCTGATTAAAATTACCCCTTGTGTTGCTCTGCCAGCTTCTTTAATATTGGCAATTGGCGTACGCAAGGTAATACCCGATTTGCAGGTGATAATTAAATCCTCTGTATCTTCCACTGCTCTTATACCGACTAATTTACCGGTTTTTTCGGTAACATGAATGGTTTTTACCCCTTTTCCTCCTCTATTTGTAATGCGATAAACATCTTCTCCATCTGCATCAATTAAAGGTGTTCTTTTACCAAACCCTTTTTCACTAATTACCAGAATGGTTTTGCTTTTATCGGCTTTATCAACACATACCATGCCAACCACTTCATCGGTGGCATCATCTACTTCAATACCCTGTACACCAATGGCACCGCGTCCGGTAGGTCTTACTTTTATTTCCGGAAAACGTATTGCCCTGCCCGATTTCACCGCTAACATGATTTCATGATTGCCATTGGTCATCTTGGCTTCTAATAATTCATCCCCCTCATTAATGGTAATGGCATTTACGCCGGTAGCACGGGGGCGACTAAAATCTTCCAGATGAGTTTTTTTGATAATGCCTCTTTTGGTACAAAGCACTATAAATTTATCCTGAAGCGAGGCTTTGTCATCCAAATTATTCACATTCAGAATGGCTTTTACCTTATCATCCTGCGGAATTTGAATTAAATTTTGAATGGCTCTTCCTTTGCTTTGCTTTTCGCCTTCGGGTATTTCGTAAACCTTCAACCAAAAACAACGGCCTTTTTCAGTGAATATGAGCATGGTATCATGCGTAGATGCCACGAAAAGATGTTCTACAAAATCTTCTTCTCGTGTTTTAGTGCCAATGGCTCCTCTTCCACCTCTTTTTTGCTGACGGTACTCCGTTGCTGTAGTACGTTTAATGTAGCCTAAATGTGAGATGGTAATTACAACATCTTCTTCCTTAATAAAATCGAGCATGTTCATCTCTTCAGCCAAATACTGAATTTCGGAGCGTCTTTTATCACCAAATTTTTCTTTAATTTCAATCAGTTCTTTCGAAATTAAATCATATCGAAGACCTTCATCGGCCAACAGTTCTTTTAAATGCCGGATAGTATTAATCAGGCCATTGAATTCTTCAATAATTTTATTGCGTTCCATGCCGGTAAGGCGTTGTAAACGTAATTCTAAAATTGCTTTGGCCTGTAATTCTGATAATCCAATTGCCTGTTGGTATAATTCTAATGAAACATCTGTAAATAATTCTTGTGCCAGATACCATTTTTCTTCGGCGCTTTTTTGCATTAAAGCAGCCTTGGCCTCATCAGGGGTTTGGCTGGCTCTAATCAGTGCTATTACCTCATCTAAATGATCCAATGCTTTCAGATACCCTTCTAAAATATGTGCTCTTTCTTCTGCTTTCCTTAAATCGAATTTAGCCCTGCGGGTTACCACCTCCATCCTGAATTGAATAAATTCGCTGATAAGGTCTTTTAAATTCATGATTTTAGGCCGACCATGATTGATAGCTACGTTGTTTATACCATAACTGGTTTGTAGTTCGGTATATTTATACAATTGGTTGATGATAACACTGGCAACTGCATCGCGTTTTAAATCCAATACAATTCTGGTTCCTTCCCTGCTGTTGCTTTCATTGTTAACGTGCGCAATTCCATCAATGGTTTTATCGTTCACCAATTGACCAATTTTATCTGTAAGCGCATCCAATCCTACCTGATAAGGTGCTTCGGTTATCACAATTTGCTCTCTGCCACTGGGTTTAGTATCAATATGGCATTTCCCGCGAACAACTACCCTGCCCCTGCCTGTTAAAAATGCCTGCTTTACACCTTCCATGCCATAAATAACGCCACCTGTCGGGAAATCGGGTGCTTTAATATATTGCATTAATTCCTCAATGGTAATGTCCCGGTTTTGAATGTATGCTACGCAACCATCCACTACTTCACTCAGGTTATGCGGCATCATATTGGTAGCCATACCAACGGCAATGCCACTGCTGCCATTTACAAGTAATTGCGGTATACGAGTAGGTAAAACAGTAGGTTCCTGAAGCGAATCATCGAAATTGAGTTGGAAATCAACAGTTTCTTTTTCAATATCTTCCAGCATGGCTTCTGCAAAGCGATGTAAACGCACCTCCGTATAACGCATCGCAGCAGGAGGATCTCCATCCTGATTACCGAAGTTTCCCTGACTGTCCACCATTACATTGCGCATCGTCCAGTCCTGTGCCATCCGCACCAATGTATCATAAATGGAGGCATCACCATGTGGATGGTATTTACCCATTACTTCACCCACAATACGGGCCGATTTTTTATAAGGTTTGTTACTGCTGTTACCTAATTCATGCATGGCAAACAGCACTCTTCTGTGTACAGGTTTAAAGCCATCCCTTACATCCGGCAAGGCTCTGCCTACAATCACCGACATTGAGTAGTCGATGTAGGCGGTTTTCATTTGTTCCTCGATATTTACCTGAATAATACGGTCGTTATCGTTTGTTTTCTCGGGCAATAAATTTTCTTCCATGTATCTTTTGTAGTACTAATGAGATGAATAACCCTGTAAACCCAAAGTGGGGGTTTAACAGGATGGCGAAGATAGCTTTTTTGCTGCTAAAATCAGGCATTTAAAGCCCTTTTTTCATAGATTTTTCCACAGGATATATACATTAAATTGTTGGTTCTATCCGGCAATTTCAGGTATCACTTTTTAATAACCATTTTATGCCCATATCTTTGAAAAAAAGGCGGGTTTTGGTATTTAAATATGGCGGAAGTACTAACGCTTTCGAATCATTTAAATACTCACTTTTTATAAACACAGGAAAGTTTTCAGTTGCTTGTTTTGAATAGTGCAAACCCGGATGTAAATATAAAATTGGATTGGAGCAAATTATATACATATGAAAAATATTTTATTGTTTGGTGCGGGTAAATCGGCTACCGTACTGATTGAATATTTAAAAAAAACAGCCACTCAATATAATTGGTCTGTTACAGTTGCAGATGCAAATGCTGCAATTGCAGCAGAAAAAGTGGGGCAGCATGCATTGGTGAAAGCTGTGGGTATTGCTATTGAAAATGCAGCACAGCGTATTGCACTGATACAACAGGCTAACGTTGTAATTTCGATGCTTCCTCCGGCTTTACATTATATTGTGGCAAAAGATTGTCTGGAACACAACAAGCATTTACTGACTGCCAGCTATGTTGATGAAAATTTACAGCAAATGGCTACAGCCATTCAGGAAAAGCAATTGCTTTTTTTGTGTGAAATGGGTTTAGATCCGGGCATTGATCATATGAGTGCCATGCAAATGATCGCCTCCATTCAGAAAAAGGGCGGAAAAATTACTTCCTTTCAATCGCATTGTGGCGGTTTGGTGGCACCGGAAAGTGATGATAATGCCTGGCATTATAAAATTAGTTGGAACCCTCGAAATGTAGTGATGGCCGGAAAAGCCGGGGCAGTATTTAAAGAAAATAATACCATTGTGCATGTACCTTATCAGCAAATTTTTGCCAATTGTACTCCACTGAAAAATGCATCCATACCCGGGTTGGTATATTACTCAAACAGAGATTCTTTGCATTACATGGATCAATATGCGTTATCACATGCTGAAACCTTTAAACGCACCACCATTCGATATGCTGATTTTTGTAAAGGCTGGCAATGGATGGTTGATTGGCAATTAACAGATGAAAAGTTACAATATGCAACAGATGGTATGTGTATTGCTGAATTTTATCAGCAGCATTTTGAAAAAATTGGTTTGGAAGATCTGTACCATCAACTCCCAACAACACCACTGATGCAAAGCCAGTTGCAACAAATTGGCTGGTATGATGTTGCTACTCAAATTAACAAAGGTACTTGCAGTGCTGCTGATGTGTTACAATTTATTCTGGAAAAAAAATGGGCATTGCAACCCAACGATAAAGATTTGGTGATGATGATTCATGAAATTGAGTATACAATTGAAAACCAAAAATTTTATCATATTGCTGAATTAAAAGTAACAGGTGAAAATGCCATGCAAACTGCCATGGCTAAAACAGTAGGTTTACCGCTGGGTATTGCAGCAACACTTCTGTTAAACAATCAGCTCAATGTAAGAGGGCTGCATATACCCACACATCCTGCCATTTACAACACGGTTTTGCCTTTATTAGAACAGGAAGGAGTTTGTTTTACTACATCAACGCATGTTATTTAAAATTTATGAACGATTCAATTCATCAGTTACAGGTATTCTATCAAAATAAAATTCAGGATTATACTTTAGCTGTACATCGGTTAAAAAATAAAATCAATGCAGTTGCATTTTTCCGTGCTATATTTTTTGTAGCATGGCTGTATTTGTTATACCAATATTTTACAAATAACAATCAGGTAATTCTATTATTGTCTTTTCTTGGTTTAGCCGGTTTTCTGGCATTGATTTCCATTCATTTAAATTTTAAAAATAAAAAACAGATTTGCCAGAATAAATTATGGCTGGCACAAAATGAATGGAATGTATTGGACGAAAAAGACAATGCATTTGATGATGGGAACGAATTTTTTGTGAATACAGCTTATTATGCCGATCTGGATATTTTCGGAAAAAAATCATTGTTTCATTTGTTGAACAGAACCACTACTTACTTGGGTAAACAGGCATTATTTCATCAATTGAGCAATCCAATGCTGCAAAAAGAAAAAATATTATTGTATCAATCTGCCATAAAAACTTACAGCACTCAATACAGCATTATGGAGACTTGGATTGCTATAGCCATGCTGTACAAAAATGATGAAACAGTTCATACCAACGGCATTCAGCAATGGATAACTAATTTTACTTCATTAACCGGCCGTACCTATTGGAATAGCATCAGGTATATACTTCCTGCCCTTTCTATTGTGGCATTCATCTATACTTTAGATACCGGCAATTATGCATGGCTTTCCATTTGTATTGTATTGAATTGGTTACATGTAGGAATTGCGGGAAAATACAACGGTAAAGCATTTGCTACTTTAGGTAAGCAACAGGAAGTGCTGAATACTTATAGTAAGCTTTTAGATGTATTTAAAAATGTATATGCAAATGATGCAGTTGTTTTACAACAGCTAAAAGAAAAAGCAAATGAAGGCTGTAAAAGTATAGCCAAACTTTCATTCATTGCCAATCTGATTCATCAACGATTCAATTTATTGGCCACTACCCTCTTAAATAGCTTATTGATGTATGATGTACATTGTACTGTTTTATTAGATAACTGGCTCCACAATAATAAAAACAAAATCAACGCATGGTTGGAAGCCATAGGTGAAATTGAATACCTGAATAGTATGGCATTGTTTGCTTATAACCATCCCGCATTTGTGTATCCTGAAATTGAAACAGAAGGAGTTATCATTACAGCAGCTAATTTAGGCCATCCAATGATATCCGGGAAGCAATTGGTTAAAAACTCATTTCAATTGCAACAAGCGGGTGTGTTATTAATAACCGGCTCTAACATGAGTGGTAAAAGTACTTTTTTAAGAACTGTAGGTATCAATATCTTGTTGGCCGAAATAGGCGCGCCGATTTGTGCTACGCAATTTTCATTTACGCCCATGCATCTATTTACCTGTATCAGAATTTCAGACTCATTGCAAGAAAATACTTCCTATTTTATGGCTGAACTTCAAAAATTGGCTGATATTAAAACACAATTATCAACCCGTCATCCTGCATTAATTTTAATTGATGAAATATTAAGGGGCACCAACTCATGTGATAAATATGAAGGTTCAGCACAATTTATTTTACAGTTAATACAGCAGCCTTGTATTGTTTTATTTGCTACACACGATTTAAAATTGAGTTTATTAGAGGAAATGTATCCAAACAACATTACCAATTATTGTTTTGAAAGTACCATAGAAAACAACCATCTAAGCTTTGACTATGTGCTACGAAAAGGGATTGCACAAAATAAAAATGCCACATTTTTAATGAAAAAAATGGGCATTACATAACTATTTTTTCAAATTAAAATTAGCTAATTCAGCTTACGAATCCATATATTTTTAAAGCTAATTGGTTTACTTTTATCACCATGTGCCTGCAATTTAATGGGGGCAGGTCCATGTGCTTTATAAAAAGGTTTACCAATGTATAAAGTTTGACCTTTTAAAACAGTATTGTTTTGTATTAACACTCCGTTTTGAAAAACCGTTACACGTGCAGGAGATGCAAGCGAACCATCTTCATTAAAACGTGGTGCTGTCCAAACTACATCATACGACTGCCATTCTCCAGGTTTGCGACAAGCATTTACCAATGGTGGAAATTGTTTATAAATACTACCTGCTTGTCCGTTTACATAAGTAGTATTTTTATAGTTATCTAAAATTTGTAATTCATAACCCGCATCGCCGGGGCCGGTTGAAGCAAGGAATAAGCCACTATTGCCCCTTGCCTGTCCTTCCCCCTCAATATCGGCAGGTATTCGCCATTCAATATGCAACTGATAATCAGTAAAAGTTTCTTTGGTTTGAATATTGCCTGCTTTTTTGTTTACAGTAAGTATGCCTTTCGATACCAGCCAATCAGCCTGCTGTGATGGGTTATTGGCATTTTCCCATGCATTTAAATTTTTGCCATCAAATAAAATAATGGCATCTGAAGGTGGGTTGGTAAATGCAGACATACCTGGCGTAACAATGGGCGGCACAGGTAACCACTGTTCAGTTTCCTTTGGATCGGTTTGGGCAAATAAACTGAAGGCGGTACACAAAGCCAGCGCCGACAGTATTGTTTTTTTGTTAAACATGTTGGTTGTTTTTAAGGATGATACAATTTATTTCTGTTTTCTTTTTTTTGCTTTTTCTACCTTTCGGGTTGATGTTCTCCCTTGTTTCATTGAGGTTGCGGGTACCCATTCATAATCTAATTGCCTTTTTTCTATATTAGCAGCCACCACTTTTATCATTACTTTATCGCCCATTCTAAATTGCCGGCCACTTCTTCTACCCACTAAAGCATAATCTGCTTCAACCAATCTAAATTCATCATAATCATTCAAACTTACTATGGTTACCAAACCTTCGCATTTGTGTTCAACTGTTTCTACCCAGAAACCAAAACCGGCTACACCGCTCACTACCCCCTCAAAAGTTTCACCCAATCGCTCTTTCATAAATTCAACCTGTTTGTATTTATTGCCGGCTCTTTCGCAATCCATTGCAGCTCGTTCTCTTTCACTGCAATGTTTGCATTTTTCTTCCATTTTTTTATCCAGTAATGGTTTTTTTCTTAGTATGGATGCTACTACTCTATGTACCAACACATCGGGATAACGGCGTATGGGAGAAGTGAAATGGCAATAATACGTAAAGCCTAATCCGTAATGGCCAATATTGTTTTCGGTGTAAATAGCTTTCGACATCGTTCTAATACCCAGTTGCTCTAACACATGTTGTTCAGGTAAGCCTTGCACTGCCTTTAGCATATCGTTAAAACTCTGTGCTATTTTTTCGGGAGTTGAAGTATTGAATTGGTGACCATATTTTCTTGCAAAGGCGATAAAAGGTGTTAATTTATCTTCATTAGGTTTGTCGTGTACGCGATAAGGAAAGGGAATTTCTTTATCATCTTTTGCTTTTGTGTTGGCAACAAATTCAGCTACTGTTTTATTCGCCAGTAACATACATTCTTCTACCAACTGATGGGCTTCTTTACTTTCTTTAACAGTAATACCAATGGGTTTCCCTTTTTCGTCTAAAATAAAACGCACTTCTTGTGATGAAAAATTAATGGCACCTTTTTGAAACCTTTGTTTTCGCCATTTTTGAGCTATGGTATTTAGTAATAAAATTTGTTCTACATACAATCCCTCTTCATTTTCAATAATACTTTGAACATCTTCATAAGTAAAGCGATGGTCAGAGTGAATAACTGTTCTGCCAATCCAATGATTTTTTACTTCTCCTGCGGCAGTAATTTCGAAAATTGCAGAAAAAGTAAATTTATCTTCATGCGGACGGAGTGAACACAATTCATTCGAAATTTTTTCGGGTAACATTGGGTTTACTCTATCGGGCAGATAAACGGATGTAGCTCTTTTATAAGCCTCTTCATCTAAAATACTTTCCGGTTCTACATAATAACTTACATCTGCAATGTGAATACCGATTTCAAAAAGATTATTTTTTATTTTTTTGATAGAGATGGCATCATCAAAATCTTTTGCATCAACAGGATCGATGGTAAAGGTTAAAATATCTCTGCAGTCTCGTCTTTGCTCAATTTCTTTTTTATCTAATACTACCGGAAGATTGGCTGCTTCTTGCAATATAGTTTTATCAAATGAAAGGGGAAAACCCGCCTGAGCCAGAATATCTTTCATGGCAGCATCATTTTCATCTTCAGACGATAAAATGCTGATAATTTCTCCTACCGGTTTTCTGTCATCCTTATCCCATTTTACTAATCGGGCAATTACTTTTTCCTTATGTTTGGCACCGTTTAGTTTATCTAATGGAATAAAGATATCCGGCATAGGTCTTTCTGTATCCGGTATAAAAAAAGCAAAATTAGTAGACAATTGCAGGTGGCCTACAAATTCAGTTTGTCTTCTTTCTAATACTTCAACTATTCTGCCTTCTTTTTTTTTCGTTGTACTGCTTTCTTTTACCACTTTTACGGTAACTGTATCGCCATGTAAAGCCGTGTTGAAATTTCCCTGCCGTACTAATATATCGCCACTACCGTTTGCAATCACTACATAACCAATACCGCTTCTGGTTATTTCTAAAACACCGGTTTCCAATAATGCTTTATGGGTATGTTTTGTAGTGGTATGCTTATTATTTTTTTGTTTACTCATGTGTTGTTTTTGTTGCTAAAATTTATAATGTAATTCACAATTGCATTTTGAAACAGTGAGGCCTCATTAAACAGAAATTGATGACGAATGGGAAGTACATATAATGGTAAATCTACTAATTCCTGTTTGAATTTGGTGAGCCTGACTGCATCTTTCTCTGTAGTGAGAATCATTTTTTGAGGAACATCAATGGATTGAAATTTTTCAATAATTTCCCTTAAGTCATCAATGGTAAAAATATGATGATCGGTATAGTTTTTCTGATAATAGGTTGCAGCCCGTTGCAACAAATAATCTTTTAAAGGTTTTGGATTGGCAATGCCGCAAACCAATAATATTTCATCTTTATCGGTAATAGGCCTTTCAGTATATTGAGAAATGTGATATGGAACTCCATATTCAATGGCAGTAAAATATACCTGTTGCGTGGGTAAAGGATGCAGATTGCGTAACAATTTTTGTTTTTTTTCAACCGATAAATCAGCAGGGCATTTCGTTACTATAATAATGTCGGCTCTTTTAACTGAACACCATTCATCCCGTAAATCGCCGGTAGGTAAAAAAAAGTCGTATATGTACAGATTATTATATTCAGTTAATACAATGTTTATACCTGCTTTCACAGCTCTGTGTTGAAAAGCATCATCCAGAATGATGGCTTGCAAATCGGGTACATCATGCAGTAATTGTGGAATAGCTATCAATCGCTCCTCGCCTACTGCTACCGGCACGTTTGGAAATTTTAAATGAAACTGCATCGGCTCATCTCCAATTTCTAATGCAGTTGTGTTTTCATTGGCTAAAGCATAGCCCTTGGTTTTACGTTTGTAGCCGCGACTTAGCGTAGCTATTTTAAAGCGGGGTTGCAAAAATGTAAGCAAATATTCAACCATTGGCGATTTACCGGTACCACCTACTGCAATATTGCCAATACAAATGAGCGGAAAATTAAATGTTGTTTCCTGAAAAATTCCTTTATCATACATTCTGTTTCTGATAAAAACAATTGCACCATACACAATAGCAAAGGGTAAAAGCAATACCCTGAATGATTTTAGAAAGAAAGCATTAAAATTCATACCTGTTTTGGGGAGTAATACAATAATTTAAAGGTACATCAAAAGATTGGGTATCGCTTATTTTAGTTACGGGCTCAAAATAAGAAAAGCCAATTATAACAACATTTTTGCGACATTCTGTTAAAAATCTGTCGTAAAATCCTTTGCCGTAACCTACTCTGTAACCCGCCCTATCGCAGATAATTAGTGGAACAAAAACTAAATCAATCCTTTCCGGTACTAACAAATCCCCTTCCGTTGGTTCATAAATACCCCACTTGTTTGTGGCAAATTGGGTATGTTCATTTGTTAATATTGCCTGCATGGTGTGGTTGGTTGTATTGGTAACCGGATAGGCAATGCGTATATTGGGATAAAAATGTTTCAGATATCCCGTAAATAAATGTGTATTGGGCTCATTGGTGGTTGCTAATGGCCAATAACTCAATACAGAATGTATGTGGTTAAAATTTAGTTGTTGTAATTGCAGCAACATTAAATCTTCTCCAATCAATTTCTCTTTTTCAGAAATTGATTTTCGTTTTTGTAAATACAAATTCCTTAGTTCTAACTTGGTCATAATAATTCAATCAATCGCTCTTTAATTTTTGTTGCCTGCTCCAGTACAAACTGCCGGTTGGGTTTTTCTGTAAATGTGATACTGCCAATATAAGGAAAACCTGACCAGTTTACAATTTCCTGTTCATATTGCAAATAATGATCGTTAAAAACCCACCCTACAACAGGCAGGTTATATTGTTTACACACCAGTGCCGTTAATAAGGAGTGATTAATACTGCCTAAATAATTTCTACTTACTAAAATTACCGGTGCCTTAAGCGCTTTTATAACATCTGCCATAAATTGATGGTGATTAATGGGAACCATTAATCCGCCGGCTCCTTCAATAATCAGGTATGGATTATTGGTTTTGGGCATGGCATTTTGGATGTTATTTATTTCCAGAATTTTATTTTCGGCAGCTGCAGCAATATGAGGTGAAGCCGGCATTTTTAATACATAGGCCTCTTTATGAATTTGAGTAGCTGTATTTGAAATTAATTGTTGAATGGTAGCTGCATCGGTACCATCGTCAAGGCCTGCCTGTATGGGTTTCCAATAATCTGCCTGTAATGCTTCTGTTACAATAGCACTTACTACCGATTTGCCAACCCCGGTACCAATACCGGTTATAAAAATTGATTTTGTTTGCATAAATCAAAACTACAATTTAATAAAAAAAATATTTGAACATGTTGCTGAATCAATAATTCTTTTACAGCAACTGCTCAATCTGCATCATCCATTGAAAAAAAAGAAAAAATGGTGGTGCCGTAATTGCGTTCAAACCTGTATCCTTTAAAATGTTGATAGTTATTACGCGGTGTATGTTCTAACACAAAATATCCTTCCGGCGGCAGAATCATTTTTTTTGCTACAATAATGGCCGGCAAGTCATCGATATTGCCTAAAGCATAAGGCGGCCCTGCAAAAATAAAATGATATTGTTCGGTACAGGTACTTAAAAAACTAAAAACATCTTGTTTAAAAATTTGAAACTGATTGGGCAGGGCTCCCAATTGTTGCATGTTTGTTTGAATAAAAGCAGCCATTGTAGGATCTTTTTCTACAATAGTCAGCAATGCGGCCCCTCTGCTGGCCAGTTCGTAACTAATGGCTCCGGTACCTCCAAACAAATCTAAGGTATGAATGCCCTCAAAACTAATGCGGTTTTGTAAAATATTGAAAAGCCCTTCTTTGGCAATATCGGTAGTGGGTCTGGTAAAAGGCATTTTTGCAGGCGGTTTAATTTTTCTTCCTCCCCATTGGCCTGAAATGATCCTCATAAAATAATATTAAAAAAAGGTAGTAAATAATGTTCCGGGTAATAATGTTTTTCAATTAAAATTTCCTGTTCAGGTAAAACAGACTGCCATTGCATGTCAGGAATTATTTTTTGTATCGAAATATAAACTTCATCTGTTTCATTAATAATGCCACTTATTTCTACTTTCAGTTCAAATACGGGTTTAGAATAGGTATTCAATAAAGCAACAATTTGATAAACCACATCATCAGCACAGGTATAACTGAAATGCACTGCCGTTTGTAATTGTTGCTGTTGTATACTTACAATAGAAAAACTTCCCGGATAAAAATAAATGAGCCAATAATTTGAAAAGCTGGTTGCCCTTTGAAATGCAAGCTGAATTTGTTTACGCAAACTATTGTAAACAGGTGTATCTGAAAAGGAACCTGCCAGCATTTGTTGCAGGCTTTGCGGAATTTGACAGGCAATATACAAGTTGGTTTCAGGTAATGTTATGGCATCAGTATTCATCTCCATATTACTCCATCCAAACAACAACTCTAATGAAGATTGAGCCGCAGATTCAGAATACAAATTTTCAGGAATTATGATTTGCTCAAATCCATTTAAAAATATTTGTTTGGTATGATAGGGCAAATCAAATAAAATGGATTGTAAGCGGACTTCCTGAAAAATCAAATACCAGTTGCTTTCAATTTTTTGAAAAGTAAATAATTCCAACGCACTAACAGAAACAGATTCAATTGATGTTTCAATTAAAGCGATATAATGCAAACCTACTTCAATAGTGAGCTGCTTTTCTATAACCGGCTGCTCCGCTCTGTTGAGGCAGTATTGACTGATTTCTTTTTCAACCATTGTTCAAATATACAATTACTGTTTAAAAAAAGAATACATACAGAATATCTAAATCGAATATCAACAAAACTGTAGATTTGCAATGAATATGAGTGAGCCTGCTATTGTTACTGCCGATTATCGGGTAACAACTTCTAATCAACAAATATTAAAAATTGCATTACCCATTGCTGCCGCCACTTTGGTACCGCAGTTAAATTTTATTATCAACAATGTATTTTTAGGGCATTTGGGCGAACAGCCGCTTGCTGTAGCTGGTATTACAGGTGTATATTACTTAATTTTTGCGGTAATAGGCATTGGTTTAAATAATGGAATGCAGGCCATTATTGCCAGACGTGCCGGCGAAAATAAAATTGAAGCCATTGGTAATTTATTTGCTCAAGGTGTCAGAATTTCATTTGTTTTAGCCTTTTTAGGAATATTAATTACCTGGTTTTTGATACCGGTAATTTTAGAGCATACACTTAGCAATCCACTGCATGTTAGCATGGCTGTAAAATTTTTACGTATCCGGATTTTCGGGCTTATTTTTTTATACCTATACCAATTACGAAATGCTGTATTGGTGGGCACCAATCAAAGTAAATATTTAATTATTGGTACTGCTGCAGAATCGATTGCCAATGTTTTTTTTGATTATGTTTTGATTTATGGAAAATGGGGATTCCCCAATTTAGGGTTTGATGGAGCCGCCTACTCTTCCATTATTGCAGAGTTTACCGGATTAATGGCTATTTATTTTGTTATTCGGAAAAAAGGAATTGACAGGCAGTTGCAACTTTTTAAATCGTGGGAATTTGACAAAAATAATATTAAATTAATTTTACGATTATCTGCACCACTTATAGCCCAATTCTGTTTAAGTATTGTAAGCTGGGAGTTTTTTTATATTTTAATTGAACACCATGGCTCAATGGATTTGGCTATTTCAAATATTATGCGCAACATTTTTGGCTTTTTTGGATGCTTTACCTGGGCTTTTGCAGCAGCTGCCAATACAATGGTTAGTAACATTATTGGCCAGGGTTTGCACATAAAAGTAGAAGGCTTAATCATTAAAATTATGAAACTGTCTGTTTTGTTTGCAGGTAGTATTTGCATCATCATCAATATTTTTCCCACATTATTTTTATCATTTTATGGCCAGGGTAATGATTTTATTACGCATGCCATTCCTGTTTTACGGGTGGTTTCTACTGCATTGGTACTGATGTCGGTATCTACTATTTGGTTAAATGCTGTTACCGGAACCGGTAGTACTCAGGTAAATCTGCTGATTGAGTTTTTTGCCATCATCATGTATTGTCTGTACAGTTATTTTATATTGGAAAAATGGCATTTACCCATTACTGTTGGTTGGGGAAGTGAATGGGTGTACTGGATATTACTGTTTATCCCCTCTTATTGGTACATTAAAAAAGGCAGCTGGCAGCAAAAGCAATTTTAGTTGAGCAACCTGCTTATTATTCCAGCGAATCCAACATTTTTTGACCTTCTGTTTTCAGAGCAGCATCATCCGGCGTTCTAACAGGCAATTTTACCAATTGCTTTAACACTTCAATGGCTTTGGAGGGATTGTTATTGGCCTGATAACTCTTCGCCAGTATGAGGTAATTCATAACATAGTAGGGCTGTGTTTGTCTGCATTTTTCCAAATATACAATGGCTGAATCGTAGCTGGTGGGTGGAATACCACCCGGATACATGGTTTTTAATGCTAATTTTTTAGCCCAGTTCAAATTATTCATTTCATAATGCCAACGGCCTTCTACAAAATTGGCCATACCTAAATTGGGATTGATGTTTAATGCTTTATCGGCATTGGTTTTTATGTCTTTTACATATTGAACTAAAAGTTTTCGATCTTTTTCTACTTCCGTCATTTTAGCAGAAGCCAATGCAAGTGCATAATAGCTTTCTGCCGCTTCCGGATGTGCTGCAATAGCGCGTTGTGCATATGCTAATGCCGATTGAAAGGTGATGCGTTTATCATTCGCAATAGGTAATCGTTCGCCGGTAGAACAACTTAGCTCGGTGGCTTTTACCAAAGCATTGAGATTGTCAGGAGCAATCACCAGAATTTTCTTATAAATAGCTAAAGCCTGCTGTTCATTTAAATTAATTTCTGCATTGGTGGCTTGTTTAAACAATAATGGGAGATCCTGAGCAGCGGCATATTGAACAAACAGTACAGCCAAAAGAAAGATAGCTGTTGAAAATATTCTAACTTTTGGCATATCTGCTAATGAATTTATTGGTTCCGATATGTAAGTTTTTTCAAGCCATGCTATGATGCCTGATTAAAGTGGTTGCGATCCATTTCAAAACTAACACTTACAGAACCTTTAAAATCAGGTATGGGTGGATTTAACTTTTTAATAGAAATTACAACTCGCTCTGCCATTGCAAATTCAGATAAAATATCCGTTGCAATGTCCAATGCAATAGCTTCTAATAAGGGTGTGGCTTTTTCCATTCTATGTTGCACTATTTTAAATAATGCAACATAGTTAATGGTATCATGAATACTTTGAAATGAAGCCGGTCTGGATGCATTATAATCAACCCTAAGGTTTACTTCAAACTCGTTTCCAGTTATCTTTTCTTCTTTGTATAAACCGTGGTATGCCCAGAAAACCACATTATTCAGGTAAATTGACAGCATATTTTATGTTTAAACAAGGCCTTTTGCACTTAAATAACGCTCTGCATCCAATGCAGCCATGCAACCTGAACCTGCAGCTGTAACTGCCTGGCGATAATTTTTATCCTGCACATCACCTGCGGCAAATACGCCTTCCAAATTAGTTTTGGTAGTACCGGGAATGGTTTGAATATAGCCTGTTTCATCCATATGAATCCAGGGTTTAAAAATGTCACTGTTCGGCTGGTGACCAATTGCAACAAAAAAACCATGGATGGGAACAGTTTCTGTTGTATTGTTAATACGGTTTTTAATACGAACGGCTTCTACTTTTTTATCGCCTAATATCTCGTCTGTCTCACTATTCCAGTAAATTTTGATATTAGTGGTATTCAAAACTCTTTCCTGCATTATTTTGCTGGCACGCATCTGATCTCTGCGTACAATCATGTGTACGGTTGTGCAAAGTTTAGATAAATACAATGCTTCTTCGGCTGCTGTATCGCCCGCACCTACAATAGCTACTTCTTTACCTTTGAAGAAAAATCCATCACAAACTGCGCAGGCACTTACGCCGTATCCATTTAAGCGTTGTTCGCTTTCCAAACCCAACCATTTTGCAGAGGCACCGGTTGAAATGATAACTGCATCAGCTTCTATCAGTTTTTCATCATCAATCCATACTTTATAAGGTTGTAGACCAAAATCAACTTTGGTGGCAATACCATAACGAATTTCGGCACCCATTCTGGTGGCTTGTTTTTCAAAATCAATCATCATATCCGGCCCCTGTACACCATTCGGATACCCCGGATAGTTTTCAACTTCTGTAGTAATGGTTAACTGACCTCCTGGTTGTATGCCCTGATATAAAACGGGTTTCATATTTGCCCTTGCTGCATAAATGGCAGCAGTATAACCGGCTGGACCTGATCCTATTATTAATACATGAACTTTTTCTGATTGTGCGTTATCCATACTTAAAAAATTTTTGCAAAGTTAAGGAATGATAGTGTTGAAATGTGAGAGCAGAGAAATGTTAACCAATAAAAAACCCCTGCAAGGTAACAGGGGAGTTTTTTTAATACGCTATGAGAGATTAACCGAGGTATGCTTTTAATGCATTGCTATACCTGGCTTTTTGTAAACGTTTAATCGCTCTTTCTTTAATTTGCCGGATGCGTTCTTTGGTAAGATCGTATTTCTGGCCAATTTGTTCAATAGTTACACCATTTTCACCATCTAAACCAAAGTAAGCGTTTACAATTTCAGCCTCACGTGGACTGAGTGATTTTAATACCCTTCTGATTTCTTCTCTTAAAGAATCTTTCATCACATCATCATCGGTATCATCACTACCCTCCAGTAAATCGCCCATTGCTACATCTTCAGCTTCATGAACCGGTGCATCTAACGAAGTATGACGAGTGTTGCTTTGGAAAATGTTGTTGATTTCAGTTTCACTCATTTCCAAAATTTCACTCAGCTCTTCGGTGGAAGGTTCGCGTTCATGCTCTTGTTCAAAAGCCATATAAGCCTTATTGGCTTTATTGTATGTGCCAATTTTGTTTTGAGGCAAGCGGACTAATCTGCCCTGCTCTGCCAATGCCTGTAGTATCGATTGGCGAATCCACCACACAGCATAAGAAATAAATTTGAAACCTTTTGTTTCATCAAAGCGTTGCGCCGCTTTTATTAAGCCGAGGTTACCCTCGTTAATCAAATCGCTAAGTGATAGGCCTTGGTGCTGGTACTGCTTAGCTACAGATACCACAAAACGTAAATTGGCCTGCACCAATTTGTCGAGCGCTCTCTGATTACCCATTTTAATTTTCTGGGCCAGTGTTGTTTCCTCTTCGGGAGTGATCATTGGAATTTTAGAAATTTCCTGCAGATACTTTTCTACGGCCTGAGAATCTCTGTTGGTAATCTGGGTTGCAATTTTGAGCTGCCTCATAGTATGATAGTTACAATTTATTTACTAACGACATATAGACGCTAAAAGTTGCATTTTGGTTGCAATAGTAGCGTTAAAGTTATCCTCATAAATTTCAAAAGTGTGCAAATTTACGTTAAAACATCTTATTGAACGAATGTTTTCTGAAAAAAATGCTTTTTTAAAAAAAATTAAATCTCCCTACCCAATAACAAAATTTATCTGAACCCATTTATCTTCGCAATTCTATGCCATCTATTATTGATTTTCGCTCAGATACGGTTACCCGGCCTACTCCCGCTATGTTAGAAGCCATGTTTTCGGCCAAAGTTGGAGATGATGTGTTTGGAGAAGACCCTTCCATTAACGAACTTGAACAAAAAGCAGCAGCCCTTTTTGGTATGGAAGCCGGATTATTTTGCCCCAGTGGCACCATGACCAACCAAATTGCCATTAAAGTACACACCCAACCCGGTGATGAGGTAATATGTGATGCATTATCGCACATTTACTTGTATGAAGGGGGCGGAATTGCATTTAATAGCGGTGCTTCTGTTCGGTTATTACAGGGAAACAGAGGAAGAATAACAGCGCAACAGGTTGCCGATGCCATTAATCCCAATGATGTGCATAAACCAGTCAGTACGCTGGTAAGTCTTGAAAATACCAGCAACAGAGGCGGTGGAGCCTGTTACTCAGTAGAGGAAATTATCGCTATAAAACGGATTTGTGAATCCAATCATCTTAAACTTCATTTAGATGGAGCACGTTTGTTGAATGCTTTGGTGGCTACCAATGAAGCACCCACTACCTATGGTATGCTATTCGATTCCATCTCTATTTGCCTAAGCAAAGGTTTAGGAACACCGGTGGGTAGTGTTTTATTAGGAACCAATGCTTTCATTCAAAAAGCAAGACGAGTAAGAAAAGCTTTTGGTGGCGGAATGCGTCAGGCCGGCTATCTGGCTGCTGCGGGAATTTATGCACTTGACCATCATGTGAAAAGACTGGCTCAGGATCACGAACATGCCCAGGCTATTGCCACTTGCCTGCAGAGGAAAGATTTCGTTGGGCAAATAATGCCGGTTGAAACCAATATCATCATTTTTGAAGTAAAAGGCCGGTTTACACCAAAGGCATTTGCTGAAATAATGGAAAAACACCATATTAAAGTAATGGCCATTTCGCCAACGCAGGTTAGAATGGTATTGCATTTAGATATCCATCCATCCATGGTACAATTAACTATGGATGTTATCAATTCATTGTAATCGAAGAGAATCAATATTGCTGAATAAAATTTAACCGTTATGTTACCTAAAATAAACCCTACCAATACCCAAGCCTGGTTCTTGCTTAAAAAACATCACGATGAAGAAATGAATCGTAGGCATATGCGTGATTTATTTACGGCAGATAAGGAAAGGTTTGAAAAATTTTCAATCCGTTTTCAAGATATTTTATTTGACTATTCTAAAAACATCATCAACCAAAAAACACAGCAACTATTGCTGCAACTCGCAGAAGAATGCCATTTGAAAGAAGCCATTCATGCCATGTTTGCCGGGTTAAAAATTAATGAAACAGAACATCGGTCTGTTTTACATACTGCCCTTCGTAACTTTTCTGATACACCGATTTTGGTGGATGGGAAAGATGTAATGCCTTTAGTAAGAAAGGTATTGAACCACATGAAAACTTTCTGTCAACAAATACATAGTGGTGACTGGAAAGGTTATTCTGGCAAAAAAATTAAATATATTGTCAATATAGGCATTGGAGGCAGCGATTTAGGTCCGGTGATGGTAACGGAAGCATTAAAGCCTTATTGGATAGAGGGTATTCAAGCCTATTTTGTAAGTAATGTAGATGCTACCCAGCTGGTAGAAATTTTGAAAAATGTAACACCCGATGAAACCCTGTTTTTAATTGCATCTAAAACGTTCACTACACAGGAAACCATGACCAATGCTCATTCGGCAAGAGATTGGTTTTTACAACATGCAAAAGATGAAGCGCATGTAGCCAAACATTTTGTGGCTTTAAGTACCAATGAAAAAGAAGTAATGCAATTCGGCATTGATAAAGCCAATATGTTTGAATTTTGGGATTGGGTAGGCGGTCGATATTCTTTATGGAGCGCAATTGGATTATCGATTGCCCTTACTGTTGGTTATGAAAATTTTGAACAATTATTAAAAGGTGCTTTTGCAGTAGATGAGCATTTTAAAACAGAAAAATTCGAAAAGAATATTCCTGTTATCATGGCTTTGCTAGGTATTTGGTATACCAATTTTTTTGGTTCGCAAAGCGAAGCAATATTACCATATGATCAATACATGCATCGGTTTCCGGCATATTTTCAGCAAGGCAATATGGAAAGCAATGGTAAGAGTGTAGACAGAATGGGCAATCCTGTGAATTATGCTACCGGCCCTGTAATTTGGGGTGAACCAGGCACCAATGGTCAGCATGCTTTTTACCAGCTCATTCACCAGGGTACCCCGCTTATTCCCTGCGATTTTATTGCACCGGCCATTAGCCATAACCCTTTGGGCGATCATCATACAAAACTGCTTTCGAACTTTTTTGCCCAAACCGAAGCTTTAATGAATGGTAAAACCGAAGCTGAAGTGAAAGAAGAACTGATGAAAGTAATGCCCAATGAAGATGAAGTTAAAAAGTTAGTGCCTTTTAAAGTTTTTGCCGGAAATAAGCCCACCAATTCGTTCTTATTGAAAGAAATTACACCTTACTCATTAGGAAGTTTAATTGCTTTATATGAACATAAAATTTTTGTGCAGGGGGTAATCTGGAATATTTTCAGTTTTGACCAATGGGGCGTTGAATTGGGCAAACAGTTGGCAGGAAAAATTTTACCGGAGTTAAAAGATGACAAACCGGTTGCTTCACATGATTCCTCTACC
Organism: Hydrotalea flava; assembly: GCF_001623405.1. GTDB lineage: Bacteria > Bacteroidota > Bacteroidia > Chitinophagales > Chitinophagaceae > Hydrotalea > Hydrotalea flava. Next base: position 22,611 of record NZ_LUHG01000110.1, read on the forward strand.
AATGCATTAATTAACCTCTTTAAACAAATGAGAAAATAACAAATGCAGGACATTACAATTCGTTTTATTCAGCCAAAAGATAATGTTGCACTTGCAAAAATTATTAGAAGTGCTTTAGAAGAGTTTAATGCCAATAAACCCGGAACGGTTTATTTTGATAATAGTACCGATCATTTATATGAATTGTTTACTGCCAATAAAAATGCAGTTTATTTTGTTGCAGAAAGTAATGGTGAAATATTAGGAGGTGCAGGTATTTATCCAACGGATGGATTACCTGAAGGTGTTTGTGAATTAGTGAAAATGTATTTACATAAAAATGCCAGAGGTAAAGGTACAGGTCGTTTTTTGATTGGCACCTGTTTGCAGAAGGCAAAGGGAATGGGTTACCGTCAGGTATATTTAGAAACCATGCCTGAGTTAAGCAAAGCAGTTTCAGTGTATGAAAAATTTGGCTTTCGGTATTTAGATGCTGCAATGGGGGCATCCGGCCATACGGATTGTACTATCTGGATGCTGAAAGATTTATAATTTTGGCTGTTTTTGTGATATTGCCGGTTTATCTTTTTCCTGTTCTGCCTGCTTTTCAACAACGGGCACCAAATCAGACAGTTCTATATTCATGGGTAAAAGTCCAACCTGAACAATGGCTCTTTTTCCCCTGATTTCTTTAACCGTTCCTACCTGATAATTTTTTTTCAGTTTTACCAATATGCCTTCAGAAATGTTGGTTTCAATTTCTTTATACTGGTGGGTTATTTTTTTTACTTGTTTGGTTTGTGCTACTTCGTTTTTATGAAATAACAAATGTTTCAAATTGCGGATTACCTCATTTTTATCTTCTGCTTTTTTATAGTCAAACACAATCTGCTTTAACTTGCGTTCCATGTTTTTGAGATATTCTAATTTCTCTTCCGAAAGTTTGTTTTGGTGTTTCAATAACTCAATTTGTTGCCGGTGTTTTTCTCTGTTAATGGTGGTTTCCAATTCTTTTTTGAGTACAGCATTTTCTTTCATCAATTGTTTCAATTCATTTTTTTCTGAATGTAATTGCTGTAAATGCTGCTCGGTATTGTTGAGCAGTTTATCTAATTTAAAATGTTGTTGATCAACCAATTTTCTTGCCCTGTTTATTAAAGCAGCAGGCAAACCAATTCTTTCTGCAATTGAAAAGGTGTAAGAACTTCCGGGTTTTCCTATCATTAACTGATACAGTGGTTGCAATTTTTTTTCATCAAATGCCATTGCACCATTGATGATGCCCGGTGTTTTATTCCCCATTATTTTTAAATTCAGATAATGGGTAGTTACAATTCCAATAGCATGTTTGCGGCAAAGCTCTTCCATAATTACCTCAGCAAATGCACCACCTAAATTGGGATCACTGCCGCTGCCCAATTCATCAATAAAAAATAAAGTACGCCCATTCCCCATCTCAATAAAATACTTCATGTGCATTAAATGCGATGAATAGGTACTCAGTTCAAACTCAATACTTTGTGTGTCACCTATATGAATAAATAATTGTTTAAAAATGCCGATTTGTGAATGCGGATGTACCGGAACCAATAATCCGCTTTGAACCATCAGTTGTATCAGACCAACGGTTTTCATGGTTACCGTTTTTCCGCCGGCGTTGGGCCCGCTGATAATCAAAATTCTGTTTTCATCATTCAATTGTATAGAAACCGGTATGGTGTTTTTTTTATTTTTTTGATTGTTTAAAAACAAAATAGGATGATAGGCTGCTTTCAAATCCAGCATTGATTTGTCAACAATATCGGGCATTTCAGCCTTCATATCAATGGCTAATAATGCTTTCGCCCTGATAAAATCGAACATTCCAATCAGTTGCAGATAATTGGTAAGCAATGGTGCATAAATGCTAAGTTTTGCTGTTAAAGCTTTTAAGATACGTTGTACCTCTGCCCGCTCATCATTTTCTAAACTGTATACTTCATTGTTTAATTCAATGGTTTCTTCGGGCTCAATAAAGGTAGTTTTTCTGCTGTCACTTTCGCCGTGTAAAATGCCTTTTATTTGGCGCTTATGTTCTGAAAATATAGCCACTACCCTTCTGCCACTGCTAAAACTTTCTTCAATATCAGCCGTATATCCTGCTTTTGATAGTTTTTGCAGCACTTTATCAAACACTCTTCGCAATTCGTTTCTTTTTTTATATAATCGTAGCCGAATACTTTGTAAATCATCGCTGGCATTGTCTTTTACGTTACCTGCATCATCTAAAATTTCATCAATATATTCAATGATGTTTTTTTCAAAATAGCTTTGTTCAATTACTTTCGCCAAACCCGGATAAGCTACTCTTCGTTCTGTATCGAACCAGCGAAAAACAGATTGTATATTTTGAGCCAGCAGTTTAATTTGTATCAATTCTTCTCCCGATAAAGTAGCCCCACTAATCCCCAATAATTTTATTTCCCTTTGCAAATTGGCCGTACAATCAATTGGGAAATACTGATTTTGCTGCAACATCAACTTAAATTCACAGACCTGTTGCAGTTCTAACACAATAAAATCTTTTTTTGTATGAATACGCAATGCTGCTGCTTTTTGGCTGGCATAGGCTGTTTTGCAATAATGAACCAGCAATTGCTGTATTGCCTCAAACTCTAATTGAAATGCTGCTGAATCGGGATATAATCGCATAGTATTGGAAAACAAATAGTATAAAGCAAAGTTAATTAGGTAGTGTATACAATGTGAAGCACTATTTTTTGAATACTTTGAGCAAAAATTTTCTGTCTTACAGGGTTATAAACATCTCTTGCAAACAATTCTTCGTAAATACTGTTTTAAAAATGAATTAATTTGATTATGCATTACAAGAAATATATATTCAGTTGTTTTTTCTTTTCCTGCTATCTGCTATCTTGCGCACAGCCGGTAGAAAAAAATAAAACCGTAAATCCACAACATAATATGGATAATAAACAAATACCAACCGGTATAATAACCGATACCGCTTATTTTGGGGAAGGTTGTTTTTGGTGTACCGAAGCTTTTTTTCAACGATTAAAAGGGGTATATGAAGTTAATAGTGGTTACGGTGGAGGCCATGTAGCCAACCCAACCTATGAACAAGTATGTGATAAAAATACAGGCCATGTGGAATTGGCTCAAATTATTTATGACCCTAATGAGGTTTCTTTTGATGAATTATTAGAAGTTTTTTGGAAAACCCACGATCCCACAACTTTAAATCAACAGGGTGCAGATGTTGGCCCACAATACAGAAGCGTGATTTTTTATACCAATGAAATGCAACGTGAAAAAGCAGAACAATACAAAGCTGCTTTAGATAAAAGTGGTGCATTTAATAAACCGATTGTTACTGCAATTGAGCCCTTTAAAAATTTTTACAGAGCAGAACAGTATCATCAGAACTATTATAACAATAATGATGATGCAGCTTATTGTCGTTTTGTAATCAGACCCAAGTTGGAAAAATTTGAAAAAGTATTTAAAAACAAATTAAAAAAAGGGGTTGAATAGTTGCATTGCTGTGAGCGCAAAGTTTTTAGAATTGCTTTAAGGTAGTATTCTGGTACTTCTTAATTCCAACAAATTCAATGCATTGGGCATAAAACCGGCTACGTTATTTTGTACAAGATGTATCACCATATCATAAAATAGTGGTACTACTGGCGCATCATCTATTACCATTTGATCCATTCGCCGGTATAACTGATAACGTACTGAATCATTCACAGTGGCTATTGCCTTTGTGTATAATGTATCGAATAATTTATTTTTATAACGGGTATAATTGGGCGGTGCGGGATTGTTTCCATAAAATACCGCCATGTAATTTTCTGCATCCGGGTAATCGGCCATCCAGCTTCCTCTAAAAAATAATGCTTTTGATAATGCTGTTTGTTCCAATAATACACTTTTCTGAACCACTTCAACCTGGATGTTAATGGCTGCTTCTTCACATTGCTTTGCAACAAAACTGGCAAGGTCTGCATAAGTTGGAATGGTGAGCAATTTGATTGCGGGAAAATCTTTGCCTGCAAAGCCCGCTTCGCTTATCAATTGCCTCGCTTTTTCAGGTTGGTAAGTGTAGCCATGCACAAAATCAGTATTATTGGAAGGCAACCCTTTGGGGCAAAACCCTGCATTGGCAGCATAACCAATGGAGTTGCGCAAATAGAGCATCATTTGTTCTTTGTTAATAGCATAATTAATGGCTTGTCTTATTTTTTTAAATCGCAGGGGCGATTGTTTTACCAGTGGATTGGTGGTATCCATTAAAATCCCTAAATATTCTGTATTGAGATAAGGATGTTTTTGCAGTTGCATTTTACCCTCCCATTCTTTTCTCAATGTACCTGATTTGGTTAATACTTCATCTTTAAATGCAGGATCTATATCGTTGATAAATGAAAGGGGGCCCTGTCTGAATTGTAAAAATTCGGTAGCCTTGTTCTGATAAAAACTGATTTTAACAGCATCTAAGTACGGTAATGCCTTTCCGTTTGCATCTTTCTCCCAATAATGTGGATGCTTATGAAGTACCAAAGCCACCCCTTCCTGCCATAAAAACAATTGAAACGGTCCGGTACCACAGGGATTTCTTCCAAAGTTTTTACCCTCATGCAATACCACATCTTTTGGCACAATACTGCAATACTGCATGGTTAAAATTTCCAAAATTGGATGAAATGGATGTGTTAAAGTAAGCTGAAAGGTACTATCGTTCAATGCCATAAATGGATGTTCATCTGCCACATGTCCATTAAATATCCATGCACCACTGCTGGCAGTATTTTTATCAATAATTCTATTGAAACTAAATGCTACATCATCGGCTGTACACAAACGTCCTTTTCCGCCCGGGAAAACCGGATTGTCTTGAAAATAAACGTCAGTTCGTAAATGAAAGGTATATACCAAACCGTTGGTACTTATTTCCCAACTTTTGGCAACAGATGGTTTTACATGCAGATTGCTATCTAATTCAACCAATGTATTGTATAACTGATGTACTGCCCAGATAATGGATTGGTTTTTGGAAAATGCAGGATCTAAAGTGGCTATTCCGGTACTTTCATTGTATTCAAAAACCTGTTGATTGGTTAAATGTGCTGTATTGCATGACAATAGGAAAATACATAGAGCAATCCAACATACAAATCTGCACTTTGTGAAACCGTATTTTTGTATGAACTTTAATACCCGCATAGGCGTTTCAAATTTTTAAATAATAAAGATGTACAATAAATTTTTATTAGCCACGCTAATTATCGTATTTCCGGTATTGGGTTTTGGGCAATTATTACAAGCTAAAAATAATTTTACTCATGCCGATACATTAAGAGGCAGTGATAATGCACAACGAAACTGGTGGAATGTTTTACATTATTCCATTTCAGTGAATCCTAATTTTGAAACGAAAACCATTCAGGGTAAAGTTACCATTCAATATGCTGTAGTAAAGCCGGTTACCACCATGCAGATTGATTTACAACAGCCTTTGGAAGTAGACAGTATTGTACAGCACAAACGCATTATTTATTTTACAAGAACCAATAATGTAATTTTCATTAAAAATACTGTTCCGCATCGTATGGGATTCCATGATTCAATTACCGTGTATTATCATGGCCGGCCTCGGGAAGCCGTTCGTCCACCCTGGGATGGTGGATGGATTTGGAAGAAAGATTCATTGAACAGGCCGTGGATGAGTGTTGCCTGTCAGGGTTTGGGCGCCAGTGTTTGGTATCCGTGTAAAGATTATCAGGGAGATGAACCCGATAACGGAGCCACATTGACTATCATTGCTCCGGATACATTAATGGCAGTAGGTAATGGTAGATTAATATTTTCAGGAAACACTTCGTTCAACAAGAAAATATATACCTGGCAAGTGGTGAATCCTATTAATAACTATGACATTATTCCCTATATAGGCAAATACGTAAACAAACAAGATACGCTGTTGGGCGCAAAAGGATTATTAACGCTTCAATATTGGGTTTTGGACTATGATAGCAGTATTGCCTGGCAGCAATTTAAACAGGTAAAACCAATGTTACGGGCATTTGAGTATTGGTTTGGGCCTTATCCATTTTATGAAGATGGGTATCAGTTGGTACAGGCGCCGCATTTAGGTATGGAGCACCAAAGTGCTGTAGCTTACGGCAATCATTTTAAAAACGGTTATTTAGGGCGCGATTTAAGTGGAACGGGATGGGGCTTGCGTTGGGATTTTATTATTGTACACGAAAGCGGGCACGAATGGTTTGGAAATAATATTACTACCAAAGATGTGGCCGATATGTGGGTACACGAAGGATTTACCAATTACAGCGAAACATTGTTTACCGAATATTATTACGGAAAAGAAGCAGGCACCGATTATAATGTAGGCAGCAGAAAAAATATTTTGAATGATAAACCCATTATTGGCCCCTATGGTGTAAACAAAGAAGGCAGTAGTGATATGTATTATAAAGGCAGTGCATTAATACATTCTATTCGCCACTCTGTGCATAATGATGTTCTATTTCGGAAAATACTGCACGGTTTAAATAAAGTTTTTTACCATCAAACGGTTACCTCGGCTCAAATTGAAAATTACATCAATCAGCATGCAGGGTTTAATTATCAATATGTTTTCGATCAATATTTACGAACCACGCATATACCTGTTTTGGAATATCAGGTGGATTCGGTAAATCATTCCGTTCGTTGCAGATGGAGTAATTGTTTGCCTACATTCAATTTGCCATTGAGTTTATGGAATCCACCAGGTGAACATATTAAAATATATCCAACAACGAATTGGAAAACAATCTCCATTCAAAAAAATCAGACCAACTTATTTCGTTCAGCATTAATTGAGCGGTTGTATTATGTAAAAACGAAATTGCTGCATTAGTTAAATTTCGGTTCTTAACTTACTGTGTTTTCTTCCATAAAAGAAATACAGGCATAAACCAATACCCATCCATACAAAAAACCACAACCAGCTAATGGCAGGAATTTCAATCATTAAATACAAACAAAATAATGCACCTAAAACAGGAATAACTGAATAATTTCTGATAAAGCTTAACACGGAAACAATTACTGTGATAGAAACAAAAACGATAAATAATATTTCCTGATAACTTTCTGAGCTAAGATGTTGAAATGCATCGGTAAAGCGTTCATGAAATCCGATAATAAATATCATGGACAGTATTGGGATAATATACTTTCCATTGATGTAAGGTAATTTAAATCGGCCCTGTGTAGTATTTTGCATTCGTGGCAATACCAATACACCAAAACAAACCAACACAAAGGCAAACAAAGTTCCAATACTGGTTAAATCGGTCATTAAACTACTTGGTAAAAATAATGAAGGGATAGAAACCAATAATCCTGTAATAATGGTAGCAAAGGCCGGTGTTTGAAATTTTGGATGAATTTGAGAAAACTTTTTGGGCAATAAGCCATCCCGGCTCATACTCATCCAAATACGCGGCTGACCTAACTGAAAAACCAGCATTACACTTGTAGTTGCCACTACTGCACTAATTGAAATAATATAACTCACCCATTTTAAGTTGATTTTACTAAACACAAATGCCAATGGGTCATTTACCTTCAGTTCAGAATAATGTACCATACCGGTTAATACCAATGCTATTAAAATATAGAGTACAGTACAAATAATTAAAGAATAAATCATCCCTCGTGGTAAATCGCGTTGAGGATTTTTACATTCTTCAGCAGTGGTAGAAATAGCATCAAAGCCAATATAGGCATAAAAAACAGCAGATACCCCTGCTAACACACCACCAAATCCATTTGGCAGAAAGGGCACCCAGTTATCTGTTTTCACATAAAAAAATCCGAGTGCAATTACAAATAGGATGACGATGATTTTAAAAATAACCATAAAATTGGTTGATTTTTTACTCTCTTTTATTCCTATATATGCCAACGTTGTAATTAACACTACAATGATAAATGCAGGAAGATTAATGAGCAGGTGTTTACCAAACAGAACAGGAGCCTGCATCCAGGTATCTGTTGCAGACAATAAATGTTGTGGTAAAGGTTGATGCGATGCTGTTAAAATAGTAGCTTCCTGAAAATCTTTAGCCGCTGTGAAAGGATCTGTTAACAGCCAACCGGGTAAATGAATACCCAAACCCATCAATAAATTATTAAAATAGCCACTCCAGCTAATGGCAACAACTATATTTCCAATGGCATATTCTAAAATAAGTGCCCAACCAATAATCCATGCAACTAATTCACCAAAACTAACATAGGCATACGTGTATGCACTTCCGGCAATGGGTACTCTACTGGCAAATTCAGCATAACATAAAGCACTAAAGCCACAGGTAACCGCAGTAATAATAAAAAGAAATGCTATACCGGGCCCACCGTTATAAGCTGCTGTTCCTATTGTTGAAAAGATACCTGCACCAATAATGGCAGCAATACCCATAAATGTTAAATCCTTAACCGTTAGTACCTTATTCAGTGAATGTTGATGACCATCCGTAATTCCTGCTTCTGAATCAGCAACAATTTTTTCAATTGATTTTTTTCTAAACAATGTAGACATGCAATCGTCTGTTTTATAAAAAAGGGTAAGATAAGCATTAAATTAGTAATCTCTTTGTATGAGGAAAGCCGCAACATCTTTTAAATGTTTTTTGCGCACACTTTGTACAGCAACTTCTTCTAAATGATGCAGTGCTGTATTTAAATATTGTTCTTTTAAAGCATTGGCCCATTCGTGCACATTACAATCTTTAAATATGGCTAAAACTTTTTCAACTTTATCAGGTTCATTACCCAGCATGTGTTGCATCAATGCTGTTTTTTGTGCAGGTGATGCTACTTCTAATGCATGTAACAATAAAAAAGTTTTTTTATTTTGTTTAATATCGCCACCTACCACTTTGCCAAATTTTTCAGGATTCCCGAAAGCATCCAGATAGTCATCCTGAATTTGAAAGGCGATACCTAAATTTTTTCCAAAAGCATATAAATGTTTACAACTGCCTTCGCTTGCACCACCAATAATGGCCCCCATTTCTAAACTTGCCGCCAGCAAAACAGAGGTTTTTAATTCAATCATTTTTAAATAATCGGTTAATTCAATGTGTGCTGCATGCGCATAATCCATATCTAATTGTTGCCCCTCGCAAACTTCAACTGCTGTTTTATTAAAAATATGCAAAATATGTTTCAGAAAATCATTTTGAATATGCTCTAAATATTGGTAGGCTTTAATTACCATTACATCACCTGCCAGCAAAGCCGTGTTATTACCATATTTAGCATGTACAGTGGTCATTCCTCGGCGTAAATCTGCTTCATCCATAATATCATCATGCACTAAAGTAAAATTGTGAAACAGTTCAATAGCCGTAGCAACACGGTATGCATCTTCATGAATTTCGCCAAAAAGTTCGTTACCCATTAAGCAAAAAACCGGCCTGATTCTTTTACCGCCAATTTGTAAAAAATAGTGGCAGGGCTCATATAATGTTTCAGGCGTTTTTGGAAAATGATGCACTGAAAAATATTTACCAAATTGTTCAGTAAGTTGTTCAAATGTATGCATACCACAAACTAACAGGAAAAAATTCAAATAAACTTGTAAGAATCAAAGTTTTATGCACAAAATTTTGGCACGATTTTTTGATAATTTTGCTAAAATGTTATTTATGAAAAAAATATTCATCCTGAGCCTGATTACTTTAACACTGGGTATTGCTAAAACAGAAGCCCAAAATTTAAGCAGTTCTTATCAAACAGCAGTAGGTTTAAAAATTTATCCGGGTGCTGTTTCTGTAAAACATTTCGTAAATGGCAACAATGCTATTGAAGGATTGGGTTATTTTTGGCAGTATGGTTTTAGATTAACCGGTTTGTATGAAATACATGGTGATATTAATGGCGCACCGGGTTTAAAATGGTATGTTGGTCCCGGCGCACATATTGGTTCATATAATGATAACTGGATAAGAGACTATCCATACCGTGATAATTCAGTAGCCATTGGTATTGATGGCGTTTTGGGTTTGGATTATAAAATTAAAGGTGCTCCCATCAACGTTAGTTTCGACTGGCAGCCTTCATTTAATTTGGTTGGGTATTCTTATTTTGAAGGAGGCTGGGGCGGACTGGGTATTCGTTATGCCTTTTAACTTAAATTTATTCATTTAATCAAAAAGTTTGGGGTTCGTTTTAATCTCAAACTTTTTTTATAGTTTAAGTTTACTGAATGCTATTGGCTATGCATCCTGCAAAGTAAAAAGACTATTTACAAATTCTTTTTTATCAAATACCAATAAATCATTTATCTGCTCACCCACACCAATAAATTTTACCGGTATTTTAAATTGATTGGCAATGGCCAATACTACTCCACCTTTTGCAGTGCCATCTAACTTAGTAATGGTGATTGCACTCACTTCAGTTGCAGCGGTAAATTGTTTGGCTTGCTCTACTGCATTTTGTCCTGTTGAGCCATCTAAAACCAACATTACTTCATGGGGTGCAGTAGGTATTACTTTTTGAATAACCCGCTTAATTTTTGAAAGTTCATCCATTAAATGAGTTTTATTATGCAACCTTCCCGCTGTATCAATCATCACAATATCAACCCCTTTTGCCACTGCACTTTTTACCGCATCAAATGCTACCGCACCGGGATCGCTGCCCATGGCTTGTTTTACAATGGGAACACCTACTCTTTCGCTCCAAATGGTAAGCTGATCAACAGCAGCTGCCCTGAATGTATCGGCTGCCCCCAATAAAACAGAATAACCTGCTTTGGTATAATTGTGTGCTAATTTTCCGATAGTGGTTGTTTTACCAACCCCATTCACTCCAACTACCAAAATTACATAAGGCTTTTTATCGGCAGGAATTTCAAAATTTTTATACGTTTCATCAGCATCCTGTAATACATTCTGAATTTCATCCTTTAACAAATGATTCAATTCAGATGTATGCACATATTTTTCTTTTTTAACCCTTTCTTCAATTCGTTCAATAATTTGAAGTGTAGTATCAATGCCAACATCGGCACTAATTAATGCCTCTTCTAAATTGTCTAAAACAGATGCATCAATGGTACTTTTTCCTGCTATTGCTTTAGAAATTTTCGACAAAAATCCTTCTTTGGTTTTTTGCAATCCCTGATCTAAGCTTTCTTTTTCCTTCTTGCCAAATAATTTATCAAAAAATCCCATGGTTAATAGAATAAATATGAAAAAATGTTTAAAGGCACAAAGTAAGATTAAAAATCATTTTTTTGTGCAATTGCATTAAAAGAAATCAATAACCTATAGTACAATGGTATTTTATAAAAAAGTATTGATTGTTTTCTGACAGCACAACAAAAAAGCCTTCCTAAAAGGAAAGCTTTACAATAAATTATATTATAGCTATCAAACTATTTGGCCAAAAAATCTTTCACCTTATCCTTGTGCACAATGGCTTCTTTAAATGTATAAGCGCCGGTTTTAGGGCTGCGGATGGGTTTAATCACTTTTGTCCAGTTCTTTGCTTCAGCGGCGGCTTTTTGGTCTTTAGTCTTAATCGCTGTTTTTGCTGCTTTTGCCATGGTTATTTGATTTCTTTATGAACAGTTACTTTTTTCAAAATAGGGTTGTACTTTTTCAGCTCCAGTCTCTCAGGAGTATTTTTTTTGTTTTTTACAGAGATGTAACGACTGGTGCCGGGCATTCCTGATGTTTTATGCTCGGTGCACTCTAATATTACTTGTACTCTATTACCTTTCTTTGCCATTGTAATGGGTAATTTACTGGTTTAATTAAATTTTTACTCCGTCAGCTCTCAATTGTTTAATAACAGAGGCCAAACCATTTTTATTAATGGTACGAATGGCATCTGAAGATACTTTTAAAGTAACCCAACGGTCTTCTTCTGCAAAAAAGAAACGTTTTGTTTGTAAATTCGGCAGAAAACGGCGTTTTGTTTTAATGTTAGAATGTGAAACGCTGTTACCTGTTAATGGTTTTTTTCCTGTAACCTGACATACTCTTGCCATGATGCTATTTTTTTTCGGGACGGCAAAGGTAAGGAACACAAATGAAAAATCCATATTAATCACATCTTTTTTAGAGAAAATATACACACGCCGTGGAAATATAGATTTTGCCGTAATAATCAAGCTAAATTATACACATTACTACTCATTTCATTCAATCTATCCGCTTTCAGTAAAAATTTTGCAGAGAACCAAAACAAATATTGCAGAGAAATTTACTAAATTTTTTTGAGCTGTACCAATTATTCGTAACTTGCAAGCAATAAATCATGAAACACTTTCTGCAATATAACCTCGATTTTTTAGATCATCCCTTGGGGTAATCTTCTATTTAAATTATTCTCAAATCGTATTGTTATTTATTATAAGCTATTGTTCTGGTATTTTTTACCATGTAACAGGTTTATGTGATTTCCTCAAATTTTAAAAGAATTTTATGTTAACGCAACAATTATCCCATAAAAGTGCATACTATCTTTCATTAGAAGAAAAATACGGTGCACACAACTATCATCCCTTACCGGTGGTTTTAGAAAAAGGCGAAGGTGTATTTGTATACGATGTTGACCAAAAACGTTATTTCGACTTTTTAAGCGGCTATTCAGCCGTAAATCAAGGGCACTGTCATCCTAAAATTATTAACAGTCTATTGCAACAGGCACAAAAACTTACCCTTACTTCCAGAGCATTTTACAACAATGTTTTGGGCGAATATGAAAAATACATCACTGAATATTTTGGGTACGATAAGGTTTTACCTATGAATACCGGTGTTGAAGGCGGGGAAACAGCGGTAAAATTAGCCCGCAGATGGGGTTATGCCAAAAAAGGAATACCTGAAAATAATGCGAAAATAATTTTTGCCGAAGGTAATTTCTGGGGCAGAACACTGGCAGCCATCTCCTCTTCTACCGATCCATCTAGTTATAAAGGATTTGGGCCTTATATGCCCGGATTTGAATTGGTGCCTTACAATAATTTAGCTGCTTTAGAAAAAGCTTTTCAGGATAAAAATGTAGCTGCCTTTATGGTTGAACCCATTCAGGGCGAAGCAGGTGTGGTGGTACCGGATGAGGGTTATTTAAAGGGGGTTCGTGCATTGTGTACAGAATATAATGTATTATTCATAGCCGATGAAATTCAGACCGGTTTAGCCAGAACCGGAAAAATGCTGGCCTGTGATCATGAAAATGTAAAACCCGATATTTTGATTTTAGGAAAAGCTTTAAGTGGTGGCACCATGCCCGTTAGTGCAGTGTTATGTGATGATGCAATCATGCTAAACATACAGCCCGGCGAACATGGCAGCACTTATGGCGGTAACCCTTTGGCCTGTGCTGTAGCCATTACTTCATTACAAGTGTTAAAAGATGAGGGAATGGTGGAGAATGCAGAAAAAATGGGTGTTATTTTTCGGGAAGAATTGGCTAAACTCAAAAATCAGTTTCTACAAACCATTCGGGGCAAAGGCTTATTAAATGCCATCGTAATACAACACCCTAATCCGGATGCAGCCTGGGATATTTGCTTAGCTTTAAAAGAAAATGGTTTATTGGCCAAACCAACACATGGCGATAAAATTCGCTTTGCACCACCGCTCATCATTACAGCGCCCCAAATTATGGAAGCGGTTGAAATTATCCGTAAAACATTACAATCATTTCATTAAAACATTTGTTTATAAGTAATTTTACAGTATGATACAAAACCACCTGCACCACAAAGAAGAGCATTTACAAAGCTCAGATTTATTAACGGATATTGTAATTGGCATGAGTGATGGACTAACCGTTCCATTTGCTTTGGCTGCCGGTTTAAGTGGTGCAGTTGGCAATCAGGTAAATTTAATATGGATTGCCGGTATTGCAGAAATTGCAGCCGGCTCCATTGCTATGGGTTTAGGTGGTTATTTAGCCGGAAAAACGGAAGTAGACCATTATAACAGTGAACAAAAGAAAGAATTTTGGGAAATTGAAAACAAAGTAGAAGTAGAAAAAGAAGAAGTACGGGAGGTTTTTAGAAATTGGGGTTTAAGTGAGCAGTTGCAAGAGCAAGCCATGCAGGAAATTGTAAAAGATAAAAACAAATGGGTTGATTTTATGATGAAGCATGAACTTGGTTTAGAAGAACCAGATCCCAAAAGAGCAAGGAAAAGTGCTTTTAATATCGGATTATCATATGTAGTGGGCGGCTTGGTGCCCCTTAGCCCCTATTTCTTCGTTACCGATGCGCTCAATGGTTTAAAAATTTCTGTTATTGTTACTTTAATCTGTCTTTACATTTTCGGTTATTTCAAAAGTAAAATAACCGGCATTAATCCGTGGACAGGAGGTCTTCGTGTGATGCTGATTGGAGCCGCCGCTGCAGCCGCAGCCTTCGGCATTGCCAAATTAATTGATGGTTGATACTGCAGTTATTTATTTTGATCCGACAGGCAGTTTTAATCTGGGTAATAAAGTCATCAGCAATACAATTACAGCTAAGCCCACTGTAATATACAGGCCGGGTTTTACTTCTGGGCATTCGCCTGCTCGGCATAATGAAAACAAGGTAAAGTTTTTAATGGCCCATGCCATATTTATAAAGCCTACAAATAAATTGGTTCGTTTTGCCCAAACTTTTGGCAATGCAAAAAATGCAATCAGCAATACAGAAAAAAAACTCTGTGCCAGAATTTGCTTTCCAAAAGTAAATTGTTCATTCACTGTTCCATGTACACCACTAATGGTTAGTTGTAAGGATGGAATGTAAATCCAGGGCAAAAAACACACAGCTACCATCAATATGGCCGCCATAATTCCAATAGTTTGTGCATACTTCATAAAGAAAAGAAAGGATTACTGTTGTAATCCTTTGTTTGATGAGAGGTCCCGAGCGGATTCGAACCGCTGTACAAGCTTTTGCAGAGCTCTGCCTAGCCACTCGGCCACAGGACCATTCGGGCTGCGAAAATAAAGCATCGTAACTAAATACAAAATTCTAATTTTGCAACTTCAAAAAAAATACATGAATAGTATTGCACCATCTGAATTAATTATCAACAACAGAGGCGCTGTTTATCACATTGACCTAAGACCGGAAGAACTGGCAGATACCGTTATTACTGTAGGCGATCCGGACCGTGTTGAAAAAGTAAGCAGGCATTTCGATTCAATTGAAATAAAAAGGCAACACAGAGAATTTATTGCCCATACCGGCTTTATCGGAAAAAAAAGATTAACGGTACTTTCTACCGGCATTGGGCCCGATAATATTGATATTGTGCTGAATGAATTAGACGCTTTGAAAAATATTGATTTTAAAACCAGAACCATTAAACCGGAATTAAGTTCTTTAAATATTATTCGTTTAGGTACTTCCGGAGCTTTACAGGCCGATATTTCGGTAGATAGTTTTGTAGTGGGCACACATGGGCTGGGTTTAGACAATTTGTTGCATTATTATCGTCAGGTAAACAATGAAGAGGAACAACAAATTTTAAAACATTTTATAGAACATACCCAGTTATCCGGAAATATTCAGCCCTATCTGGCTACAGGTAGTATCAGCATCATGAAACATTTTGTAGAGGGCTTTCATCATGGCATTACGGTTACCTGTCCCGGTTTTTACGGCCCACAGGGTCGTGTACTGCGTTTGGGTTTATCCAATCCCGGTTTGGTAGATAATTTTAGCAGTTTTAGCTGCGGACAGCACCGAATCAGTAATTTTGAAATGGAAACCAGCGCAATTTATGGATTGGGTAAATTATTAGGTCACCATTGTTTATCCGTAAATGTTATTGTAGCCAACCGAATCCGTAAAGAATTTAGTAAAGATAGCGCAATGGCCGTAGAAAATTTAATCAAAAAAGCATTAGCAATTATCAGCACTCTTTAAATTATGCAGTTAACATTTTATAAGTATCAGGGAACCGGAAACGATTTTATTATTCTTGACAATAGAAATGGTACCATTCAATTAACCACAGAGCAAATTAATTTTTTATGTAACCGAAAATTTGGAATTGGAGCTGATGGATTAATGCTGTTAAGCCATAACAAAGATTTTGACTTTGAAATGGTGTACTATAATGCTGATGGTAAAGAAAGTACCATGTGTGGAAATGGCGGCCGTTGCTTAGTACAATTTGCGTATGATATTGGCCTAAAAAAAGAAAAATATCATTTTAAAGCCATTGATGGCCCACATGAAGCACATTTCGAAAAAAACGGATGGGTAGATTTGTTGATGAAGAATGTAGATACCATAGAACGCTATTATGGCGATTTTTTGGTAAATACCGGCTCACCACATTATATTAAAACAGTAACGGATATTGCCAATTATGAAGTATTTAAAGAAGGCAGAGCCATTCGATTCAGCAAAGATTTTGAAAAAGAAGGCATCAATGTAAATTTTGTAGAAGTAACCGATGCAGATACCATTACCGTTAGAACTTATGAAAGAGGGGTTGAAAATGAAACCCTGAGTTGTGGAACCGGCGTTACTGCTGCCGCATTGGTATTTGCTCATAATGAAGCCGGGTTTAACAGAATTGAAGTAAATACTTTGGGCGGAAAATTAGCCGTTGAATTTGATAAATTGGGCGAAACATTTACCAATATCTGGCTTTGCGGACCGGCAACTTTTGTATTTAAAGGGGAAATATACTTGCAATTTTAAATGAATATGATGCATCAGCCCATTGCTTATCAAACACTACCCAAACCACAAAAATTTACCATTCGGGTGTACGGTTTGTTGATTGACCGGCACCAACGCCTATTGGTAAGTGATGAATATATAAGGGGAAATTATTTTACCAAATTTCCCGGTGGCGGATTAGAATTGGGCGAAGGAACAAGGGAATGTTTACAACGCGAATTTTTAGAGGAAACCGGATTGCAGATTACTGTTCAGGAACATTTTTACACCACCGATTTTTTTCAGATTTCAGCATTTAACACCATCGACCAAATTATTTCAATTTATTACAAAGTATCAGCTCCGGAATCTGCTATCGCACAATTAAAAACCGGAACAACACCCTTTCAGTTTACGCCGGAACAAATTGCAGATGTAAATGGCCAGTATGAAGTATTGCGCTGGTTACCCATATCTGAATTATCAACTGATTCTGTTCATTTACCAATCGATAAAGTAGTAGTGCAATTATTATTAAACCAATAATACCATCTTTATAGTGAAACGATTAAATGCAATATTTCTTAAATGATGGTAACAAAAAAGAACAATAGTTCTGTTAAGTAAAAAATAAAGTTGCCTATCATCAACCAACCGGGAACAGATTGAAAAAAAAATCGGTTCTTTTTTAAAAGAAAGGCAATGAATAAAATTGAATTGAGGGCAATTACGGCATAACCAGCTGTAATAAAATAACTGCTTACCATTTCATTGCGAAAAATATCTCCTCTAAAACGCATCACAACGGTTGTTATAAAAGCCAAATTACCGATCAGTGCAACCCTGTTTAAGAATAAAATATTCTGCATATTAAAATTTCGTTCAAAATAGCATTAATTTGCTTTTCATAAAAATAGTTGATGCTGCACTAACTTTCCATCCATCTATTTTTAGTTGAAATAAGAATGATAGAAAGTTTAAAATGGCAGCAAGTAAATAGTATAAATGCAATAGCAATGAGCGGAAAGGCTTATTTACTGAAAAATAATTCAGGCAGTTGCAGGTACCAAAAAAAAATAGAAACACATGAAAAATGTTCATTTGAAACAGCTATTGCCTCATGTAATAGCAATTGTAATTTTTGTAATTATTGCGGTTCTGTTTGCCAAACCCACTTTAGAAGGAAAAGTATTGCAGCAAAGCGATGTAATTCACTGGAGAGGCATGGCACAGGATTTAATTCAATATAAAGATACCCACGGCAAATACCCTTTGTGGAGTAACAACCTTTTTGGAGGAATGCCGGCTTATCAAATTATTCTCACAGCAGCCAATCCGGTTTCTGTAGTATATGCACATCCGCTTTTCATGTTGTTTTTACCCAAACCCATTGGTTTTTTCTTTTTATTGTGCATTTCGTTTTATTTCCTGAGCCAGGTGCTACGCATCAATCCGTGGATAGGCATTGGCGGAAGTATTGGTTATGCTTATGCCTCTTTTTCAGCCATTATTGTTGCCGCAGGGCATGATACACAAATGTTGGCATTAGGTTATGTACCCGCATTAATTGGTGCAATCTGGCTAATTTATCAAAAAAAATATTGGTGGGGTACTGCGCTTACAGCTTTGTTCAGTGCTTTACTGATTGCACAAAATCATTTACAAATAGCCTATTATTTTATTATTATTGCCGGATTTATGACCATTGGATTTATCATTCAATGGCTCAAAGCAAAAGATTATCAACATCTTGTAAAAGCGCTGGTTTTAACATTGATAGCCGGAGGTATTGGTGCAACCTGCAATTTGGTAGGTTTGGCCACCACCAACGATTATTCTAAAGCTACCATGCGCAATGGCACCTTGAATTTAGATACCACCAACCATGCCAATACTACCAGAAAAAATTCCGGATTACCCATTGATTATGCATTTAACTGGAGCTATGGCCGTGCCGAAAGTTTTACCCTTTTAATACCCGATGTATATGGCGGTGCATCTAATGGTGAGTTAAACGACGATTCACACATTGCAAAAATTTTACAACAAAAAGGCGTGCCAGATGACCAGGCTGCACAGTTTGCAGAAAGCATGCCTTCCTACTGGGGCAGCCAGCCTTTTACCAGTGGCCCCGTGTATTTGGGCGCAGTGCTTTGCTTATTATTTATTTTTGGAATGGTATATTTAAAAACACCACATAAATGGTGGATTCTTGCACTAACGGTAGCTGCCTTGCTGATGAGCTGGGGAAAAAACTTAATGTTCTTCAATGAATTTTTATTCAACCATCTTCCACTCTACAATAAATTCAGGGTGCCAACCATGACGCTGGTGATTCCTCAGTTCACTTTTCCACTGGTAGCTGTAATGGTATTGCAACAATTATTTTTCGATACAAAAGATAAATTGATTGCTCTTTTTGCATTAAAGAAAACACTTATTATTACCGGAGCCTTCTTTGTATTGGCCATTCTATTGTATTTTAGTTTTGATTATGCTGCACCTTCGGATGTAAATTTAAAAACCTATTTCAACCAGCTTACCCAGGGTAATGCCATTGAATCAAACAGCATTTACAATGCACTGATAGCCGACAGAAGAAGTTTGTTTGCAGCCGATTTAATACGTTCCATCATTTTTGTAATACTGGCTGCGGGAAGTATATTCTTCTACCTGAAAAATAAATTGAAAACAACTTATGCCATTGCCGCCTTTGTTGTTTTAATTGCAGCGGATAACATTAATATAGACAGGCGTTACTTCAATGATAAAAATTTTCAGGATGAAGAAACCATTGATGACACCTATTTTAAACCCACAGCTGCTGATTTGCAAATAATGAAGGATACTTCTTATTACCGGGTGCTTAATTTAACGCAGGATGTTTTTAATGATGCACTTACCTCCTATCATTTTCATTCTGTAGGTGGTTATCATCCTGCCAAACTAAGTATTGTGGAAGATTTGCTGAACTTCCAACTACGCAAGCAACCCATGAATATGCAGGTGTTGAATATGCTGAATACAAAATATATTATCGTTAACAATCCTGCAACCAATAAACCGGAAGTGCAACTTAACCCCAATGCACTGGGGCCCTGTTGGTTTGTAAAAACTGTACAATTTGTAAACGGGCCAGCAGCTGTGATGAAAGCTTTAGATCATTTTACACCAAAAGATACCGCCATTGTAGCTACTGCTGATCAATCATTGGTAACTTATACAGGCACAGCCGATTCTACTGCAACTATTCACTTAGTAAAAAATGATAATGATATCATTCATTATACTTCTAACAGTAACACTAATGGATTTGCAGTGTTTAGTGAAATATATTATAATCGTGGATGGAAAGCTTATATTGATGGGAAAGAAACACCTATTATACAAACCAATTATGTATTAAGAGGCCTCTCCATTCCTGCAGGGAAACATGATATTGTGTTTGAGTTTAAACCTGCATCTTATTACAATAGTACTAAAATTGCCATTGGTGCATCTGCTTTGGTATGGTTGCTCTTAATAGGTGCCATTGCAAGTTCATTCAAACAGGGCAAACATAAAGATAAAGATGTTGCCTGAGTATGAATGTTTTAGCATTGATTTCCTATAAAGTGTTTCCCGCCCAAATGGGCGGCCAGAAAGGTATTGCTCAGTTTTATGAATACCTTGCAAAACAGGATAATGTTATCATCGTTGCAGCAAAAAACAATCAACTATCAGATATACCCTTTCCCAAAAAGTACAATTGCTTATTTCCGCAGGGCAAAGGAATACTGAATATTTTAAAACTGTTTTTTGTTATAAAACTGATTCGCAGAGAAAATATTGATGTAATCGTTATAGAACATTCCTATTGGGGCTGGTATGGTTATTTATTGCATGTATTAACAAAAAAGCCTTTCATTATTCATTCACACAATATTGAAGCAGAAAGGTTTAACATACAAAAGCGTAAATATTGGAAAATATATGAACTATATGAAAAATGGGCGCATCAAAGGTGTAGCCATAATTTTTTTAAATGTGAAGAAGATGCAGCTTATGCCGTGAAACAATGGAACATAAATCCATCTAAAGTAACAATTATTCGTTATGGCACTGATGTGCAGTCATCGCCTACTGCTGCTGAAAAGCAGGCAGCAAGAAGCCAATTAATACAACAAGTGAATCTTCCTGCATCTGCCTGTTTACTACTTTTCAACGGAACATTAAACTATGCGCCAAATGTTGAAGTTTTAACAGAAATTACGGGTAGTATTATACCGATATTAAGAAAAAATAAATTTAATTTTAGTCTCATCATCTGTGGTAAAATGTTGCCTGAGGAATGGCTGCAAAAATTAACACAATATCCGGAAATTCACTTTCTGGGATTTGTTGAAAATATAGCTGCCATCAATGCAGGAGTAGATGCATTGATTCAACCCGGCTCAATGGGTACCGGTATTAAAACTAAATTGGTAGAAGCTTTGGCACAAAATACAACGGTTATTACAACACATAACGGAGCCAGAGGTATTCCTCAAAAGATAGCACAATCAAAATTGATATTGATACCCGATTATAATCCGGTTGCATTTGCAGAAAAGATTTTACAATTCAACAATTCAATAGATAATATTCCCAATTCCTTTTATCATGAATTTTATTGGGGTAATATTGCAAAACAGACACATGCTGTTTTAGAAAACTTACATGGAACAAAACATTAAAATATCGGTAGTAATTTGTACTTATAACCGTGCTACTTATATAGCTGCAGCATTAGAAAGTTTGGTGCAACAAACTTTCAACAAAAATGCTTTTGAAGTAATTGTGGTGAATAACAATTCAACCGATAATACTGAGCAGATTTGTAAAAAATTTATTGCTGACCATTCGCAATATGCTTTTTATTTTTTAAATGAACCGCAGCAAGGTGCTTCATTTGCCCGAAACACGGGTGCTGCTGTAGCTAAAGGCAGTTTATTGTGTTTTATGGATGATGATGCAATTGCTGTACCTGATTACTTAGCAAAAATTATTGATTTTTTTGCAACACATCCCGATGCAGGTGGCCTGGGTGGTAGAATTATTCCCAAATATATTCCGGAAGAACCCAAATGGATGAGTTATTATGTTTCATCATTGGTTGGAAATTTTGATTACAGCAAAGAAGTTTGTGTATTTCAACCCGGTAAGTATCCTTTAGAATCGAATATGATTATTAAAACAGAAGATTTTAAAGTTATAGGCGGTTTTAATGAAAACCTGCCCGGTGTGGTGGGTACCTTACGTATTGGTGGTGAGGGTAAAGATTTCTTTTATCGGTTACAAGCCATCGGGAAAAAGATATATTACCATCCCGAAATTATGGTATATCATGTAGTTGAAGTTAAAAAGTTAACAAAAGAGTATATGTATCGGGTGGCCAGTGGAATTGGCCGTGGGGAGCGAAGAAGAGTATTAGCCATTAATCGTTGGGCTTATGTTAAAAAACTAATAGAATATTGTTTTAAGTTGGGTGCAGCCGTTATTTTAGCCATTCAATATACATTGCAGGGAAATCCCGCAAAGGCATGGCCCGTTATCCAATTCAGAATAGATGCATTAAAAGGATTACTAAATCAATAATCATGAATTTTGAAACTTTCGTTAACCGAAAAATAAAAGGCACTTTAAGCAGATGGTTTGGCATACAATTTCAACACCCGTCAGAAACTGCAAAAGTGCGCCATTGGGTACTGCCCTACTGTGTTGGTAAAGGATGCGATATTGGCTTTGGAGGCGATAAAGTAAAAAAAGTAGATTGCGATGGCATTGATTATCCGCAACCATATGCACATGCCGGTAAAGACAAGGTGGATATTCCTTGCGATGTTATTAAAGATGAAATACCTGTTTCCGACAATACCTATGATTATGTGTACAGCAGCCACTTAATTGAAGATGTACCCGATACAGCACAGGTGCTTCAAAAATTTATTCGTATACTTAAAAATGGCGGCAACCTGATTTTGGTATTTCCCAATCAGGAAAAATATGAAGCTATTTGTAACCGAATTGGTCAGCCACTCAACCCCTATCATGTACATAAAGACATGGGATTAGAATTTATGCTGCAACAATTAAAACGTATTCCCAATATTCAAACTAAATTATTATTCAGCAGTAATTGCGAAATTGATTACAATGTGGTAATGGTACTGCAAATACACAAACTTTAAGCGTTCGTAATTTTAATGCGCAATGGTTGTAATATTTTATTAATGAATGCCATGATGCCTGTTGATTTTTTAACAGGTTTAGCAAAATAACAAGGCATTTGAATATATTGTGCATAGCCGTTTTGGTGTACCTGGTTTCTATATTCAGCTAACAAATTACGAAGAACAGGTAAGTTATTTAATTGAAAGCGGGTTTGGTGTTTCGAAAGCGTATCGGGATTTTCGAATTTATAGCCACTAATATGTAAAAAAATAAGTGGTTCGGTTTCATTTACCCAAACTATGTTATCATGAACTGACAGGTTTCTTTCATGTAAATTCCAATAAGCCACATTGCAACCCTTTTGTTGCACAATAGCAACCTGTTCAAAAAACAATGGTATCAGGTTTAGCCAGTTCTGGTCAACAGCCATACCTTCTGCAAAATTGTAATAACACTGATGGGTTAATCGCTCTGCCCACCATTGTAAAAAAGCCTGCGTAATGCTGTTGTTTTTCATTGCAATAAATCCGGCATTGTAAATTCCCGAACGCAATACATCCCGTTCCATCGGCAAGGCATCATCGTTAATGGGTGTAAAAAAATGGGGAGTAATAGCAATGGAATTTTGTTTCAAAATAGCTTCAATTGAAGTAATGGGATGATAGAAAAAAATATCTGCATCAATATATAATAAAATATCAGGCTGTTCTTTCGCCAAAATATATTGAGCCAAAAAAGGTTTAATGGCACAATTCAACTCAATTAAAGTGTATTGTGTACTCATGCTTTTAAAAGCAGGAATAGCCAGTTGTTCTACTTCAATTAATTGATGAGGTAAAAATTCAGCAACTGAAAACCGGCCACTATTTCTATCTACCAAGCCAATGATAACGGTATATTCAGGAGCAACTGACAATAAACTGTCGGCCATTGTTTTAGCATAAGCCAAATGATTAGCGGAACATACCGTATAAGCTATTTTTTTTTGAGAAGGCATCATTAATATATCATATTTACATGCTATCGCTGATTTTTTCAGCTACAATAATCGTATTTAAATATAACCGTTGGTTTTTTGGCCAAATGGGTTCAGTGCAAATAAATAATAGATTTAAAAAAGGCACCAGTATTTGTCGTACTATTTTTTTAAACAATTTAAATCGGGAAACTACATAAACTCTATTTAACCAATCGTCGTGTAAATACACCATCAACATTTGGTGAATGGTAGATAAAGCGTGGCCGTTTTTATCGATGATGATTATTTTGAATCCATTTTTTTCTAATAGTGCCCGAAGCGCAAATTGGGTATATCGGGCATAATCTACCGGAATTTCATGTTCTTCCCATGCAAATGGACAGGTTATTAGCATTTTACTACCGGGCTTTAGCACACGATTGAGTTCAGGTAAAATAGCTTCTAAATTAAAAACATGCTCAAACACCTCAGAACTGAATAAGCTATCAAACTGATGCTTTTCAAATGGAAGCGTTTTTCCATCATAAAAAAAATCAATTGATTCATTTTGATGTGTATGCCCGTCACTATTATAATCTACCCCGGTGTAGGTTTCAACATGGTTAAATAATGACTGGTAAGGTTTTGCGCCACAACCAAAATCTAATAAATGCCCATTCAATTCTGTACTATACAATCTAATTTTATTGTATAATCCTTTTCGTATACAATACAAAGGATGACGGAATGTGGGGTTAAAATCATTTGAAACCATAATCCATAATAATAAAGTAACGGCAGCAAGATAAACCGTTTTGTATAAATATATTCCCACTATTTCGCCATCTTTGAATTTTGAATACATAAATTTGACGCATTATGTTGCATTCATTAATTGGTAGCCATCATTATGGGTAGTATCCGGCATCAAACCATTATTTCAAGCTTTTTAGTGTACATTGGTTTTTTAGTAGGTGCACTGAATACCTATTTTTATGTAACCAATGGTTCATTTACCCCCGAACAGTTTGGCTTAACGCGCATATTTTTTGATTTTGGGCAAAACATGTACATTTTTTCCAGCTTAGGTATCATTCCGGTTATTTATAAATTTTATCCTTATTACAAAGACAATCTTCCGGCACAAAAAATAGATATTGTTACCTGGGCAATGGGTACTGCATTGGCCGGATTTTTTATTTTATTGATTGTAGGTTTTTATTTTCAGCCGGTTATTGTACATGCCTATCAGCAAAAATCGCCTTTAATTGTAGATTTTTATTATTTCATGTTTCCCTTTGCATTGGGCATGTTATTATTTTCGGTATTAGAAGCGTATTGCTGGGCCATTCATCAAACCATTATTGCTAATTTTTTGAAAGAAACGGTCATGCGCATGGTTACCACTGTGTTCATTTTACTGTTTTATTTTAAAATCATCCGTTTCGAAACTTTTGTTTGGTTATTTACTTTTTTATATGCGTTTATTTTTGTGGTGCTGGTACTGTATCTGCGAAAAATAAAACAATTGTATTTGCCCTTGCAAATGAGCCGGGTAACCAAAAAATTTTGGAAAAAAATGATGGGTATGCAGGCATTTATTTTTGGAGGCACCCTCATTAGCTCCATTGCTGCAACCATTGATAGTGTTTTTATTGCGCATTTTCAAGATCTGGTATCGGTGGGTATTTTTGGGTTATCGCAATATGCAGCCAATTTGGTGCAGGTACCGCAACGCAGCATTCAGGCAATAGCAACCGGTTATTTATCCAAAGCCTGGAAGGATAAAGATTTTAAAGAAATTAACCGAATTTATGTTCGTTCCTGTATCAATTTATTGTTGTTAGCCCTTTTTATATTTGGTAACATTTGGCTGAATGTGGCACAGGGCATGGAGGTGTTGCATGTGCAGGATAAATACAAATCAGGCCTGGGTGTTTTGTTTATTTTGGGTATGGCCAGAATTGTAGATGCAGGTACGGGTGTTAATAATGTAGTAATTAATACTTCTACTTTCTGGAAGTTTGATTTTAATAGTGGGGTAATTTTATTGACCTTACGTTTGCCCTTAACCTGGTTTTTAATTAAACATTATGGTATTATTGGCTCGGCAGTTGGTGAACTGACTTCCTACCTGATTTACAATTTTATACGTTTTGAATTTTTAAGAAGAAAATTTAACATGCAACCTTTTAACAGCAAAACCATTTTAGCCATCGTATTGGGTGTTGGTGCATTTATGGTAAGTTATTTACTGTTTCATCCCATTAATGGCTGGACAGGAATTATACTTCGTTCCGCATTGTTTTCTATTATTTTCTTAGTTGGTATCTTTATCATGAATTTAACACCGGATGCTATGCAATTATTTGAAAAATGGTTTCGAAAAAAATAATGCATCACGCTAAAATACTTTGATTGCCATGCTTAATTTTTTAAAAGGATTGGTGTATGATTTTGTTTTATTGCTTGCCATAACCGGCAAACGAAAAAAATCAAATATCCCCCAAGCGTTGATTGTTCGTACCGATGAAATTGGCGATTATGTTTTGTGGCAATCATTTATTCCCGAATTGATACAAAGTAATTTGTTGAAGGATTATACGATTGAATTTGTGGGCAATACTTCCGTTAGAACCTTGTTTAATTTAAAAGGAAAAAATTATTTCGCGAAAGCTATTTGGTTGCATAAGCATGCTTTTAAAACCAATATGTATTATCGGTACCGGTTTTTACGCAATATTTATCTGGCAGGATATGATATGGTGATCAATCCTATTTATTCCCGTTCAAAAAGAATTGATGACAGTATTGTAAAAGCTGCAAAAGCCCGACTAACCATTGGCATGTACCGCAATAAAGAAAATTATGCTGGCTATGAAAGATTATACGATTTTAAACTATATCGGCAATTAATGCCAGAAATGCAAAAGCCTGTTTTTGAATTTTACAGAAACAAAGCATTTACTGAATTTGTTACCCAACAAAAAAGTAAAATTACAAAACCTGAATTTCCGGTAGAATCCATTCATTCTGAAATTCCTTCTAAATTATACCATGACTATTTTGTAGTTTTTCCCGGTTCCAGAAGCGCACAGCGTATATGGCCTACTGAAAATTTTGTTGAAGTAAGTAATTATCTATACGAAAAATACAAATGGGTGGCCGTTGTTTGCGGTTCAAGGGCAGACCAACCTTATTGCAAAGCATTTATAGAAGAATACCAACATCCGGTAAAAAATTTAACAAATAAAACCACTCTGCCCGATTTATTGCTGGTATTGAAACAAGCCAAATGTTTATTGTCAGTAGATACCGGCTCCATTCATTTAGCGGCTTTAGTAAATTGCACGGTATTTGGAATTTTTAACGGTTCACAATATGGCCGGTTTGCACCTTATCCAAAAGAAATTGCCAATAATATTATTGCCGTTTATCCGGATATAATTGATGACGCAGTGGCGAAAGGAAATGAAAATGATTTATTGAAATACGAATATGTGGTAAACATTCCGTATGCCAGTGTTACGGTATTAAAAATGATTACAACTATAAAAAAATATTTATAGCAACTTAATTTATTTTGAAACCAACCAAATATAAATAATATATTTTTAATTTAAAAAAATGAAAATAAAACCAATTAAAGCACTGAAGGTATTGTTCGATTTAGAAGAAAAAAAACAAATATTTCCATTAGATTTTGAACCCTTTCATAAAGATATTATTGAAAAAGTTAGGCCATTTACCATGACCAGCAATGAACGTTTATATGGTTTAATAGAAGCTGTAAAATATGTAATACAAAATAATATATCGGGAGATTTTGTTGAATGTGGCGTATGGAAAGGCGGAAGCATGATGGCTATTGCTGAAACTTTGGTACAGTTAGGGGTTACTAACAGACAGTTGTATTTGTATGATACCTTTACCGGAATGACAGCACCAACCAAAGAAGATCAGGATTCATTAAACCGAGATGCTGCCACCCAATTAAAAAATGAAGCATCCCATAAATCGGAAAGTGTGGTTTGGGCATTTTCTACTATAAATGAAGTAAAAAGAAATATAGGAAACATTAATTACCCTTCTCACAATATACATTTTGTGGAAGGTGATATTCTGCAAACAGTTCCTTCCATTTTACCGCAACAAATTGCGCTATTAAGATTAGATACGGATTGGTATGCTTCCACAAAACATGAAATGATTCATTTGTATCCATTGCTAAATAAATATGGTGTTTTAATTATTGACGATTATGGTTTCTGGAAAGGTTCAAGACAAGCAGTTGATGAATATGTTCAGAAAAATAAAATTCAAATATTACTGAACAGGATGGATGATACAGGTAGAATTGCTTTAAAACTGAAGTGATTATATTATACATTTTCCCACCCCAATCGTTTCTTTAATTGAAAAAGCCATTTGCCCAGAGGTGTTTGCAATACTATAAAAAGCAACTTTAAGCGCCATTGCCAAATGCGGCAAGGTATGGAAAAACCGAAGTGTTTTTCGTAAATAACAATATTTTCTTTTAATGAAGCCAGGTATTGTGTAGAACTGATGCCCGTATCATCAAATAAAGTAATCACATCATTGTAAAAAGCATAGGGCTCTTTTTGTATTCTGCAAAGCATATCATAATCCATTCCTATCTTAAAATCAGTATTATACATACCGCATCGTTCATACACTTCTTTTTGTACCAACCAGGCAGGATGTGCTACGCTACGCATGCCCCGATATAATTTATTTGCCTCAAAAGGCTTACCAACGGTTACCCATTGTTGTGCACGTTGTAGGGTTATTTTACCACTCATCCATTGTATTTCGGGATGCGCATCCAAAAAACGGTTTACCTCCATTAATACATTTTCATGGGCATACACATCACCTGAATTCAGCAAATGAATAAAACCATTGTGCACCCGGCTAATGCCTTTATTGAATGCATCAGCAATGCCTTTATCGGCTTCATTGATCCATTTTCGGTAAGCGGGCTGTGTTGTTTGTAATAACCAGTCTTGTATATCCGGTGTAGTGGAACCGTTAATAATCCAATGTGCAACCGGTTTACAGGTCTGCGCATCAACAGCCGCACAGGTTTTTTG
The DNA here is from genome assembly GCF_001623405.1 of Hydrotalea flava. Lineage (GTDB taxonomy): Bacteria > Bacteroidota > Bacteroidia > Chitinophagales > Chitinophagaceae > Hydrotalea > Hydrotalea flava. The sequence goes on from NZ_LUHG01000110.1 coordinate 51,562, forward strand.
CAAAGCCGTTAAGTTATTGTAACAAATGGTTATAATGGTGATGGTTGCCATTAATGCAATACTTATATTGTGTGAAGTAAAGATAAAAATTGCGCTAATCCTTTTCTCTTCTCATTAGTAAGCAAATAACTGATGTTTGCGGTATAATACTTGTGTAAATCATACACCGGATAATCCATTCCTTCTAACACTTCATGAATATGCGAAACACCATAGCCATTGGCTATATTGAATGCTTCTATAAATGCTGCATTCAAAGGTTTATTGGCAATCCAGGCTGCAAAAACAAAGGGCAAGCCTGTCATTGATTTCCATGCTGCTGCTAAATCGTATACAAATGGAGAAATATTGCGTTGTTCCAATGCCCGGTCGCCAATTACCACGCCGGCTGTATTGCCTTTAATCTGTTCTCTGAAATCAATACCGCCATCTATAAAAACAACTTCCTTCTTCCAATAATGCTTCAGCAATACTTTGGCTAAGTTCACCGAAGTGCGGCTTTGATAGTCTAACAGCACATGCGTAACTGATTCAATGGGCTGCTCGCTGAAAATACAAACAGAAGCTACCTCATGCTCAGCACCAATGCAATAATCGGTAATAATGTATGATTCTTTCATTTTGGGCAATACTGCTATGGGGATTAAACCCACATCAATCGTATCATTCAATAACATTTCTGCAATATGGGCAGGATAATCTTCTGTTAAATCAATTTGTTGTAATAATGTAGCATTTTGCCTCACTCCAAATAATAAAGGCTTTGTATTTAAATAACTTACAGCGCCAACGCGTATTCTCTTGTTCAATTCTTTTACTTTTGCATGCAAAGAAAAGAAAATTCGGCGGTTTCATTTGTTTATGTAAATGATGGATTGATTTTTTAGTGATTTCTTTCAACACGGTATGGCAGCAATTGAAACCAAATTTTATTCATGTAATGAAACCAACTTGTAATGGAATTAAACACTTTGACAGCTCTCTCGCCCATTGATGGCCGTTATAGAAAACAAACGGCTCATTTAGATATCTATTTTTCTGAATACGCTTTAATGAAGTACAGGGTAAGGGTTGAAGTTGCTTATTTTATTTTTTTGGCAGAAAAACGATTTTTTAAACTACCGGCTGCATTACAAAAAAAATTATTGGAAATAGCGGATAATCTTAGTCTGGCCGATGCCCATCATATTAAAGAAATGGAGGCCATTACCAACCACGATGTAAAAGCGGTAGAATATTTTTTAAAAGAACATATTGAAAAAGCTGGCGGAGCAGCCATTAAAGAATGGGTACATTTTGGTTTAACCTCGCAGGACATTAATAACACGGCCATTCCGTTAAGTTGGAAAGAATGTATTTTAATGGAGTACCTGCCTGCATTACTCAACCTGAAACAACAAATTGTTGCATTGGCCAAGCAATGGAAAAAAGTGCCTATGTTAGCAAGAACACATGGCCAACCGGCTTCGCCTACAATTTTAGGAAAAGAATTCATGGTTTTTGCCGAGCGTTTAGAACATCAAGTTGCCTCGCTTGCTGCCATTCCGTTTACTGCAAAATTTGGCGGTGCCACGGGAAATTTTAATGCCCACGTAGTGGCCTTTCCGAAGAAGAACTGGGTACAATTGGGTAACGAGTTTGTTGAAAAAAAATTAGGTTTACAAAGGCAACAGTTTACCACACAAATTGAACACTATGATGATTTGGCAGCACATTTAGATGCCATGCAACGCATTAATACCATATTGATTGATTTTTGTAGAGATATTTGGACATATATTAGTCAGGATTATTTTAAACAAAAAACGAAACCAGGTGAAGTAGGCTCTTCGGCTATGCCACATAAAGTAAACCCGATTGATTTTGAAAATGCCGAAGGTAATTTAGGCATGGCCAATGCCATTGCAGCCCATTTGGCCGCTAAACTTCCTATTTCCAGGTTACAACGCGATTTAACAGACTCAACCGTATTAAGAAATTTGGGCATTCCGGTTGCACATACATTCATTGCTTTGCAATCTATAACAAAAGGATTAGGAAAATTGGTTTTGAATGAAACAAAACTACAATCAGATTTAGAAAACAATTGGGCGGTTGTAGCAGAAGCCATTCAAACTATTTTACGCCGAGAGAATTATCCCAATCCGTATGAAGCACTTAAAGAACTTACCAGAGGCAAAGAAGGTATTACAAAAAATACTTTGCATCATTTTATTGATGGTTTAAAAATTAGTGCCGCTCTTAAAAAAGAATTGAAAGCCATTACCCCGTATAATTATACCGGTGTATCTGCTCCTTTTTAAAAATGCCATTCAATGCAAGAAAAAAAGCCTGCTCATTCTGTTAAAGCAGGTTTTTTGAAAGATAGAAAATAGCATTTAATCTAACTTCAATACAGCTAAGAAGGCTTCTTGTGGCACTTCTACATTGCCAATTTGGCGCATCCGTTTTTTCCCTTCCTTTTGTTTTTCTAACAATTTACGTTTACGGCTAATATCGCCACCATAGCATTTTGCAGTAACATCTTTTCGCATGGCAGAAATGGTTTCACGGGCAATTACTTTAGCACCAATAGCAGCCTGTATGGCAATTTGAAATTGTTGACGAGGCAGTAATTCTTTTAACTTTTCACACAATTTACGCCCAAAATCATGCGCTCTGCTTCTATGAATCAAAGCACTTAAAGCATCTACTTTATCCCCATTCAACAAAATATCCATTTTCACAATATCAGCTTCTCTATACCCGATAGGCGAATAATCGAAAGAGGCATACCCACGGGTACTACTTTTTAGTTTATCATAAAAATCAAACACAATTTCAGTTAATGGCATTTCAAAAATTAATTCTACCCTTGTTGGGGTTAAATACGACTGATTAATGAGAATACCCCGTTTGCCTAAACAAAGTGTCATAATATTGCCAATATAATCCGGCAGTGTAATAATTTGTGCTTTGATAAATGGTTCTTCAATCCTGTCTAAACGCGTAGGATCGGGCATTTCATAAGGATTATTCACTATAATTTTATCGCCTTTTGAAGTATAGGCATGAAAACTAACGTTGGGAACTGTGGTAATAACGGTTTGATTAAATTCTCTTTCTAAGCGCTCCTGAATAATTTCCATGTGCAGCAGGCCTAAAAATCCGCAACGGAAACCAAAACCAAGGGCTTGGGAAGTCTCTAATTCAAATGTAAGGGATGCATCATTCAGTTGCAGCTTATCCATACATTCCCGCAATTCTTCAAAATCATCTGTATTTACAGGATAAATGCCGGCAAATACCATTGGTTTTACTTCTTCAAAACCCTGAATCATGGCACCGGGATTGGCAGCCAGTGTAATGGTATCGCCCACTTTCACTTCTTTGGCATTTTTAATTCCGGTAATAATATAACCTACATCTCCGGCGCGGAGCTCATCTTTTGGTGTCATGGTTAATTTCAGTACACCCACCTCATCTGCAAAATAATCCTGACCGGTTGATACAAACTGGATTTTATCACCTTTTCGCAGTGTGCCATTCATAATTTTGAAGTACACAATAATGCCTCTGAAACTATTGAAAACACTATCAAATATCAGTGCCTGCAAAGGTGCATCCACCTCTCCTTTTGGGGCAGGAATACGCTCAATAATGGCCTGAAGAATTTCAGTAATGCCAATACCCGATTTGCCGCTTGCCAATAAAATTTCTTCGGGTTTACAGCCAATTAAATCTACAATCTGATCAGTTACTTCCGGAATCATGGCCCCATCCATATCAATTTTATTGATAACAGGGATAATTTCCAAATCATTATCAATAGCCAGATACAGGTTACTGATGGTTTGTGCCTGTATGCCTTGTGATGCATCTACTAACAACAAAGCACCCTCACAGGCTGCCAATGCACGGCTTACTTCATAACTAAAATCAACGTGGCCGGGTGTATCAATCAGGTTTAAAATGTATTCCTCTCCTTTGTACGGATAATTAATTTGAATGGCATGACTTTTAATGGTAATGCCTTTTTCGCGTTCCAAATCCATATCATCCAATACCTGATCCATCATATCTCTGGAGCCGATGGTCTTGGTTTCTTCCAACAATCTATCCGCCAGCGTACTTTTTCCGTGGTCAATATGTGCTATAATGCAAAAGTTTCTAATATTTTTCATACAAATGCAAAGATATAAGGATAGCTGTCAAATAGACTGTGGTGGGGAATTTTTGCGAATAATTTATCCTTTTTTGTTGAGCAAGGGTGGATATAAATCAACAATAAGCCGGGCAATAACAGGAGCAGCAAATACTTTAGCAGCAGCCTGTGCAATTTCGGCCCGGTTGTATTGATGGTATTGCTGCATCATCCTGATACAGGCTGCTACCAGTGCCTGCTCATCACCGGGTGCAACAACGATTCCATTGCCTGCATGAATGGGTTCTGCAGCGCCACCGGCATTGGAAGTAATAACCGGTAAACCGCAACACAGTGCTTCGGTAATTATACAGGGTGCATTTTCCTGCCAACTGAATAATACCAATGCAGATGATTGTTGCATAACAGCAGCCACATCCTCATGTTGCAATTCTCCTGTAAATTCAATGTATTCAGATAATTTTTTTTCTACAATCAGTCTTTCAATTTCAGGAGTTACTGGCCCTACCAACACTAATTTCCATTGTGTATGGTATTGTATCAATTGCTGAAATGCGTTTAGCAATCCGTGAATATTTTTTTGTGGAAGAAAAGAAGATACATGTAAAAAAATAAACACATGATTAGCAATATCGGGTTGATAATAAAACTTCTCTGTATCTGCTAAATTAGGAATAACGCTTACCCGCGGTAAATGGAAAAGTTTTTTTAAACGAAAAGCAATAGTTCGTGAAACATTGGTAACCAAGGCTGCTTCTTTTAAAACAGATTGTACGGCTTTTCTGAACCAAAAAGGCCTGTTTTGAAAAGCATCCATTGCAGTGGCGGCATACATGGAAGCATGTTCAGAAACAATATAAGGTATGTCATTTTTTTTGCACCAGCTACGTGCTACTAAACCTGCCCTGATGGGTGCATGTACATGAACTAAATCGGGCCATCCAAACTGTGCAACATATTTTTTAAGTATGGCAGCATAACAACGCCGGTAGGCATAATGATACAAAATTGTATTGAGCTTTTTAAACCAGGTTGGTGTATAATTAAAATAAACAATCCATTCTTCCAGCCTTTCATTTTTTGTACGAACACATCTGGTTTTCGTTCTTAAATGGCTACCTGCCTGTACCACATGAATTACTACAATGGGCATCATCGCAGCAACTGCCCTCGCGTTGCGTTGAATAAAATCGCCATTTTTAGGTTCTAATTCATCTGGATACCAACTGGCCAACCACAATACCTTCATATTATTCTGATTTTGAATGAAATAATGCCTGAATAAAACGCCAATCTGATTTTTTCAGGGACAACAAATCAATAGAAAGCGATGGCGGCATTTTTTTGTACTGATACAATGCCCATAAAGCAGCCACTATATAAGACAAGGTACTTACCAACGCTGCCCAAAAAATAGTATAAAAAGGTATAATCAAAATATTTCCTGCAATAGTAGTTACAGCAGCCAAAGCCGCTCCTACTATATTGATGCGAACGCGATTCATTCCACCAAAATAAGCAGAAAGCAAGTTTAAACACGATAGAAAAAATAAACCCGGAATGAACAGCAACAATACTTTGTGCATATTATTGAAGCTGGAACCAAAAAGATGCGTAAAAATAAATTGTCCGCCCGTTGCCACTACAATAAACAGTATCGAAAACATTAAGAAAAAAAACTTCATGCATGCGGCTAACCATTCATTCATTTGTTGGGTAGCGCCGCCATTGGCTGTTGTATTAAAAATTACCGGAGCAATGAATTGTGGAAGTAGGATAAACATTTGTGCTAATTTAGATGCCTGAATGTAATTGCCTGCATCATTAACGGTGGTGTATTGATGCACAAACCAATAGTCTAACCGATACACTAAAAAAAACAACACATTGGCCCACAATGCTTTCATCGCATATTGGTACACCTGTTGAAAAGATGAATGCATGGAACCGTTTTCCGTTTTCCATTTTACTTTTTGCATAAACACCAGCAAAACAACCACTCCATTCAAAAAAATAAAATAGAAATATGTTTTAAATAAAATTGCTATAGCAAAGTTTTTTCGATATTCAACCCACAAAATAAACACTAACAAAACGTTCAGTATGGCCTGTATTAAATTGGGTTTCAGATATTGCTTTTCAGCATACAATGTGGCTAAAAAAAAATTGGTAAGCAATGTGCCGGAAACAAACAGATACAAACCTGTATTAAAACCATTTGTGAACCTTGCAAAGAAAGTTGGAAACAATAACTGAACCATCAACAATACCATTAAAAGCACAATAATTTGGAACAAAGCCATTGTTATAGCGTGTTTAGCTCCTAATTTTTCTCCTGCATAATAATAACCCAAAGCACTTTCTAAACTCATCCCTCCTATTAAAACAATCAGTGCAAAAATAGCCGAAGCGTAAAAAAGCATTCCGGTGGCAGCGGCATTGGTAAAACGGGCAATGGCAACATTTACCAATAAAGCACTTAGCACATAGATGCTTCTTGCCAAAATTTGTTGTTGTACATTCTTTTTTAAACTTATCAAAGCAAAACATTTTTTACGCTAATTAAAAATAGCAGCTGCAAACCTGTAATCAAATATAATATGGCTATAGCAACCATCAACAATACAATTAAAATACTTTATTTTCGATGCAGCAACCAATGATATATGCCTTTTATCAAGCACATTAATAAAAAAGCAAAAAACGAAACAGAAACCGGTTTAAGCGCTGTAAGCAGTTTAGTGGGCGGTCGGTTTTTGAATCGTGATGGCACCCCAAATATTCAGGTAAAAGGAATGCGTTTTTTTGAAAGGTTAAATGTTTATCATGCACTCCTTTCGATGTCAATTTGGAAATTTTTGCTCATCGTTGTATTGTTCTTTATTTCGATAAATATTTTTTTTGCAGGTATTTATTTATGGATAGGGTTAGACCATTTAGGTGGTATTAAAACCACTACAGCTACAGAAAAATTTGGAGAAGCCTTCTTTTTCAGTGCCCAAACTTTTACTACCGTGGGTTACGGAAGAATAAGCCCCATTGGATTTATGGCAAGTTTTGTTGCATCATTAGAAGCCTTATTCGGGCTTTTGAGTTTTGCAATTGCTACCGGATTGATGTATGGGCGATTTGCCAGGCCCAAAGCTTACATTCAATACAGTAAAAATGCTTTGTTTGCTCCTTTTAAAGATGGCGTGGCTTTGATGGTTAGATTGGTGCCTTATACAAAAAATTATTTGGTAAATGTAGAAGCCCGTTTTACCATTTCTTTAAAAATTATGGAAGATGGTGTGATGAAAAATAGATTTTTCAGTGCCGCATTGGATATTTCAAAAGCTTCTACCTTAATGTCGAACTGGACGCTGGTGCATCCCATTCAACAAGATAGTCCGCTTTATGACCTCACACAAGCTGATATTGCTGCTGCAGAAACAGAATTGCTGGTATTTGTTGAAGGATTTGATGAAAGTTTTTCATCAACCGTTGTTTCAAGAACTTCGTATACCTATCGTGAATTTATTTATGGTGCCAAATTCGTTCCCATGTATCATCCATCAGAAGATGGTTCCACAACCATTTTGTATCTAGATAAACTCAATGCGTATGAACCCGCTACCCTTCCGGTTTCTATGTAATATTATTCCCAAAAACGAATGGGATATTGCATGCAATTATGATCTGCTTCTCCCTGCAAAAATTTTCCAATGCGTTGCAGCGCCTCACTGTTAATAGTAGTTTCAATATGCGGGAATAAAATGCGTTCTTCAAAACGAATATGTTTTTCCAGCCATTCACTTAATGCTGTAATATCATTATAGGTAACATGAATGGCCATTTTTTGAAAATATTGCTGCAGCAAACGATGCTCGTTCAACATTTGTTGAATACCGTTATGCAATACCGGATAAGTATTGCCTAAATTACTGAGGCAGGTTTCTTCTAACTGAAAATGGTGTTGCAAATCGTTCTCCCAGAAATGCATAGAAAAATCACAAATAATTTTTATAGCTGCATTTTTTGCAATCCCTTTTTTCAACAACAGGCAAAACAACAACCCATTGTGATGCTGCCTTGACAGTGGCTGCATGGCTTCTGTTCGTTTAATGGGCATTTAATCTAATGATTGAATGATGGTAATAAATTCGGCTGCCTGCAAAGAAGCGCCTCCTACCAATCCGCCATCCACATCGGGTTGAGAAAACAATTCTATTGCATTGGCTGCTTTTACACTACCGCCATATAAAATGGAAACAGATTGTGCAACATGATGACCATATTTTTGTTCTAATTGCTTGCGAATAAAGGCATGCATTTGCTGTGCCTGAGCTGTTGTGGCCGTTTTGCCGGTTCCAATAGCCCAAATAGGTTCATAGGCAATCACTACTTGTTGCAATTGTTCAGCGGTTAAATGAAAAAGTGATTCAACCAATTGATTGGCAACATATTCGGTTTCTTTACCTGCTTCTCTTACAACCAATGGTTCACCACAACAAAACAATGGTTGCAATTGCTGCGCTAAGCATTGGTCAATTTTTTCTGCCAGCATGGCATTCGTTTCATGAAAATATTCTCTTCTTTCACTATGTCCTATTACAACATACTGAACGCCTACAGATTGTAACATCAAAGCAGCCGTTTCGCCTGTATAGGCACCTGATTTTTTATTAGAACAGTTTTGTGCAGCAATAAAAATATTTTCTTTTCCACCACATTTTTCTACAGCCATGGGTATATAAGGGAACGGAACAGCAAAAATTACTTCCCGGCCGGGCAATAGCGCCAACGGCGCCTGCAATATATTGGTTATTAAAGTGGTAGCTTCTTCCAGGTTTAAATTCATTTTCCAGTTGGCGGCTGCAATTTGTTTGCGCATGTTGTTGATAATTTAATTCAATTTAAAAATAAAGTGTTTATTCACTCAATTGCTCAAAGATATGCTGCAGTATTTTAATTTCATGATTTGATAGCCTGCATTTTTTAAATTCCATCCAATGTAAAATATCCTCTATGGCACTGCTTAATACATATTTTTTTTCTATACCCCATGAAAAATGCGGCAGGTGTCTGGGCAACAATCCCGCTCCAAAAACATTACAACAAATACCCATTACAGTGGCCGTATTGATGGAGGAATTGATGGCTACACGGGTATAATCGCCCATTAAAACACCACATTTTTGAAGCGGTATGCCATAAGTTTTGGTAGCATCATTCCAAATAGTAACCGGAGCTCCGCTATTTTTGATATTACTGTTGCTGGTTCCGGCACCTATATTACACCAGTTTCCAACCACACTATCACCTAAATAACCATGATGCGCTTTGTTGCTATAATCCATGATAATACTGTTTTTAATTTCACCACCCGCCACGCTATACCTGCCAATTGAAGTGCCTCCATAAATAGTAGCTCCCATTTTTACAACAGCATTTGCACCAACGGCAATGGGGCCACGTAACAAAGTACCTTCCATCACCAAAGCATTTTCGCCAATGTATACAGGGCCATCGTTTGCATTGATGGTAACGTGTTTTACTATGGCATCAGGTGCTATCCATACTGCATCAGGATTTTCAATACGATTGGATGCATCCATTGTACCCGGTTGTTGTAAAGAACGAACTAATGTAATATCTTCCTGAATGATGGCTGCATTGAACCGAAACAAATCGGTAACAGATTGCAGCATTTGAAGGGAATGTTGAAATGAATTGAAAACAACAATATTATTTGTTTCATTTCGAAAAAAACTTAGAGCCATTACATGATTGCCACAAAAAGCAATCATCCGGTTTTGATAAGTAACAGATTGTCCGGGCCGTAATACAACCAATGTATTCAACAGCTCAATATTGGGTAAAATATTGGCGGCAACATAAATTGCTTCATTTTCAGGTACCGATGGGTATAAATTGCATAAATAATCTATTGTAGCAATATACACCGTAGTGCCTGAAAATTTTTCCCAACGTTCCTTTTGCGTAAAAATGCCAAAACGCAAATCAGCTACCGACCGGTTCACTGAAAAGGGATAAAAATCATTCCGCCAATCGGCATTATCGTACAATACAATAGGCAGCATATAGCATCGTTTTAAAATGTACATTCATTGTTCATAGCAAAGTACTTCCATGTTGAAAAAAAAGTTGAATCCAGCGTTTTCTGTTGTTGTATTTTTCCATATCAATAATTAAATCTTTTCTGGACAGTGTAGCAAAATCCGGTAAAGCACCCAATCGGTTTTCAATTTGTTGTAATTGTTCAATGGCCAGAAATCCCAAACAATATACCGCAGCCATGGTATAATTAAACAAACGTTTTTGTTTGTCAGGTGCATTCAGGGCATTGATTTCGTTTTTTAACAATAGAACTTGTTGCTTATAAGCATGCTGTATAGCAGCAACAGAAGAAAAATTGTTGGCAAACGTATAAATTCCCGCTCTGCTGTCTTTGTAAGTATCAAACAAATCATTGATCATTTGAATAATAGTACCTAACAAATACCAGCATTTTTTTTCTGCCCCGGTACCTTCCACATCCGTATAAAAATAACACATCAGCACTGCAAAGCCACCTTTACGATGGGTTACTGACAATAATGTTTCTGCTGAAATAGATGGATTGAATTGTTGCAAAGAATCTTTCTGGGCCGTAAACATATCATGAAACAAAGCCAGATAAGCATTTTTTTGTTTTACTTCCTGCAATAAATACCGGTGAATTGCTCGGATGAGATATTCATCATTCGACTTAGGTGTATAATCATCACCCGAAAAAGTAAGGGCTTCAATTTCAGCAACGGTTAATGCATGGTTATCAAAAAAATCATCGTACATCGATGCCATTACAAAATAATATACCAATCGGGTTTTTTCAGCAATAGTAGTATAACGTCCATGCAATTGCGTAAAAGCATCGCAAACAATGGGGGTATAAATGGCATAACTAATAATGGATTTTTGTTTTACCGCATCAGCTATTAAAACACCATGTTTTGTTTCAATAGCTGCAATCAGTTCCTGTGCAAAACGCTTCGATTGCCGCCTGCTGATAATAAAATGCAACAAAAGTTTGAAAACGACCGGAATGGCCAGTATGTATTTCTTTAAAGTTTCCACAGATTACAAAGAAACTATTATTTAGCATATCATTTTCATTGAATCAGAACCATGCTTTTTGTTACATGCCAAACAAAACAAGTTTAGTAACTTGCAGTTTTATTCAACAAATCATTGCACCATGAGTTTAGGCACATTTTCTTATCCCATGCCGGCCAATGAGCCGGTTTTACAGTATGCACCCGGAAGCAAAGAACGGGAATTGCTCAAAAAAGCATTGGCTGAATTAAAAGCAAACACTGCAGATATACCCATGTATATTGGGTCGAAAGAAGTAAAAACCAATAAAAAAATAGCACTGCATCCGCCACATGAAATAAAACACACTTTGGGTTATTTTCATGTAGGCGACGAAAAGCATGTACAGCAAGCCATTGATGCAGCATTAACGGCCAGAGAAGCCTGGGCTGCCATGCCTTGGGAAGACCGTGCAGGCATATTTTTAAAAGCCGCCGATTTATTGGCAACAAAATACCGGCCTTACATCAATGCAGCCACCATGTTGGGGCAAAGTAAAAATGCGTTTCAGGCAGAAATTGACAGTGCCTGTGAATTAATAGATTTTTTACGGTTTAATGTTCATTTTTTAAGTGAAATATACCGGCAGCAACCCAATAGTGCACCGGGTACGCACAACAGAATGGAATATCGCCCTTTAGAAGGTTTTGTAGTAGCAGTAACGCCATTTAACTTTACTGCCATTAGTGGTAATTTACCTACTTCGGCTGCCATGTGTGGCAATGTAGTGGTATGGAAACCGGCTAATACACAGATATTTGCGGCACAGTTGTTTATGAAAATATTGCTGGAAGCAGGTTTGCCACAAGGGGTAATTAATTTAATTTATGTGGATGGGCCGACTTTGGGAAAAGTTTGTTTTAATCACCGGGATTTTGCCGGTGTGCATTTTACCGGTTCAACCGGGGTATTCAATACCATGTGGGAAACCATTGGAAAAAATATGGCCATGTACAAATCGTACCCCCGTATTGTTGGCGAAACCGGAGGAAAAGATTTTGTAGTGGTACACAAATCAGCCGACGTTGATGTAACGGTTACGGCTTTGTTACGCGGCGCTTTTGAATATCAGGGTCAAAAATGTTCTGCCGCGTCCAGAGCATATATCCCTTCTAATCTTGCTGAAAAAATCAAGAAAAAATTAGTAGCCGGTGTACATAGTTTTAAAATGGGCACCGTAGAAGATTTCAGCAATTTTATTAATGCTGTAATTGATGAAAAAAGTTTTGACAAAATTAAAAGTTATATTGACGGAGCCAGGCGCTCTAAAAAAGCTTCCATTTTAGTGGGTGGTGAATGCAGCAAAAAAGAAGGCTACTTTATACAGCCTACCATTATTATAGCAGAAGATCCGAAATATGTAACACTTTGTGAAGAAATATTTGGGCCTGTACTCACCCTGTATGTATATCCTGCCAACGAATTTGAAGCTGTATTAGATTTGGTTGACGGTACATCACCTTATGCATTAACAGGTTCTATCCTGGCAAAAGACCGTGAAGCCATTGTTTTGGCTACGCACAAACTTCGCAATGCTGCCGGTAATTTTTATATTAATGATAAACCTACCGGAGCGGTAGTGGGGCAACAACCCTTTGGTGGGGCCAGAGCCAGTGGTACCAACGACAAAGCAGGAAGTATTTTAAACCTGTACCGCTGGTTAAGTGCCAGAACCATTAAAGAAACATTTCATCCGCCTGTAGATTACGGTTACCCCTTTATGCAGGAGTCATAACAACAATATACTTGTTACTATTAAAAAGCAGCCCTGAAATTAAACAGGGCTGCTTTTACATTTGAAGGGATATATAAAAATTCATTCAGGCATTAAAACGGCATTAATTACATGTATTAGTCCGTTACTTGCCATTACATCAGTAGCAGTAACCATTGCTGTGCCACCTTTAGCATCATTCAGCTTATGCTTTTCATCATGCACACTTGCCTTCAACATTTCCCCTTGCAATGTATTTACTTCGGCAGTGCCATGCCCCTTTTTAATGGCGGCTAATACATCTTTAGCAGTTGGTTTACCGGGAACTACGTGGTAAGTTAAAATTTTAGTTAGCAGTGCCTTGTTTTCAGGCTTCAATAAATAGCCACTGTACCATCCGGCAATTGATTAAATGCAGCTTTGGTAAGAGCAAAAACCGTAAAAGGCCCCTTCCCCCTTCTGTAGCCTGTAACAATCCTGCTGCTTTAACGGCAGCAATGGCTAAAACTGTTTTCTGCGCTTGTACCGAAAACGTACCCGGTAAAAGAATTGCCGCAAAGGCAAAGGATAATAATTTTGTTTTCATAACGCATTTTTTTAACGATTGTGCATAACAAAAGGTTGGATCATTTTCATATTTTAATAAAATATGCTATTTTGAGTAATGATTACAGGCAGCTTTAAATTTTTTCATTCAACAAAAAGGTTTAAATGAAATAGAAAATTCATTTAAAAAATTTTTGAATCAACCTGTTTGTAAGAATATTCATTTTAAATTACAGCAAACTATTATCCATTCAATATGCAATTTCAACTTATATTAGAATCAAATACGCCTGCTATCATTGGTTTAAATTACCAGTATCCTTTATCGGCAGCCATTTATAGAATTATAAGAACTTTTAAAACTACCATATTGGAATTGAAATCAGTAATTGGTTGAATGTGATATAAATTTTATCATATTTTAATGTACGAAAAACAGGGAATGGGTAGTACTGTTTTTCCATACTACCCATTTGTATAGTGGAGATAAGAAAGTCTGAATTGGTATTATTTGAAATCTGCCGATTTTAGCCCTTGATTTACTTTTACATCTTTCACATCAAATTCAATTTTCAGTTTGCCCTGATCAACAATTGTTTTCATAGGCACCTGCAAACCGTTGTATGATTTATAATCATGATAAAAAGTTTGAATAACCATTTTTCCTGCCGGACCACCATCTTTTTCAGTTACAGATTTTACTTTTAATCCGGTTTTTACATCATAGTAATTGGTAAAAGTTCTGCCCTTGGGCGATTTAATTTCAACAACATAAGCATCATTGCCTTCAATGGATTCAATATCTTTTACTGTATAAGTATAACCATCTTTTGATAAATAATACGCTTCAGGCAGCATGGCAGCACTTTCAGCCAATTCTTCTTTATCATCATCTTTCAAAGGCTGCTCCTGTCCTTGCGTAGATACAGAATAAGTACCATCTTTAATCAGTTGCTTTTGCAACAGCATGCTTTGAATCGTTAAAGTTTGTTCAAAATAATCGGGTAACAAGTATTTTTGATCGAATTGTAAAGTTTGCCCCATTGCACCAGCGATTCCACTTATTTCTACATCTTTAATATCTTTTAAAGCGGCATTACCCATTACGGCTGCAGCTTTTTCAATAATACTTTTACCCGAAACACCGGCATCTGCTTTTTTAGTAACAGGAGCAACAACAGGATTTCCTTCTACATCGTAGTATTGAATGGTTCCATATTTAGCAAGTCCGGATACTACTTGTTTGGCATTGCCTACAATAACGGTATACATATGTTGGGGCTGAATGTATTTTTTCGCCATCTCCATAACGGTACCGGCATTAACAGCAGCAATATTTTTTAAATAGTTTTGATAATAATCGGATGGCAAGTGGTAAATGGCTTCATTTAAAGCAAAATTTGCAACCGTGGCAGGGTTTTCCAAACTTCTGGCAAACGCGCCACTGAGTGTATTTTTAGAAAGTTCTACCTCTGTATCACTTACCGGTGTAGTTCTGATTAATTCAAACTCTTTTAAGAACTCACCTACTGCACTATCGGTTTTTTCATTCCGTACGGATGCTTCAGCATTGAAGCTGCCAATTAATTTATCGGGATTAACAGCACTGTAAGCACCATAAGTAAATCCATGCTTTTCGCGAAGATTCATGAATAAACGGGAAGATGCCCCACCACCCAAAATATTATTCATTACCATGACAGGGATTACATCTGCATCGCCGGGTTTCAAAGGTTCGGTTTGAACAAAATTAATTACGCTTTGCACAGATACCGGCCTGTCTACTACAGCAATAATGGGTTTGGCAGGATGAACGGGTACTGGATATTGAGGTTTCGGAACATCTCCCCGCTCCCATTTTCCAAAATAGGTTTCTGCTAATTCTTTTGCTTCTTCTTTGGTAATATCACCAACAAAAACCAAATAACTGATGTTGGGTTTCCAATAGGTTGCAAAATAATTTTTAATATCTGTAACAGTAACATTTTTAACGGTACTATCGGTTTCAATTTCACCATAAGGATGGTTAGCGCCATATAATAATTTACTCACTACATTTCCTGCAATAGAATTGGGATCATCTTTACTTTGTGCCAGTCCTGAAAGTTCCTGCCTACGAATTTTTTCTAGTTGATCAGCAGGGAATGAAGGATGGAATGTAATATCGGCCATAATTGCAAACAACTTTTTGAAGTTTGTGGAAAGGGCTGAACCGCCAATACTGGTAGCACTGGCATAAATATTACCACCTAAAAAATCGATGGCGTCATCCAATGCTGCTTTATTCATAGTGGTGGTACCACTGCGCAACAATTGTCCCGCCATACTGGTTAATCCCGCTTTGTTTCCTTCCAGTACCGGATCTATATTTACGGTTAATGAAACCGAAACTCTGGGTAATTTGGTATTACGAACTACAATTACTTCTAATCTGTTAGACAAAGTAAATTTTTCAGTTTTGCCAATTTCAATGGTTTTTGCAGGGCCCGGCGGCGGTGGTACTGCCCTGTTTATGTTTTCCTGTGCCCAAATTGCGATGGGTGACAGTAATAATAATGTTAGAATAAAACGTTTCATAAGTTTATTTTTTATGATGTTATTGTTCTGAAAAATGCAAACGCGGTATATAGGTTTGTACATAATATTTCAGAATAATGAAGATCGTTTACATGTTAGGCATTGCATACACTAAAAAATGTCCGGTTTATTTTTTGTATTGATCCTTTGTTCCTTTGGGAACATAATACAGAATAACCCGGTTATCTTTTACAAAATATTTTTGGGCAACATCCAAAACATCTTCTCTTGTAACCGCATCTAATTTTTTGATTTCTGTATTAATTAAATCGGCATCACCAAAATAAACCTGATAATTAGCAAGCGATTCTGCAATACCCTGCATGGTGCTGTTACGCGTTACAAATTGAGTATTGATCTGATTCTTTACTTTTTGAAATTCGTGTTCGCTCACCAATCCGTTTTTCAATGCATTCACTACCGAGTCCATATTTTTTTCTAACACCTGCGGCTGCACGCCTGAGTTGGCAATACTGTATATAATAAAGAGGCTTGCATCTTCCAGCGCATAGTTAAAAGCGCCGGTAGCCACTGCTAATTGTTTTTGGTCAACCATTACTTTATTGAGTTGTGCAGAATTACCGCCCGATAAAATGGTACTTAAAACATTAAATGCATAGTATTCATTCGTTCCCTGTTTGGGTGCCCGGTAAGCTTCTATTACAGCGGGCAATTGAATATTATCTTCAATCACATCCCTTACTTCTCCACCCAAAGGGGGCTCCGTTATGTTGGGGCGAGGTATGGGTAAAGTTCCTTTGGGTATGGGGCCAAAATAAGCTGCAATTAGTTTTTTTGTTTCCGGAATATCAATATCTCCGGCAATAGAAAGCACCGCATTATTGGGCACATAAAATGTTTTGTAAAACTGTATAAACTCATCTAATTTGGCAGAATTTAAATCTTCCATACTACCAATGGGTTGGTATTTATAGGGATGTACTTTAAAAGCACGTTTAAATATTTCGCCAATAATACTGCCATAAGGCTGGTTATCTATTCTGGTGCGCTTTTCTTCCTTAACTACTTCACGTTGGGTATTTACACCCACCTGCTCTATTTTAGCATGCATCATTCGTTCGCTTTCTAACCATAAGCCCAATTGTAATTGATTAGCTGGTAATACTTCATAGTAGTAAGTTCTATCCTGAGTGGTATTGGCGTTGTTGGTGCCACCGGCATTACTAACATATTTCATAAATTCACCCCGCTTAATATTATCGCTACCCTCAAACATCAGGTGCTCAAAAAAATGTGCAAAACCTGTACGGCCGGGTAGTTCGTTTTTAGAACCTACATGATACAACACACCTACTGCTACCACCGGCGCTGTTTTATCGCGGTGTAAAATAACGGTTAATCCGTTGGGTAGTGTGTACTCATCAAATTCAATTTTTCGGGCTTGTGCCTGTATTAGTTGACCTAGCAAGCAAAAGGTTGCCGCAACAAAAAAATTTTTTTTCATTTGCAAGGAATTTATTTTTAAAATATGAACATTTGGGCACTCTGCAAAAGAATAATTAAAAAAAAATTCTGAGCGATGCATATAAGATTTAATGCAAGCCATCAATTTGTATGGATTGCATTAATACAAATTTTTAGCAATTTATAAGAAAAAATATATCCAAAAAAAATTATTTTATTGTTTTATCCATTCCAATAAAAACTGATTGGTGATGGTATTGGGATTCAGCCATTGAATGGTGGTATCTTTTTTAAACCAGGTAATTTGCCGCTTGGCATAATGCCTTGTGTTTAACTGAATTAACTCAATAGCCCTGTTTAATGAAACAAAACCATTCAAATAATCGAATATTTCTTTGTAACCCACTGTTTGCAATGCATTGAGCTGTTGTAAGGGCAGCAGTGCTGTTACCTCTGCTACTAACCCTGCTTCTACCATAGCATATACCCGTTCATTAATTCTTTGGTATAAGTCTGCACGAGGTAATTCTAACCCAATTTTTAAAATTCTGAATGATCGTTGAACGCTTTTTTTAGAACGAAAATGCACAACCGATTTACCGGTAGCTTCCATCACTTCTAAAGCCCGCATTAAGCGTTGCGGATTTTGTTGTTCGGCCTGTTGCCAAAAAACGGGATCATTTTTTTTAACCTGTTCCTGCAGCCATACTAATCCTTTTTGATGATAATTTTGAATGATGCTGTTTCTTAAATCAGGTGGTACCGACGGAATGATATCCAACCCATTGCAAAATGCATCTACATATAAACCACTGCCACCAACCATTACTGCAACGGGATGTTTGGAAAAAATGTTTGCTGCTGCCTGCAAAGCATATTGTTCAAAAACGGCTGCATTTACATCATCGTATACAGAATGCGAATTAATAAAATAATGTGGTACCAACTCCAGTTCTGCAAGCGTAGGCTTGGCAACGCCAATATTGAGTTCGCGATAACATTGGCGAGAGTCGGCAGAAATAATTTCGGTATTCAACAATTGTGCAATACGCAAAGCCAGTGCCGTTTTACCTACAGCAGTAGGCCCTACCACTAAAATCATCAAAGGATTCAATGAATACACAAGTAATATTTTTAATGAATGCCGATTAAGAATAACTCAGGCTATTTTTTAAAAATCATCCAGCCCCTGACCTTCAGCATCTTCTGCGTTTTCTTCTAAATTATCATCTGAGCTGTTCTCTCCATCACTTTCTTCACCAAAACCATCACCGGTTTCCGTTAAATCATATTTTTCTTCTATATCAGCAAATTTTTCACCCAATAATGATTTGGTGCCATATTGTTGAGGCCCTATTCCTTCAATACGGGTAATTGCAGGATAATTTAACTTGGTATTTTCTTCCTTACTTACCTGAATCAATGCTACCAGAAAAACCCAATTTTTATCAAAATCATACACATAAATGAATTTCTGATTGGGATCTTTGATTTCACTGCCAATGGTGGTTTCGGCCATTAATAAAGGAGCAACCACATAAGGTTTTTCATATACCGCCAGCGAAATTTCACGGCCCCGCTGCCAGGCATCGTTACTTCTGTAAAAAGTTGCCTGATGCTTATTATCGAATTCATAGGCTTTCAATATGGCTAAATGTAAATCGAGAAAATGCTGGGTATGTTTGATGGCGATATCTCTGTAAACTGCATCATCTTCTTCTAAATAAACCCTGAATTTTAAAATGGCCATGGTGTACAATTTTGTGTATATATCCAAACAAACAGCTATTCAATAAAAATAACTGCTTATATTTATAATTTGCTGCCTTTCAATATTTAGCTTTTGTTAATGCTTCAAAGAAACGAAAAACATTTTAAATGGGCTGCAGGTTTAATGCAGCTGCTTTTTGCAGCATAAATGCATAGGCATCCTGGTAGGTATTGGGAATAACCCCGTCAAGAATCGCTTCCCGAATGGCATCTTTAATTATCCCTACTTTTTTGCCGGGTGGCAAGCCGAAAATGCGCATAATGTCTTCGCCTGAAAGTGGCGGTTGCCAGTTGCGTAAATGATCTTTTTCTTCAACTGCCTTCATCCGTTCTTTTACCATTTCAAAATTTTGCAGATACCGCTGCACTTTTTGTTTGTTTTTGCTGGTAATATCTGCATTGCATAATAACATAAGTGCGTCAATATCATTTCCTGCATCAAACAACAATCGGCGAATGGCACTATCAGTTATATTTTCCTTGGTAAGCGAAATAGGTCTTAAATGCAACTCTACTATTTTTTTTACCTGGCGCATTTTTTCATTAAGGGGTAATTTAAACTGCGCAAATATTTTGGGTACCATCCTTGCACCCACTACCTCATGGCCATAAAAAGTAAAGCCGTGGCCTGGTTCAAATCTTTTTGTTGCAGGTTTACCAATATCATGCAATAATGCAGCCCAACGCAACCATAAATCATCTGTAACTTCAGCAATATTATCTATTACCTGAAGGGTATGGTAAAAATTATCTTTATGTCCCATCCCATCAATATTTTCAGCACCATGTAAGGCCATCATTTGTGGAAAAATAATAGAAAGAAGTCCTGATTTACTTAACATTTGTAACCCAATGCCGGGTTTAGTTGCCAGTAAAATTTTATTAAACTCATCTGTAATTCTTTCCTGTGAAACAATTTTAATACGATGTGCATCTTGTTGTATGGCATCAAAAGTGGCAGGTGCAATAGTAAAATTTAATTGGGTAGCAAAACGAATAGCCCGCATCATGCGTAAAGGATCATCGCTAAAAGTTTGCAGGGGATCTAATGGGGTTTGAATAATTTTAGCCTTCAAATCATGTATACCATTAAAAGGATCTAACAACATTCCATAATCATCCGCATTTAAACTGATACCCATGGCATTAATGGTAAAATCGCGCCGTAACTGATCTTCTGCCAGTGTTCCTGCCATTACTTTTGGTTTTCTGCTTTGCTCGGTATAACTTTCTTTTCTTGCACCCACAAATTCTACTTCAAAAAAACTGCCATCGGGCAATGGTAATTTAATTTGGGCAGTTCCAAAATTTTTAAAGAAAGCAACGTTGGGTTTGGGCTGAAACAATTTTGCAACGGCATGTGCCAGTTCAATGCCATCGCCCAAACATACTATATCTGCATCTTTGGTAGGCCTGCCCAGAATTTTATCCCGAACAAAACCACCAATTAAATATGACGGCATTTGCATTTGCTGTGTTGCTTTGGCTATGGTTGTAATAATTTTTTCTTCTGTATTTGATAAAGTAATCTGCATTGCGGCAAAGGTACAAATTGAAAAAGGCATTTAACAACCGAATTTTTTATTGCATATATCCTGTATTTAACAATATGCTATCAAATAACGTAACCCGGTTGCTGCATTTTAATTTGCAAGGGTTGCAGCAATTGCGGGGCTTGTATATGCAAGGCACAATGAAAATGCCCTTGGGGGCAAGCAGCCCTGCCATGTATACCACAGGGCCTGCAACTTAATTGTTCCAGTATCTCTACAATATATTGTTCATGGCTAAGCGGCCCATATCCAAAAGCGGGAATGGTGGAACAGTACACAACAGTAACCGGTGCATTGACTGCTGAGGCAAAATGCATGGGAGCCGAATCGTTCACATAGTTCATGAATGCAGCTTCCATTAAAGCGGCCGACTGTAAAAAACTTAATTTCCCTGCTAAATTTTCCACTTGTTTACCGGAACTGGCAGCGGCTATATTTGCACACAAAGCATTATCTGAAGCTGCACCCAATAAATAAATTGTTAATGAATCTGGTATTTGATGAATCAATTCTATCCATTTTTCAGCCGGGTATTGCTTGGTGAACCATACAGAAGCCGGAGCAATACAGATATATTTTTTATTCTGCAAATATTGTACTGAAGCTGCGATGGATGCATTATAATACAATTTAGGCAAAGCTGCCTTTCCATTTGTAAAATGTGCAATCAGTTGTTGATTGCGTTCAATTTCATGCAACGGTGTACCATTTTTGCCGAAATGATGCACAATTGATTTTGTGAAAAAACAACTGAATGGATTGGTTCGAAAACCAATTGTTTCAGCAGCACCTGAAAAAGCAGTTAATAAACCTGTTGCAGCATAACGCTGCACATTGATTACCCTGGTATATTTTTCTTTTCGAATTTGAAATAATAATTGAATAAGATGCCGATACTTCTGCTTTTTCTTATCCCAGATTAGTACATTTTCTATATAAGGATGTGCTTCAAACAGCGACTCATTCCCTTTACGAACCAAAACATGTAGTAAAGTTTCAGGGTATTGAGCATGTATTTTTTCCAACAATCCGGTTGCCAGAACAACATCGCCAATAAATGCGGTTTGAATGAGCAGCACTTTTTCCATATCTGCAAAATAAATGCATAATAGGCAGCATTATTCAAATTCCAGTTCATTGCTGAAAAATTCCCAATCGAACAACAGATATTTTTCTTTAAAAAGGCAAAGGGGTTTAGGAACCAATGTAGCTTCGATATCGTTTTGTATTTCGGTTAAATCAGAAGCAATGGTATGCCTATCCAGCCCCATTTGAAGAATTAATTCAATGAAAGGCTGCACTTTTTCGGAAGGAACATCTACAATAACTCTGGCCATACCATTTTATTAGCTTCTTCTAAGCTAAATAATTTTTGTTATAAAAAGAAGCTTTTACCTGAGAATTAATGAAAATAAAAATATTATGACGATAAGAAGCTGATAATCAGAACCTGTGCAAAAAAAATCATACTTTTTTATCAATTATTCTTCAACATTGTTGTCCGACTGAAATTGTAAAATAATAATGGTTCAAACCCCTTACAGAAGCATATTTCAGCCGATTTCAAAAAATGGGGAGCTTCCGCCAATTTTGAATTTTCTTTGAATCACTGTCAAAACATTTTTGACACATAACCCAAAACCGTATTATGGGCGTAAAACATAGATGGAGCCATCCTGTCGCCATGCAATAATGGTAGAAGGCACTGAGGGCTGTTTATCATCTTGTCGGTATTGAACCACATAATCTACTGAAGAGCAAATTGTTTCTGAAATAGATGCAAAATTAGCCGGAGATGGTTCTCCACTCAGATTAGCCGAAGTGCTAACGATGGGCTTTTTAAATCTTTTAATGAGTTGTTTACAAAATGGATCTTGGCAAATACGAATAGCAATGGAGCCATTTTCGGCAATTACATTATCTGCAAATCCAATGGCTGCAGGATAAATAACGGTAGTGGGCTTTTGTTGCTTTGCTAAAAAATTAAATACCGACAAGTCTAAGGCAGCCACATGCTGTAATACTTGCTTTTCATCTGCTACCAATACAACTAAACTTTTTTGGGGCGGACGATTTTTGATTTGAAAAACTTTATCAACCGCTGCCGCATTCGTAGCATCGCAGCCAATACCCCAAATGGTATCGGTAGGATACAGCAAGGTACCACCTGCCTCCAAAACCTTTAATGCATGAATAATATCTGGTTCAAACGATTTCATTTTTCAAAACTAACAGAATTACATTTATTTAAATGAATGTAATATCATTTTTTTTTATAACCATCAGCCAACTTTCTGTAACCGTTTATAATTATGTTTGCAAAAATTTTTTTTAATGGAATTACAAACACGCATCATCGCCGCCTGGAATGACAGAAATTTATTACAGGACAAACAATACAGTGACGCCGTTCGCGAAGTGATAGAAGCCATTGATAAAGGCCAACTAAGAACTGCTGCCCCCACAGCGCAAGGGTGGCAGGTAAATGAATGGGTAAAACAAG
Organism: Hydrotalea flava; assembly: GCF_001623405.1. Taxonomy (GTDB): domain Bacteria; phylum Bacteroidota; class Bacteroidia; order Chitinophagales; family Chitinophagaceae; genus Hydrotalea; species Hydrotalea flava. Next base: position 74,931 of record NZ_LUHG01000110.1, read on the forward strand.
CCATTCTATTGTATTTTGCCATACAACCCATGGAAACCTACCAACTGCCCCCATTTGAATTTTACGACAAAATGTTGCTAAAGAAAAATTATGCAGCATTAGGCGTACGTGCAGTACCTCATGCAGTAGCACGTTATGGTGCCTATTTAGCCAAAAATGTGGTATTAATGCCAAGTTATGTGAATATTGGTGCTTATGTAGATGAAGGCACAATGGTAGATACATGGGCCACAGTTGGCAGTTGTGCACAAATTGGCAAACACGTTCACCTGAGTGGCGGTGTGGGTATTGGCGGTGTACTGGAACCGTTACAGGCCAGTCCTGTTATTATTGAAGATGGTTGCTTTTTAGGCAGCCGCAGTATTGTTGTAGAGGGGGTTCGTGTTGAAAAAGAAGCCGTTTTAGGTGCCAATGTGGTATTAACACAATCAACTAAAATAATTGATGTAAGTGGTAATATCCCAAAAGAATACAGAGGCTATGTGCCGGCCAGAAGTGTGGTCATTCCGGGTACTTATCCTAAACAATTTCCAGCCGGCGAATACCAGGTTAGCTGTGCTTTAATTATTGGGCAAAGAAAACCAAGTACTGATTTAAAAACCAGTTTGAATGATGCACTGCGTGATTTTAATGTAGCAGTATAATTGAAATTTAAAATACTGCCTTAGGCAGTAAGTTATTATTGCCTGAATTGTTGAATCATGCATACAAAAATCAGAACAGGAATGGCGGGCGGGTTTATTATTGCCATTACAGGTGCACTGCTTTTTTCAACCAAAGCCATTTTTGTGAAGCTGGCATTTCAACATACGCAGGTATCAGCCATCCATTTGCTGGTATTGCGTATGTTGTTTTCATTGCCATTTTACCTGATTGCAGCAACTTATGCCCGTAAAACCAGTACCGAAAAGCTAACCCGCAAACAATGGGTTTTATTAGCCTTGATGGGTATTTTAGGATACTACCTGAGCAGCTTGTTCGATTTTATGGGTTTGCAATTTGTTTCTGCAGGTTTAGAAAGACTGATACTGTTCTTGTATCCAACGTTTACCGTACTGATCAATACTTTTTATTTTAAAACAAAACTGAAACGAACACAAGTTGCCGCTCTGCTCTTAACTTACATTGGTATTGGCATTGCCTTTTTAGGAGAAGTAAAATTAGATGCCGGAAATATCCATTTCTTTTTGGGCACATTCATGATTTTTTTATGTGCTGTAACTTATTCAATATATTTAGCGGGTACAGGAAAATTAGTGCCCATTATAGGCTCTACAAAATATACCGCCTATGTAATGCTGTTCGCAACTATGGGTGTTTTTACGCATTTTTTAATAACCAACCATCAAAATTTTGGCCAACTGCTGCAACCCAATTTGCTCATCTATGGCATTGCACTGGCAATCATTGCAACAGTGCTACCTTCTTTTTTAATGAATATTAGTATGAATAAAATTGGCAGTAATAATGTGGCGATTATTACCAGTATTGGCCCTGTTTCCACCATTATACAAGCACATTTCTTTTTAGATGAGCCCATCTTTTTTTTACAATTAGCCGGAACTGCTTTGGTTATTGTAGGTATTCTCTTAATAGGATGGAAACCCTCATGAACCTGATACCAAAAAGGAATTAATTTTTGGGTCTTAGCATGTATTGCTGATAAGCCGGATTTTTTAATATCCATAGCCTTTCTTCTATTTGCATTTTTAGTAAAAGTATTTTTAGCAATATCAGTAAAATTGCTCATCGCCACCATGTAAAACAAAACAATAACATGGCTACTGCAAAAAGCAATACGGTAGGTACATGGGATGCCGGATAAAACAATAATGACTCACTTCAACCAATTTTGCTTTTGTTGCCGGCAGCTATGGTACAATACACAATTTTGATTGGCGCATAAACACTATTGCCCAACCCAATAACAGCAATGAAAGTAACACAAGCACAATTTTCCCAAAAAATTCCATTCAAAATATGGCGTGAGTGCAATGAGTGCAGCAATTGCAAACATTTGCCCAGACACTAACTAAGCAATATGAATTTTTTTTTGACATAAAAGGTATGCAGCAAGTTAAGAAGATTTATTCAGGCAGTATTCCTCCCCATATTCCCAATTCAATTCTGACAGAAATACAGCAACCCCACAATTAAAATGTCATTTTTTCTTAATTTATACACCTTGCCTGCCAAAAAGTATGCAACAAATACAGTTGCACAGGATTTGAGCATTGAGTTAGCAAAATGCTGAAAAAAATAAAAAAACCTTCAGCAAAAAAATGGATTGTTAACCACTAAAATGATACAACTATGACACTCGTAAAAAGCAACAACATGGCACCTGTATTCAACAGGTTATTTGATGATTTCTTTAACAATGATTGGGCTGATTGGGGCCTTCGGAATTTTTCAGGGGAAGGAAGCACATTGCCCAAAGTAAACATTAAAGAGGATGACAACGGCTATACCGTTGAAATGGCAGCTCCGGGCATGAAAAAAGAGGATTTTAATGTAAACTTAGACAAACAAGTGCTGACCATTAGTGCTGAAGCAAAAGAGGAAAAAGAAGAGAAAAAAGCCAATTACAGCAGGAAGGAATTCAATTATCAAAGTTTTCAACGCAGTTTTAGTTTGCCTGAAACTGCTGATGATGAAAAAATTTCTGCTCAGTACAAGGATGGCATCTTAAACATTTACATCCCCAAAAAAGAAGAAGCAAAACCCAAACCAGCTAAAACCATAGCTATTGCTTAAGCCGAAGTTGAAGAAAGAAACGCAATGGGTTGTGCGGCTGCAACAGTATAAGCACAACCCATTTCATTTGTATGCATTTGGTTTGTTAAAATGCGCAACTGCAAACAGGTAAATATGATGTTGATCAGTTGTAAAATATCAAAACAAGTATAACTTTATCTGTAAACAAAAATTTATGCAATATCAGGATTATTATAGCTTATTGGGCATTTCTAAATCTGCTACAGCCGATGAAATTAAAAAAGCGTATCGGAAGCTGGCTGTAAAATATCATCCCGATAAAAACCCCAATAACAAAGAGGCAGAAGATAAATTTAAGCAGATAAATGAAGCCTATGAAGTATTAGGCGACCCGGAAAAAAGAAAAAAATACGATACCCTTGGCGCCAACTGGAAGCAATATGAACAAAGCGGATTTTCAGGTAATCCGTTTGGCGGGCAAAGTGGTAATAATGGTGGCGGACAATATTACCAGTTCCAGGGTGATCCCGCTGAATTTTTTGGCGGTGCCGGAAGTGGATTTTCTGACTTCTTTGAGGCTTTTTTTGGCGGAATGAGAAGTAACAATAAAACAAAATCACGCAACCCGTTTGGTAGTAGTAGCCAATTTGAATCGAGACCCTCGGATCTTACCGGAGAGATTACCATATCACTTCAGGAAGCCTATACCGGTACTGAAAGATTGATCAGCACAGGCACTGAAAAAATAAAACTGAATATCAAACCCGGCGCCTATGAAGGACTTCAGTTAAAGGCAAAGGGAAAAGGAATAAAAAACAGTTCCGGAAAAGCCGGCGATTTATACATTAATGTTCATGTACAACCCAATACTGTTTTTACACGCAGGGAAAATGATTTGTATATGGATTTGCAGGTAGATGTATTTACCATGCTTTTAGGTGGTAAACAGGAAGTAATTACATTGGGTGGAAAAATAAACTTAACATTACCAGAATGTAGTGCCAATGGTAAAACCATGCGTTTAAAAGGCAAAGGAATGCCGGTATATAACCAACCGGGTGCATTTGGAGATTTATACATTACCCTGCATGCATTAATACCCGCACAACTTTCAGCCAAACAAAAAACCTTACTGAATGAGGCTAAAAATGCTGCTTAAACAACATACAATAAAAAAATATAATTTTATGACAGGAAATTTCAATCAAATTATAGCTGATACCAAACCCGTTTTGGTAGATTTTTTTGCAGAATGGTGTGGCCCTTGCAAAATGATGGCCCCAACCCTTCAGGAAGTGGCAAGAACTACAGGAAATGCAGCAAGAGTCATTAAAATTGACGTGGATAAAAACCCTGCGCTGGCTGCTAAATACCAAATTCAGGGCGTGCCCACTTTAATTTTATTCAAAGCAGGAAAAATATTGTGGCGCCAAAGTGGTGTAGTGCCTAAAAATGTAATCATGCAGCAGCTACAGCCCCATTTGGTTGCATAAAGGATAAAGGAGCTGATTTTTCAGGGAAAATTGTTACCCATCCAATTTTTATTGAACACCATTGATTTACATGGTTTCTTCAAAAATATTATCATGATATGCATTGCTTTTTAACAGTAGGTAATGATTGTGTAATGCCCGCCACAACCCTACTTTTCGGTAGGGCAACCGGTGATTTGCAGCAAATTGTTCAATTACCTTAGTTATCTCAGGATAATAAATATGATGCACAGCGGGAAACAAATGATGGGCAATGTGATAATTAAAAGATCCCATAAAAAATCTGGTAAACCAATTATCTTCCACAATATCATTCGTGCAGGATAATTGATGCATTAACCAACTATCAGGCATATCACCTTTCTCGTCAGGCAATGGAAATGCATTATCCAAACTGGCATGCGGTGGCAATAATACAATCAGAGATATAATACTGGCAGTAAACATCATGATTAAAAAAGCAGCAAGTATGGTTAGCCATTTTAAACCCAATATGTATTTTGGAATGATGATGATATAGCTAAAAAACAACAATTTAAATAAGAATAGTTTTATATATTCAATAACAGGAATATTGACTACTTTCCATACTAACTTTTTTTTGTTGAAATAATCTTTAAAGTCACGCACCAGCAACCAATTTAATAAATACAATGGATATAAGAACGGCAAATAAATATGTTGGTATTGATGCCATTTTTCGTACCGCCCATGCGGAAACACACGAGCCATTGGACTTTGTTCAAAATCACTATCCCAACCCATTACATTGGGATAATTATGGTGCAAACGAACATGTCTGATACGGAAAATAAAACTGTTGGCACCCATCAAATCAAACAGGTACACATACAAACGATTCATTCTCTTTGATTTAAAAATGGTACCATGTACGGCTTCATGAATCAATGTAAGATAATTCACTACCAGCATGAAGCCCATCAATGCATACAGGGCAAATAAAATACCATGGTGGTTTCCCCATAATAAAGCAAATATCCACGCCGCAAAATAAGTGAGTGGAAATAACCATGATTTTAATGTAGCCTGACTTTTTCTGGATGGACGTAATTCTGAAATAGTGCCATTTACTTGGGCTCTTAAACATTGAAATAAAGTTTCATCTCTTAATTTTCTAAAAACTGGTTTTGCAGGCTTTACGAACATATCCATGCTAACAAATTTTTGAGTTTTACAATAACAGTTGGGGAATGGTGAAAACTCAAAACAATATTTAGAAAAATATTATTACAAAATTAATAAGATTGGAATAAAAAATGGAGTATTGAATGTAAAAATTCTATTCATCCAATTACATATTGGCAACTTTTATCAAAGCATCTACATCTAAAATGATAATTTTTCTGCCCTTGGTCATTAACCAACCTTCATCTTTAAATTCAGATAAAATTCTTACTACATTTTCTCTGGCAGTGCCTACCAGACTGGCTAAATCATCCCGACTCATGTTTATTTCAACTGCATTGCCCTCCATAAAATGGTCTTTATATTTTTCACGCAATACTACTAATTGCAAAGCCAGGCGTTCCCGAACTGATTTTTGGGCAATAATGCTTAAACTGTTAGCCAGTACGGCAAATTCATGGCTGAGTGTTTTTAATAAACGTGTACCCAAAAAAGCAGAAACAGTAAGGGTTTGCAAAAAATCTTCTTTAGGAATAAAAGCAATAACACTTTTTTCTAATGCAGCAGCAGAATCGGGGAACCGATCACCGGAAATAATGGCGTGGTATCCAATCAATTCACCGGTATTGGCTACATAAATAATGTGTTCTTTCCGGTTTTTATCAATTTTATATTTTTTTACTTTGCCCTTCACAATATAAAAAATACCCGATGGATAACTGTTTTCGCGAAAAATAATTTCGCCCTTATCATATTCCTGTTCTGTTTGGTTTGCAAGCAAAATGGCCTTATCCTCATCCGGCAAATCGGCCAGAATAGATTCGCTTTTAAAATCCCATTGATCTATCGGAAATTTTTGATGAATGCTCATACTGCTTCAAAGTTATTGGTTTAAAGTTGAGAAATATTACTTTTCTGAATGAGAACTTTCACGTTTATGACCTGAATCTGTTCCTAACTTTGACCTGATAAATGTGCTAACCTACATTTTGAAGAAATGAATGCACCAAAAGAGCCGCTATGGATAAGATATATATTAAAAATGCCAGAGAAAAATGGATGGAAAATGATGCCACATTTCATCAGCTTTATCCAAAAGAAATACAATTACTGGCCAAAAAACATTGGACACCCATTGAAGTTGCCCGCACTGCAGCCGATTTTTTAGTGAGCCAGAAAAATGAAAAAATATTAGACATTGGCAGCGGTGTAGGTAAATTTTGTTTAGTTGCAGGTTACTATAAACCTGATGCTTTTTTTTATGGTGTAGAACAAAGAAAAAGCTTAATTGAAGTAGCGGAGGCCGCTAAATTAAAATTAGGTATCACCAATGCGTTTTTTATAGAAGGCAATTTTACACAATTGAATTTTAACGACTATCATCACTTTTATTTTTACAATGCATTTTTCGAAAATATTGCCGGAACAGATAAAATAGATGAGAGTATTGACTATTCATTAGAACTCTATAATTATTACAACCGCTACCTCTATAAGCAATTAGAAACAAAGCCTGCCGGCACAAAGCTGGTTACTTTTCATAGTTTAGAAAATGAGGTACCCCGTAATTATACGCTGGTAGATGCCAGAATGGATAATTTGTTAAAATGCTGGATAAAAATATAAGTTGATACAAAAATGGTTTTCATCACTTGCATACAATCATCACAAATATAGCTTCATGCAGCCCTATTCCGGTTATTTAAAATTAATTTTTATTTTACTATTTCTTTCAGCAGGTGTTCTGCCTGCACAGCCGCCAAAAAAATCATTACAGCCCTTAAATGGTAGTACTGCTTTTCAGCAATTAATGGCCGGTAATAACCGATATGTTAACATGCACCCGTTACACCCCGACCAAAACAGGCATCGCTTCGAGGAAACAGCAGTTAACCAACACCCTATTGCAGTAGTGGTTTGCTGCTCAGACAGCAGAGTGGCGCCGGAACTATTCTTCGATCAGGGTATTGGCGATTTATTTGTAATTAGAACTGCCGGAAATGTTTTAGGTAATTTTGAAATAGGTAGTATTGAATATGCGGTGGAACATTTGAATGTACACCTTATTATGATTGTTGGCCATGAACATTGTGGGGCTATTCAGGCCATGGCCGATCATTCTAAAAATGAGGGATTTTTGCAGGTGATTATTGACAGCCTTGCCAAAGAACCGGAAATAGCAAAGGTCGGTGAGATGGATCAACTGCACACCCTTCCACTCATCAAAGCAAATGTTTTGCATGGCATACATCAGTTATTAACACAATCTACCTACATTCAACAAGCAGTAAAAGATAAAGGTGTACAAGTAATTGGAGGTATTTATCAATTAAACAACGGAAAAGTGATACCTTTAGATTCCTCCTACTAAATAAATCATGTATGCTACCCGCTATTCAACCCCATTATCAGGAACTTCTTGAAAAAATTCTTGTTGCCGGCAATCAGGATGAAGTAAAGAATCAAATTGATGCATTTATGGATTTATTGCAGCAAATGGGAACAGATGAAGAAAAAATGAAGCGAATTTTATTGGAGATCCAAACACATTTGGACCAATGCAATCCTTTTCATTATGATGCGCAACAATGGAGTAATATTAAAATGGCAGATATTTATTGTTTTGAAATTCATCAAAGTATATCGGGTATTCATTACTCCTCTTTATAATGAAAGCGCATTTATTCGGGGTTCATTTTGATATTGTTGCTTTAACGCTGTTTATTATAATTTAATCAGCACACCTACCACTACGGCAATGGCTAAGCTCAATAATGTACCCACTACCAGATATTCTGTTTTTATTTCCTGACGATCTTTTTCATTAAAACGAATCAGTGCTTTTGCAGCTACCAATAAACCAATGGCTGCATATTGTGCATATAAAACAAATATCAGTACTATGATCCGTTCTGCAATACCGATCCATTTTCCGGCATTGGCAAGGTTTTCTGCAAATTCAATTTTATCGCGCCACTGGCGGGTAAACTGGCCTATAAAAATTGCTGCTGGGGTTGTAATGAATACAAATCCTGTTACTATTTTCCACACCTTAACATTTTCATAATATGGCTGAAGGATAGCCAACAAAGAACCCAGGTTAAAAAAAGTAAAATACCAACAAGCAACAATTACCAGAAAGTGCAATACCTGATCGATGATAAAATATTGTACTGTTGGTTTTTGATAAGATTTCCACCCATCAATGCACAGGTGCGTAATAAAAATTACTATAACCACCCAATGGTATTGAAAACCCAGCATACACCAAACCACCAATGCAGTAATAAAAGCATGCAGGTATAAATGCAACGTTAGAAAATGACGGCTGGAACGCGCTTTTATCCAGCTTGTGGGCTGAAGAATAAAATCGGTTAACAGGTGTGATAAAATCAATTTGATGAACCAAATCAGTGCCGTATTCATACCATAATTAATTGAATAATATTTTCATAATGTTTCAACAATGCTTCAATTTCCTGCCAGCGGGCCGATACCACATGCTGATGAATAGTACTTTTACTTTTTTTCATTTTCAGGGCAATTGTTTGTTGCATTTCACCCCTCATTAACTCTATTAAAACAGCAGCTTGTTTTGCAGTCAGTTCATTAAAAATAGCATCCACATAAGCGGATAAAATTTGCAAAGCCTCTTGGGCCAAAGCATGCTGTATTCCGAATACAAGTCTTTGATTCAATGCTGCCATTGTATCAAACAGCCGGCCTGAAAGTAAAAAAGCTTCTCCACGTGCTGTTTTTAAATTTTTCACCGGCATTTCTACTGTTCCTAAGCCGATACTGATTTTAATATCTGATGCTACCTTATTTTTATCGCCAAAAGATAGTTGAATGGCAGCCAATCGTGCCTGTAAGGCCAGTTTTAATGCATCTTTAGGATGCGAGAGATATACCTGAAAACTATCTCCGCGATAAAATTCTATGATACAACCGGAAAAAATTTGCTGTATTGCCTGCATTAATTTTTTAGCTTTCAAGGCAGGAAGCCGGGTAGAGTTTACAATATCGCAAGTAAGTACAGCGTGCATTGCCATAAAAAGTTCGTTTGCATAAATATACAAACTTTTCAATAATTCGTTTAAAAAACCGAATTTTTAAGTAATTCGTATATATGTACGAACATTAAATTATTTGAGAAAAAAAAGGCGGTTATTCTAACCGCCAAAATGGTGAAGTGCATTTTGCTAGATATAGTACGAATAGTTTAGTAGAATATTTAAATGAGATTTTAACTTACTAAAAAAGCCTTCGCTATGAAGGATATTTGAATTTATTATTTTTAACGATAAGAAATTAAAAAATTTGAAAAAACTAATTTTTGGCTGTAATTCTTTATTGAAATGGAATATAGCTTATTAAATTATTTAATCCCAATTTTAATAAGTCAAACTGTTTCTAAAAACTTCTCCATTCTTTTAAGGGGCTAATACAGTACCGTGAGAGGCGGTGGGGACTGATACACGAAATAGACCTGGTTGTCTAATCATTCGTAAAGTTCACCCCACTTCCTTTCACAAATTTATTATTGAATCACTTGGCCATTTATTTATATCAAAGAGCTATTTAGGATCTAAAGGTATTGTGTGGATATTAAATGAGGTTCATTAGTAAAAAAGAGGCTATATCAAAAGTGCTATGCAGCCTCTTTTTATTCGGCAAGGGGATGGAGAAAATTTTCGTTTATGCAAATCTCAACCCCTTCTTTTTGCTTTTGATACATCCTCTTTTTGTTACTCTAAATAATTCCTTGACTATTCTGCTTCAACATATTCCACCGGGTAACCTTTCAGCATCCATTCAGGAAATCCTTCATCCATACGAACAGCTTTGTAACCATTGTTTTTTAATATAGCTACGGCTTCATCTGCATATACACAAAACGGTCCACGACAATAAGCTACTAACATTTTTCTTTTTGGTAGTTTTTTCAAGTATGCCCCTAATTGGTCAATAGGCGTTGACAGGGCTTTATGGATATGTCCTCTCTTATATTCGTCCTGTGGACGCACATCAAGCAATACCACTTCATCATTCTCAATCATCTTTGATAAAGTGTCTGCATCAACGGCGTTCATATCACTACTTTGTCCTTGTCTGAATTCGGTTATTATTTTTTCTACTTCGGCATTGTAAGCCAATCCTAACTCACGCATACAAACCCAGGTATTAAAAACATTTTCACTTGCCAGAGAATAATTGATAAAATTACCGTTGCGTACTACCTTTACCAGTTTTGCATTTTTAAGTGTTTGCAAATGTTGTGAGGCATTGGCTACCGACTGTCCAGTGTAATTGGCAATTTGCTCAACAGAAAACGGTCCTTGTGCCAAAAGGTCTATAATTTCCAGCCTTACCGGATTTGCCATTGCTTTAGCCACTTTAGACAATTCTCCATACACCTTATCTTTAAATTCCCGTTTGTTCATACGTACTGTTATTTGCAGTTTAATTTAAAAATGAAACTTGAACTTACTTTTCGACATTCAGATACTTGTGTACTAATTCTTCCAACTCTTTTCCATGTAAATTGATGGCTATTATTTTGCCTTGTTCATCAATTAATACATTAAAAGGCAGTCCTTCGATACCATAGTCTTTTGCCACAGGGCTTTTCCAGAATTTCAAATCACTTACCTGTAGCCAGTCAATTTTGAAACGTTCAATAGTTTTCTGCCAGTTTTCTTTACTTTTGTCTAACGATACACCCAGTATTTCAAATTTTCCATTTTTTACGCTGTTTGCATATTTTTCATACAAGGCTTTCAGTTCTGGCTGTTCTTTTACACAAGGGGCACACCAGGTAGCCCAAAAATCAATAAGCACTATTCTCCCTTTTAATGACGAAAGAGAGAAAGCAGTACCGTCAACTTTAGGTAGTGCTATTTCTGGGGCATTTTCTCCAACTTTTAATGTAGAATTTTGAGCAAAGAGATAGCCCGAAAAAAGCATTATCAGTAATAAGAAGATTGTTCTTTTCATCCTTAATCATTTGTTGGGTAGTCTTTATCTAACCAATCTGCTTTAATGTTTTTAGGCAGGTTAAGCAGCTTCGCATTTTTGAAGCCCATTTCTTTTAGGGTGTTAAATGCAGGTCTGATATTAGGGCATTTATCAAACGGACAACATCCGCAATAGATAACTATTTTTTTGTCCTTTGAAACATTCTTCAGGTAGCTATTTAGTTTCTTAATATTCTCCTGATTGTTGGCCGGTCCAATATCAACAGAACCTTTAATAATGGCATCAGGTCCTACCGATAAAATCAACAGATCTTTTGTTTTGTTGTTTGTAATTCTTGACGCCAGTGTAGCCGTTTCCATTAATTGACTTTTCGCCCAGGGTTCTTGTTTTTGTTGTGCAGATGCCCAGTTACTGAAAGTCAGCATCGCTACAAATAGAAAAATAAAATATCGCATATTGTTTTGTATTTTTTACAAAGATACGACAACTCTCTTCTTCTATTCAATAGAAATATTGAATACTTCTTTAAGGGCGACTTTATTTTTGTGCTTCCTAATGAAATATATTACAACAGGCTGCTGTGGGCAATGGTTCTTGTTGTAAGAATTAGCGTATATACTGTTCTAGTGCTTTGTCTAATTTTTTGCTTACAATCTAGTATACACAAATACGTGATGGATGAAATAGATAAAGGATGAAATAACCTTTTTACAAACAGAATTAAGCAAATCTGTAATAAATGGTTCGAACCTTGAAAAAGCAGTTGAAAAATGTTTGATGATTGCCCAGAACCTAATCAGTATATGGGTTACAGCAAGCTTTGAAAATAAACGCAGACTACAAAATCTTGTATTCCCAGAAGGAATCCTGTTTGATAAAAAAAAGGTGAAGTTCGAACTGAAAAAATCAATAGCCTATTTTTGTCAATCCCTCTACTGCAAAGAATTACAGCGGAAAATAAAAAAGGTAACCTCCAAACAGATTACCTAAATTCCAATGAAGTGCCCAGGACTGGATTCGAACCAGCACATCCTTGCGAACGCTGCGACCTGAACACAGTGCGTCTACCAATTTCGCCACCTGGGCATTTGTTTCAGGGCTGCAAATATAATTGCATTTATGTAACCAACAAACTACATCCGCGAATATCGCTATTATCTAAACGGCCCAAAACTTCAAAGCTACCATCTTCATATACTTTCCCCACATCATCCGTAGCAATAAAACTGCAGCTATACAGATTGGCTAAATCAATAATATTCAAAATACCTTCCCCCTGTAATTTTACTTCAAAAGGATCTTCCTCATTTCTCACCAAAACCTGCATCCAGGGTGGACAATAAAACCGGCCATTTCCGGATGAATAGGCCTGCGATAACAACTCTGTCATACCATACTCAGCATGCACATGAGATATACCAAAAGCTTTTTTTAATTGCCGATGCAATGCTTCACGGGTTATTTCCTTTCTTCGACCCTTCATACCCCCTGTTTCCATAATGATGGTATTTTGTATAGGCAGCGGAAATTGTTCGGCAAAATCAAGCAAGGCAAACGTAACTCCAATTAATATTACCGGCTGGCCGGCTGCCTCTAAACGCTGTAAAGTAGCATGCAATTGTTCATATTCATACAAATAGAAACCGCTGTCAGGATGCCTGCTTTGTTGCACCAATGTATGCACCATCGCCACTAATGAAGAATGCTTCCTTTCCAAATATGCAGGCAGTAACCCAATAATACACCAATCTTGCGGGGCACCATAAAATAGTTGAAAAGCAGTTAAAAAGCTGGTTTCATAAATCTGCCAATCTTTTACATAATGTTTACTATTTACGGTTGCGGTGGTGCCGCTGCTTTCAAAAATAATGGAAGGTTCAAAAGCTGTAGTTGTAATAACATGACTTTTAAAAAAGGAAATGGGAAGAAAAGGAATGGAATCAATTGTATTTTGCTGCTTACCGCCAGTTAATTCAAACCATTGGCGATAAACGGTGTTATTTTTTAATTGAAAATGAAACACTTCCTGAATTACGTCTGTTTTATTTTGAGGTGTAATTGAAAAAATCTTGTTAAGAAGTTCCATTATAGCGAAATAATGTTGAGATGAATGAATTATATTTGAATAGAATATGCAAAATATGAAGGCAAAAATATTAATGATTTTTTGTTTAACCGGACTAATAGCAGGTTGTTCGAAAAATAAATACACTACCCAACCGCAATTAACCTTAAAAAGTGTAAGCAGTACTGTTGTTGCCAAAGGGCAAACGCTATCCTTTAATATTGAATTTACCGATAAAGAAGGAGACGTACAGGATAGTATGTGGATTCAAAAAGTTTCAAAAGTATGCCCTACCAGTCCTATTGCAAATTTTGCCATTAATTTTCAGGTACCCAACTTCCCCTCTACCAAAAACCTGAAAGGCAACTTTGATATTAATTTCATTAACAATGTTACAGGTGCCGGTTATTATTACATTACCGGATGTGGGAATGTGCCGGATACCTGCTATTTCAGGTTTGTTTTGAAAGATTTAGCCGGGCATACCAGTGATACGCTTGTTTCGCCGAATATTGTACTTTTACCCTGATGCAATTAAAAGCTTACAGGGGTATCATACCCGCAATTTTTTTTGGCAATTACTTTTATGGTATTTGTGTTGTAGCATTATCTATTGAAACTGCCTTTCAGTTGAATGTGCCCCTCAACCCATGGCTCTATTATGTTTTAGTTTTTGCTGCAACCGTTGTTTATTATACCAAAGCATATCTTACCGAAAATTTAGAAGATTCAGCTAACAAAAGAGCTCACTGGTATGTAAAACATCACCGTTGGGTATGGATATCCCAAATCAGCTTATCCATCATTAGCCTGCTTTGTTTTTGTTTGCTGTTAAAAAGCAGCTGGCACCATATTTTCAATATGACTGCTACAGAGTGGTTACTATGGCTTTCCGTTCCAATTGTAGCAGGCTTGTATTACGGTATAGGCTTTGCGAACTTTAAGCATTTTAATTTAAGAAATACAGGCTGGTTAAAACCTTTTGTAATTGGATTTGTATGGGCGGGTACCATTACCATTTATCCTATACTTTACCGCGCTATGACAGAACATATTACATTTCAATTAAATAGTTTTGATATAATGTTTTTCATCAAAAACTTTATGTATATTACTGTATTGTGTATTATGTTTGATATAAAAGATTATGCCACCGATTATAATCAACAACTCAAAACATTTGTTGTGCGAGTAGGTTTGCGTAAAACAATTTTTTATATTCTTATTCCACTTTGTGTAATAGGGTTTGGCACTTTTTTAGTGTATACCATTACACACCATTTCAGTGCAGCACGAATTATTTGGAATGCCATTCCATTTATACTCATTCTCACTGTGGCATACTCAATGCACAAACGGCAAAGCATTATGTATTATCTTATTATTATTGATGGATTAATGCTGGTAAAAGCCTGTTGTGGTATTTTCAGTACTTTATTCTAAACATTAAAATTGAATAATATGTCAAAAGAAAAGAAATCAAAAGCAAAAGCAATGTTACCGGAAGCCTCTATGGCATTTTTAAAAAGCTATATTAATACTCCATCGCCGGTTGGTTTTGAAAGTAGCGGACAAAAACTGTGGCTAAACTATATAAAAAATTATACAGATACTACATTTACCGATGCCTACGGAACTGCAGTGGGTGTTATCAATCCAAATGAGGCATTTAAAGTCGTGATTGAAGCGCATGCCGATGAAATCAGTTGGTATGTTAATTACATTACAGACCAGGGTTTGATTTATTTGAAAAGAAATGGCGGTGTTGACCATCAGATCGCACCTTCCATGCGTGTTTATATTCATGGCAAAAAAGGGCCGGTAAAAGCGGTATTTGGATGGCCGGCTATTCATACCCGCATGAGTAACGGCGATCAGAAAGAAAATCAGCCCAAGGTTGAAAATCTGTTTTTAGATTGCGGTGCAAGAAGCAAAAAAGAAGTAGAAGCATTGGGCATTCATATTGGCGCAGTGGTAACCTATGCCGATGGCTTTGATGAATTAGCCAACGACTATTTTATTGGCAGAGCTTTTGATAACCGTATTGGCGGATTTATGATTGCCGAAGTGACACGCTTGTTAAAAGAGAATAAAGTAAAATTGCCATTTGCATTGTATGTTGTGAATGCAGTTCAGGAAGAAATTGGTTTACGTGGTGCTGAAATGATTGCCAGAAGAATTAAACCGGATGTTGCCATTATAACTGATGTAACACACGATACCCAAACGCCTATGATTAACAAAAATATTGAAGGCGATGTAGCTTGCGGTAAAGGCCCCTCACCTACTTATGGACCTGCAGTTCACAACAAACTGCTTCATTTTGTTGAAGAAGTAGCAAAGAAAAATGATATACCACTGCAAATGCGTGCAGTAAGCAGAAGCACCGGAACCGATACGGATAGTTTTGCTTACGCCAATGATGGCTGCCCCAGCGTGCTCATTTCCATGCCACTGCGCTATATGCACACTACCGTAGAAATGATTCATAAAAAAGACATTGAACAAACCATTCACTTAATTTATGAAACATTAATTGCACTTACCCCAAAAACCAATTTAAGCTATTTTTCATAATACAAAAACAACTTCATTCATCCGGTAAAAAACAACATTCCTGCAATTCTTTATTTTTGCCGGATGAATGATTCTATAAATGCCCAAAAACGCATTGCAATTCTGGATTTATATGATGGCCAGCCAAATGAAGGTATGCGATGTATTAAAGACATCATCGCAGCATGGGGTATTTTGAATAACACAAAAATACAGATGCAGGTATTTGATGTTCGCCAACATTTAGCAGTTCCTGATACATCCTTCGATGCTTATATTTCCAGTGGCGGGCCCGGTTCTCCCCTCGACAGTGAAGGTAGTGAATGGGAAGCCGCTTATTTTAATTGGCTGCAATCCATTGAAACATTCAATTTACATGAATCAAATAACGATTTAAAAAAACATATACTTTTTATTTGTCATAGTTTTCAATTAGTCTGCAGGCATTATCAGGCAGGAACCGTTTGTGCAAGAAAATCTACCTCATTTGGTGTTTTCCCGGTGCATCTCCTCCACGCCGGAAAAAAGGAGCCACTCTTTCAAAATTTATCTGATCCTTTTTATGCAGTTGACAGCCGCAACTATCAGGTAATTGCACCAAATGAAACACACATTGAAGCCATGGGCGGTGCATTTTTAGCCATAGAAAAAGAAAGACCCCATCTTCCTTATGAAAGAGCCATGATGGCCATTCGATTTAATCCTTTTTTTATCGGAACACAATTTCATCCGGAAGCAGATGCGGTTGGTATGCAAATGTATTTACAGCGGGCAGATAAAAAAAAGGCCGTAATTGATGAACATGGAGAAGAAAAATGGCAGAGCATGGTAGCACAATTACAAGACCCCGATAAAATTATGTTTACTTATCACCATATCATTCCTAATTTTTTAACAATGGCTTTAGGAGTGAAACAGACAGTTTCAATATAAATGGCATTTTAGAAAGAACAAATGATGGTATATGGTGAATAGGCTATATATTCATAGTACAGAAAAAAAATACTATGGTACCATCTATTCGCCAATCATTTAATAGTGCATTTTCTGAAGAAAAATATCAGCACTTCCTGCAATCACTGAACAGTAAACATCCCGGTGCCATTGATTTCAGAGTGGCTGAAACACCCATTTTTATTCCGGCTTCTTTTACAAAAAAAATGCTGAGTGCTTGTGAAAGCATTATAGATGTTATTGTTGCTACCAATTTTAAAAAACTTACAGAACAAGCTGTTCCTCAACAACTCATGGTTCCAAATGAAACGGATTATACAAATTTTATTGCATTTGATTTTGGCATTTGCACCGGAGAGAATGGAGCTATAGATCCTCAATTAATTGAAATGCAGGGATTCCCATCTTTGTTTTCCTTCCAGGTATTATATGATGAAATTTTAAGGCAACATTTTGAAATACCAAAACAATATACTGCATTCTTAAATGGTTATGATGCAAACAGTTATATACAAACGCTCAAAAAAATAATTATTGGCAACCATCTTCCTGAAAATGTAATATTGCTGGAATTATTTCCACACCGGCAAAAAACCAGAATTGATTTTTATTGCACAAAAGATTATACAGGCATTGAAACAGTTTGCCTAACAGAATTAATGGTTGAAAATGAAAATATTTTCTATCTGCATCGGGGCCAAAAAACACCTGTATACAGAATATACAATCGAATAATTTTTGATGAATTGTTACAGCAATCCACTACCGTTCAGAAAAAAGCAGCAGCTATTTTTTTTAACCCTGTAAAAGCAGAATGGATTCCGCATCCGAATTGGTTTTATCGCATCAGCAAATACACGTTACCATTTATTGAACACCCAAATATACCTGAAACACATTTTTTAAATTGTGTGCATCCTTTGCCTGAAAATTTAAACCAATATGTAGTAAAACCTGTCTTTTCATTTGCAGGCCAGGGGGTTATTATAGATGTTAATCAGGAAAACATTACAGCAATACCTGACCCTCAAAATTGGATTATTCAAAAAAAAGTAGATTATGCTGCCATCATTGAAACGCCCGACACACCTGCAAAAGCTGAAATCAGACTGTTTTATTTTTGGGATGAAGACTGGAAACGCCCCAAAGCAATGATGAATTTAGCCAGATTAAGTAAAGGAAAAATGATTGGAACAAGGTATAACAAGGACCAAGAATGGGTGGGCGGCAGCATGGCATATTTTGAACAACCTGCTTAAATTTCGTTTAAAAAGTGATGAGTGACACATTGAATTCTGCAGTTAACAATGGTTTAGGTTACTTTTAAATATGAGGCAAAAAATTTTGTTTACCCTCTCTTTCATTTGCATTAGCTGCTTTGGCTATGCACAGGATAATTATGAAATACAGGTATACGGTTCACAAACACAACCCAAAGGGTCTGCCATGTTTGAATTGCACAGTAATTTTACATTTAATGGCGAAAAAGCCATCATAGATGGCGTACGACCTTCTAACCACGCCCTGCATGAAACACTGGAAATCACCAACGGTATTACCGATAATTTTGAATTAGGCTTTTATTTATTTTCCAATTATACTTCCGAATATGGTTATCAAATAATAGGTTCGCATATCCGGCCAAGAATTATGGCACCATTAAGCTGGCATTTACCGGTTGGGTTAAGCCTCTCTACAGAATTTGGTTACCAAAGTAAATACTACTCACCCGACACGTGGAGTATTGAGATTAGACCTATCGTTGATAAACAATGGAAGAATTTATATGTTTCATTCAATCCTACTGTAGGTGTAGCTTTAAAAGGAATTGACCAGCATAAAGCGCCTGATTTTGAGCCCAATGTAAAAGTTGCTTATCAATTTTTTAAAAATACCGATTTTGGATTTGAATATTATGGCTCCGTTGGGCCTATCAATAATTTTGAACAACTGCCGCAGGAAAACCATGCACTATTCCTTGTTTATGATTTAGAAAATAATAACGATTGGGAAGTAAATATTGGTCCCGGATGGGGTTTAACTCCTGCAACCGATGGTTTGGTATTTAAAGTGTTAATCGGCAGAAAAATAAAATGGGGGCATAAAAAGAATTCCTAACGGAGATGCATTGTTGCAAAAAACCGTTAGGAACACTTTTATAACATTAATCTTCCATTTTGTTTTTTAGTTTTCCCATTAACGCATATGCATTTCCACCCGCTAATTGCACCGATAGCCAATTTATATAACCATTGGGCTTTATTTCTACATATCCATTCTGTGAAAGCCCTGTTTCAACTGGCGTTGCAACAAAAGTATTTTTTTCTTTTTGCACAAACACATATTCAGCACCATTGTAATGCACTACTGCATTTTCCGGAACCACAATAGCCTGATGACTGGTAACATCAAACACACCGGTTAAAAACATACCGGGTAAAAGACTGTGATTGAGTTTTTCAAAATGGCAATGCAACATTCCCGTTCTGTTATCATTTACATTTTTAGTAACTAAAATCACTTCTACATCATATTTTTTCGCAGTATCGCTGGTTAATGAAACTTTTCCGGCAGTACCTTTCTGAAACAATTCTATATCTTTTTCAAAAACAGTCATGGCGGCATGTATATCATCCGGATTTACCAATTCAAACAAAACATCTGAAGGATTTACATATCGGCCAATATTCACATTCACTTTTGTTACATAGCCGGTAATAGGCGATAACAATTGCACAGTTCTGGATATATTTTGTATGGTTAGTTTAGCGGGATTGATATTAATCATCCTGAGTTTTTCTTCCATACCCTTTAACATGGCCATTTGAACATTATAATCAGATAAAGACTGCTGATATGTTTTTTTACTGGTTGCATCCTGTTTACTTAATTCCTTTTGCCGCTGTAAATCAGTTTCCAAAAAACCAAGTTTTGCTTTAGCTACCAAATAATCCTGTTGTAACTGTACATAACTCTGATCTTCCATTAATGCAATCACTTCTCCTTTGTGTACATTGGTTCCGGGCAGAAGATGTGTGCTTTTTAAGTATCCACCTAAAGGAATACTCACTGATATCATACTTTGCGGAGGCACATCAACCATACCATTAATAGTAACTGTTTGGTGCATTATTTTTTTAATGGGTTGTATTAATTGAATGCCTGCATTACGAAATTGCGTATCATTTAATACTACAATGGTATCGGCTTTACCGGTATCATTTTGAGTTTCAGTAGCTGAGGGCGAATTTTTACAAGCCAGTAAGACACTGATTGTAATAGCCACAAAAATTAATTTATACATTTTAGTCATTTTTTTTGAATTAATTATTTTTATCTCCATTTACTGCAGCAAATAATGGATTTCTGAAACAGCCATTTGCTGATTATACAGTACACTTAAATAATCATTTTGCAAAGCAATGGCCTGTGCAACAAGTGTACTCCACTCAATATAATTGATGGCACCCGATTGATATTGCAATGAAGCAGTTTGCATTAAAACATTAGCCTGCGCCAAACCTTTTGTTTGATAATATTGTACAGATGAAAAATACTTTTTGTACAACTGTGCATATTTATGATAAGCACCAGACAATTGATTTTCAATAGAAACAATTGCTGCTTTTGCAGTTTGTTCATTAATTGAGGCTGCCTGAATACGGGCATGTTGTGCTTTTGCAAACAGCGGAATGCCCATACCCAAAGAAAAAGAGGAGAAACGTGAGGATGCATTATAATAATCCTCCACCCTGTCTTTAGAAAGTTGCCAGCCAACAATAGACTGATTGTTATAACCAATCACAAAATCGGGTTTCAATTTGGCTTTCTCTAATTTAGTTTGCATCAATGCCTGTTGCTGCTGCTGTTGGTATAAATGCACATACGGGTGTTGCGCTAATTTAGCACTATCCAACAAAAGTGGTGTAGCAGCCAAACTATCAGCAGGCTCAATCAATACATTTTGTTGTGTAAATATTTGCAATTGTAATTGTGTTGAAAGAATATCAGCTTTTATTTGTTCCAAACTCATGCTTACATGACCGGCTGTGTTTTCCAAGGTCGTTTTTTCCAACAAATTGCTTTCACCCTTATTATAACGAAGTGTTGCCACATTTTTATAAAAACGATAAATACTATCTAACCTTTTCAGCAATTGCAGTTGAGCTGTTTGATACTGTAATGTAACATAGAGTTGTTCTACCAATTTTTTAATTTCTGCTTTTTGCAAGGTTGTTTGTGTCTGAGCAATAGCCGTATTGGTCATAAGCAATTTTTTAACAGAGGCATAATATCCAGGTAAAGCAAAGTTTTGAGTTACCATAATTCTCGAATCAAAAAACATGCTGTTATAATTACCCAGTTCTGCATTCAGTTGCGTTTTCGGCAATTCAGCTGAAGTTGCCTCCATTATTTTATTATACTTTTCCTGCAATAATGAAACTTTTAATGCAGGTGCATTTTGCAAAGCCAGGTCTGTTATTTCCTGCAAAGAAGCTTTTTTTACAGTTGTTTGCGCATGTAAAAATGGCGCACTAAATAATAGTAACAACAATAATGCACCAGGCAATTTATTTTTTTGTATGTGTTTCATTGGTTTCTTTTTTGTTTCAAACAACAAATACAATGATGGCAATACTAACAATGTTAATAAGGTTGCCGTTAATAATCCACCTATTACTACAGTGGCCAAAGGTCGTTGTACCTCAGCACCTGCACCATTGCTTAAAGCCATTGGCAAAAACCCTAGTGACGCAACAGAGGCAGTCATTAATACCGGTCGTAACCTGATTTGTGTTGCCTGAATAATAATTTGAATGATTGATTTTCGGCCTTCTACTTTCAAACGATTCATTTCTCCTATTAAAACAATTCCATTTAATACCGCAACACCAAACAATGCAATAAATCCTACACCTGCAGAAATACTAAATGGCATACCTCTTAACCATAGCGCAAATACACCACCAATAGCAGAAAGTGGAATGGCAGAAAAAATAAGTAAGGCATATTTTAAATTCTGAAAAGCAAAGTAGAGCATTAATAAAATTAAAATCAACGCAATGGGTACAGCAATGCTTAACCGTTTAGTGGCTCTTTGCAGATTTTCATATTGCCCACCATAAGTAATATAAAAGCCCGGTGGAAATTTTAATTGTTTTTCCACCTTTGCATGTAATTCATTTACAATACTCTCTACATCTCTGCCCCGTACATTAAAACCAACAGTAATTCTACGGTGGGCATCTTCACGTTGTATTTGATAAGGACCATCTTTTACTTCAATACTTGTCAAATTATTCAACGGAATCTGCAACCCATTTGCAACACCAATTTGCAGGTTACCAATATTGCTGATACTTTCTCTCTGATTCTTATCTAACCGAATCACTAAATCGTAACGTTTATCTCCTTCAAATACCAATCCTGCTGTGGCACCGGCATAAGCTGCCTGCACCGCCATATTTATGTCAGCAATATTGGCACCATATTTTGCAATGGCTTCCCTGTTGTAATGAATCACAATTTGCGGAACGCCGGTAACTGTTTCCACATATAAATCACGAGCACCTTTAACCGATTGAATGATATTGCCCAATGCACCTGCAAAATGAGCCAGTGAGTCTAAATCATCCCCAAAAATTTTACATACTACATCTTGCCTGGCGCCCGTCATCAATTCATTAAAACGCATTTGCACCGGAAATTGAAAACCGGTAGCCACACCCGGAACCTCCTCTAAGGCTCTGCTCATTTTTTCAGCCAGTTCATCAAATGTTTTAGCGCTGGTCCATGTTTTTTTATCTTTCAGAATTACCATCATGTCAGCAGCCTCTACCGGCATTGGATCGGTTGGAATTTCGCCGGAACCAATTTTGGTAACTACTTTTTCTACCTCGGGAAATTGATGCAACAATACGCTTGCAGTTTTTTCGGTAGTAGCAATGGTGTTGGTTAATGAAGAGCCCGTTAACAAGCGGGTATCAACGGCAAAATCACCTTCTTCTAATTTTGGGATAAACTCGCCACCCAATGTAGTAAGCAACCATACCGCCACTATAAAAAATATAAAACTAATGGCAACAATGGTTTTAGGAACTTTTAAAACTTTAATCAAAACAGGCTTGTACCATTGCTGCAAACGCATTATCATTTTATCAGAAAAGTTTTTTTTGTGCTTCACTTTTTTACTCAGTAACAATGAAGTAATCATTGGCACATATGTAAGCGATAAAATAAACGCACCCAAAATAGCAAAGGAAACCGTTTCTGCCATTGGCTTAAACATTTTTCCTTCTATTCCCTGCAAACTAAGTATGGGTAAATAAACAATCAGTATTACAATTTGCCCAAATGCAGCAGAACTCATCATTTTACCTGCTGATGATTCCACTTCTTTATCCATTAGATGCTGATTCAATTTCGTTGCATTGATATATGCATGTGAATGCACAATTTTATGCATCACAGCCTCAACTATAATTACCGCTCCATCTACCAACAAACCAAAATCGAGTGCACCTAAACTCATTAAATTGCCACTAACACCAAAAAAATTCATCATTACAACAGCAAACAGCATACTCAATGGAATAACAGAAGCTACAATAAGGCCGGCACGTAAGTTTCCCAAAAAAACAATTAGCACAAACAGTACAATTAACGCGCCTTCCTCTAAGTTTTTTTCAACGGTGCTAATGGCGTTATTCACCATTTTTGTTCTGTCTAAGAAAGGTTCTATCATCACACCTTCGGGCAATGACTTTTCAATTTCTTTAATACGTTTTTTTATATTGCCAATTACCTGGTTGCTATTTCCACCCTTTAGCATCATCACCACCGCACCGGCTACTTCACTTTTATCATTAAAAACAGTTGCTCCGTATCGTATAGCTGTTCCATATCTTACATCGGCTACATCACTAATTAAAACAGGTATTCCGTTATCTGTTTGTTTTACTACAATGTGTTTAATATCATCCAGTGTTTGCACTAATCCTTCCGTTCGAATAAATAAAACATTAGGGCCTTTCTCAATATAAGCGCCACCTGTATTTTGATTATTGGCATTCATAGCCTTGAACACATCGGCAATGGTTAACTGAAAACTCTTTAATTTATCTGTATTCACAGCAACTTCATATTGCTTCACCTTTCCACCAAAACTGCTTACATCTGCAACCCCATCTGTACCTAATAATTGGCGACGCACAATCCAGTCTTGAATATCTCTCAAATCTGCCAAAGAATATTTTCCCTCATATCCCGGCTTTGGCCTAACAACATATTGAAATATTTCTCCAAGACCTGTTGTAACCGGCCCCAATTCGGGTGTCGCAATGCCGGGGGGAATTTGCGATTGTACCTTTACCAAACGTTCGCTGATTTGCTGACGTGCCCAGTACAAATCGGTATTATCATCAAACACAATTGTTACCAAACTTAAACCGAAACGAGAAAAACTTCTTTGCTCGGCAATACCGGGCACATTGCGGGTTGCCTGTTCAATGGGCACCGTAATTAATCGTTCTACATCCGGAGCACCCAAACTCGGCGCAGAAGTAATGATTAAAACCTGATTATTAGTAATATCCGGTACTGCATCAATCGGTAATTTGGTAACCGAATAAACGCCATATCCAATCCATGCAAATAACAGTAATCCAATAATCAGTTTATTTCTTACAGAAAATTGTATAATAGCTTGTAGCATAATAAACACATACATTTAAACATTTAGAATAACCTACAACAAGCTGGTACCGTTTAATTACAATAACAGTATACCAACATGAAAGTGATGTAGATGAAATAAAATAGAGCACTACAATTTTTATGATAAAAATTGCTGTGTATTATGCTAATTTGGGAGGCTGAAAAATATCCTGTAAGCGGGTGAAGGAGTATTCCGGATCTTTATCGATTATAAAAGTTTTTTGAACAAATGGAGGCGGGGCAGACTGAACAGAAATAGGATGTGAAGGCATACTTACAAAACCAAACATAAACGCATTAGCAGACTGCTGTGTTTTAAAAGGCAATTGTTGATCTTGCTGCCAGTCTGCATCAATCACCAATTTCTTATTGTAATGAATTCTTAAAAAAGAAATAAAAGAAATATCGGGATCTTCTGAACGATGCTGTATGTAGTGCTGCACCAATAAAGGCAGTTTGAGTAACTGATAAGCTTCGGTTGCCCCAAACAGGAAAATAAGTATTAAAAATATTGCTGCAATTTTTTTCATTATTGGTACTAAAACATGTGCAATTTACGCATTTATTTTAAATAAAGAGCCGGATCATTGCAATCCGGCCCATTCTTATACAATAATATACATATTTTTAATTTACCCGGCAAGTAGGATAAACCTGCCATTAGTTTGTTGATTTTGATGAATAAGTGGCTCCTTTTCTGAATTTAAAATGCACATTTTTATTCTTCATCCAATCAATTAACTTAACGAAATTTACAAAGATGAAAATAAGACCTAAAGGAAGGCCAATTACATAATCCCAAACACCGGCAGCATGTTCAGAAATTAAAGCCCAAAAATAAAAAATAGAAACAGGCATTAAAAAAACGATACCGGTTACCATACCCGGGTTATATTTGGTTTTAGCTTTGATATTGTAGTAAAAAGTATGCATTATAAAATTACCAAATAAAAACAGCATTACTGCAATACCCAACCAAACAGCAGATACTGAAAAAAAACCGGCAATAATAAAGGTAGTCCACTGCACACCCACATCCATTATAAAAGCGCCATTGGGGTTTAATGGATAACTATCTGGCAGTTTGCTTTTGTACAATACCTTATTAATCATTTGTGGGAAATAACCCGGCCAGTGATACTCTTCAAACTGGTGCAATAACAATGATGCAAAACCAACCCAGATAGCGAGTGTAACATCTGATATTTTATTAATTTCCATGAAAATACCCTTCAACACTACAACTGATAAAACGGCACCCACATCAAACCATTTTCTTCTAAAAAATTCTAACATAAGATAAAATTTAGGGGTGAAAAAATATTGATATAGCTAATTTTATAAGTCCAATAACCATACCATTTAACATATAAATAAATATTTTATACACTCAAAACCTTAACTGCAAACGCTTACAGTAGATAATTAAAAAAAAATTAAAATGCACTGAAGGTGAATGACCAAATTAAATCTATAAAAAGCAATCAATTTTTTACAAACAGAAAAATAAATGCCTGTCTAAAACTTTAGTATCAGAACAAAAGTTACAAATAAAAATTCAAGTATGCAAGCAATTTTTTATTGATTGATATTAGCGTCTTTCAAAAAATAAAAGTGAAAGTATGTTACAGTTTCAGTCAACTACTAATTTACAAAATTCCACCATACCCCAAATCGAAACCATAAAGGCCTTTCAGGATAAAGTGGTGTAATAAAATTGTATTTATTGAAGGTAAACCCTTTGGAAGGGTTGATGGTATTGATGTTTTCTAACCGAATAAATCCTTTGAAGCCTTTAATTCTAAAATGGAAAAACAAATTCACATCCGGTCGGTTAGCTGTTGTGTAAGCAGACTGATAAAAGAACTGGCCAGTAAAAGGGGAATAATTGTCGGCTTTAAAATTTGAATAGTACCTTACTTCAATACCTGTAGAAAGAAATAAGTTGGTATAAAAATTACCTTCAAAAGCCAGTCGATTTCTGGTTAATAAAAAAGGTACATGAATAGGAGCCTTTCCGGTTACCTGTTGTAAATGTACTTCGGTATACCAATTCCAATGCTTTGTGAGTTTAAATTTCTTCTCAGCACTTACATGAATAAAATTGAATAAATTTTTATCCTGTGTAGCCACAAAGAAACTATCAAAATAAGTGTAATTATTCATCAAATAATATTCACCACTTAAAGTAAACGCCGCTTTCGGATTATCATAAATAGCAGATAATTTAGTAATATTTTCTTTTGAAAAATTCTGCTTATCACTCACCGGGAATGCAGTAGCAGGATCGAAAATAAAAGAAGGTGTTCTGTTTGTATTTTGAAAACCTAATGCCAATGTTCCCAACCGTTTACTTAATTCTCTTTGCAGACTTATGAAAGCATGATAATCGCCACTATTATACCCATTCAGAAATAATTTACCAGATACCTCTACATCCCATTTTTGATTTCGGGTTCTGTTTCTGTATTCACCCAACAAATAAATATTATGATAATTTTGCGTTCGTGTATTGAGTGTATCTGTAAATGTTCCTTTTAATAGCTGGATACCTAAACCTGCTTTAAAAAACTGACTTTGATTGTTTTTATCGGGAAATGTAATGGCGGCAAGCTCGTTGGTGATATTACTCCAGGCATCTTTATAACTTAAACTGTCGCGTATGGTGCTGAAATTAAAATATTGCTGGTATTGCGAATCAATTACATTGTTGTCATAATAATTATAACTACTACTTTTAATAATGAGTGTTTGTTGTAAACGCAAACGAGCATAAAACAACTTATAAGTAACAGAATCAGTTACCAATGAATCCTTCTTGCCAAAATCGTATTGTTGCCTAAACAAATAAGTATTTTGCTTATATACATTACCCGTACTAACAGTTGTACTAAATGGGTTGGGATTGGCAATACCGGCAATACCCAATCTGGTTTCCAATTCATATGGATTGTTGAGCGCAAGGCTATCAATTTTACCTGGGTTTTTTAAACCCCCATTTTCAGAGGATGCATTTTTATTGGAAAGAAAAATGAAGTAATTTTCGTAGCGTTTATTCGGCGATTGATAATGAGTGGTAAACCGTAAATTATTATTACTGGCATTTTGATTTTTATAGGTACCGGGTGCATTTGTAAACCGATATTCAAAAGAAAAATTGAAATTACTTTTTCGGTTTTGCGTATGCATAAAATCGAGTAACTGTTCTGATTTATTGCCCAATAAATAAGCTATTTCTGTGTATGGACGTGTGGTTTGAAATATTTTTGTATTTTCTAATGTAAAATTATAAATATCAAACTGATGAAAACCGGCATCCCAACCGGATTGCATGATGGGAGAAAACAACAGGGAATGCGATGCAGTTCCAAAATTGCCTAACGTATAATAATTGTAAGGTTGTGGGAAGCGCTTTGTAAAATCATTTAAAGAAGAATCTATTTTACGAATACGGGTAGAGTCGAAATGCCTGTAAAAAATAGTGATGGAATCCGCATATTTATCGCGATGCTGTAAAGAATCTTGTTTGGGTTGATTGGGAATGGGTCTGCCATTTCTATCATAAGAAATATTTCCAGCATTGCCACCGCTAAATCGGCCTGATTGACCATATTGTTGTTGAGCAGCAGCAAGCGTTGCAAAGCTGATGAAAGCCATCCATAAAAAAATTATTTTTACTGCTGCCAATCTGTTCATGCTAACTAAATGATGTGCAAATTAAAGCTAAAGCATTAAAAGAACCTTTATAATCCATACACACTTGTATTATAATTGTTGAATTAACTCCATAAACAACAAGCTAAGCTTAGGTTCTGCAGCTTTGGCGGCTTGTAATACTTCTTCGTGGGTAATGATGTTATCTTCATGACGAATTCCTAAATCGGTTACTACGCTTACTGCAAATACTTTCATACCTGCATGCACTGCGGCAATGGTTTCCTGAACAGTACTCATTCCCACTACATCACTGCCAACAATTTTAATAAGTTGGTATTCGGCATGTGTTTCAAAAGTAGGTCCGGTAACAGCCGTATAAATCCCCTGATGCAATTCAATATTGTTTTCTTTTGCAATTTGAATTGCTTTTTCAATAAGTACTTTACAATAAGGTTCACTCATGTCGGGAAAGCGGGTACCCAAAGCCTCTTCATTGGGACCTATTAATGGATTGGCAGTAAAAAAGCTAATATGGTCTTTTAAAATCATTAAATCCCCTACTTTATAATCGGGGTTCACAGCTCCGGCAGCATTGGAGAGTAAAAGGGTTTCAACTCCCAACAACTTCATTACCCGAATAGGAAAAACCACTTGCTGTGGAACATAGCCTTCATAAAAATGAAAACGACCTGCCATAACAATAACAGGCTTTCCTTTTAGTTTTCCAATAATTAATTTACCGCCATGTCCCTTTACGGTACTAACAGGAAAATGCGGAATTTGTGTATAAGGAATTTCTTTTTCAGCTTCTACTAAATTGGCTAAATTACCAAGACCACTGCCTAAAACTATACCCACTTTAGCTGTAATGTTTGTTTGTGACATAATATATGCAACTGCTTCCTGTAACTCGCTCATTAAATTGTTCATTATTATAAAATTTGAAAAGTATTAATACAATGTTTTTTTGTCTTTTTGTTGCCAGGCTTCAAACATAGCAATGGCTTCGTTTCTACCTATACATTCCATTACTATTTTACGCTGATCAACCGGCAGCGTTAATTCATGGTAAATAAATGAATCATCAAATCCAATGGCTGCCGCGTCTTCCCTTGTATTGGCATAATATACTTTTTTAGGCCTTGCCCAATAAATAGCACCCATGCACATGGGGCATGGTTCGCAGGTAGTATAAATTTCGCAGTCGGTAAGCTGAAAATCGTTCAATACTTTACAAGCCTCCCGAATGGCTGTTACTTCGGCATGTGCGGTAGGATCGTTTAACAACAATACCTTATTGCAACCCCGGGCAATAATTTCGCCATTTTTCACAATTACACAGCCAAATGGTCCACCCTGGTTAGCCATCATTCCTTCCAAACCTACTTTAATGGCTTCTCTCATATAATGCAAAGCACTCATGTACACTTGTTTTAGCAGCTGCAAGGATATTACATATTTTTTAATAAGGGAAAAAAAGTGGATAAAACAACAACAGCCTTAACCGAAAGTAAGGCTGTTGCAAGAAGATGGATTATTTATTTTAACCTATATATTAGCTTTGGGCAGATCATTTATTTCATCTAAACGTTGCCTACGCAATGCTTCTAATTTCTGTTTGCCATAAGCTATCTTAGCAATCAGCACAAATAAAACAGGTACTATAAAAATAGCCAGTAAAGTGGCAGCCAGCATACCACCCAACACGGTAAATCCAATGGTAGAACGGGCGATCGCGCCGGCACCGGTTGCAAAAGCCAAAGGCAATACTCCTAAAATAAAAGCCATTGAAGTCATTAAAATAGGACGCAACCTTAACTTAACCGCTTCCAGCGTTGCCGGTACAATATCCATGCCTCCATCTACCCTTTCTTTAGCAAACTCAACAATTAAAATGGCATTTTTAGCAGCCAAACCAATGAGGGTTACCAAGCCAATTTGCGCATATACATTATTATCGAGCCTTGGAATAAATGTTAACGTTAAAATGGCACCAAAAGCACCAATGGGTACCGCCAGCAATACCGAAAATGGGATGCTCCAACTTTCATATAAAGCTGCTAAAAACAGAAATACAAATAAAATAGATAAGCTAAATATATACACTGTACTGTTGCCAGCATTAATTTCTTCGCGGCTTAAACCAGAAAACTCATAACCATAGCCTGCAGGCAATACTTGTGCAGCTACGTCTTTTAATGCATCAATGGCCTGTCCACTACTATACCCTTCTTTGGGTGTACCATTAATTTCGGCCGTTCTAAATAGATTGTAATGCGAAATAAGCGGTGCACTTTCCGTAAGCTGATAGGTGATTAAAGTACTCATCGGCAACAAAGTACCTGCCTGATTTTTTACATAATACTGATTCAGGTCTTTAATATCACCACGATATAAGGAATCTGCCTGAGCCACTACGTGAAAATTTCTGCCATAAATGGTAAAATCATTTACATAACGACTTCCCAGAAATGTTTGCAAGGTATTGTATACATCTGCAATAGAAACTCCTAATTTTTGACATTTTTCACGATCAACATCTACCTTATAACCCGGAGTTCTAGCAGTAAAGAAGCTAAATGCCCTGGCTATTTCCGGCCTTTTATTGGCAGCCATTACAAAATTCTGCACCACTTTTTCAAAGGTTTTAATATCGTCGGTGCTTTCTCGTTGCTCTAATTCAAAAGTAAAACCGGCAGTTTGCCCCAAACCTGGAATGGCAGGTGGCTGAATTACCACAATATTTGCCTCTTTGATAACGGCAAAGCGTTTTTGAAGCGTTGCAATGATGGATTTAATTTGTTGTGATTTATCGGTACGTTGATCCCAAGGTTTTAATTGACAGAAGATGGTTCCACTGTTTGATTTGGTGGCAAATGTTACTACGTTTAATCCGCCTAAAGCCGCAAAATGACCTACTCCGGGAACCTCTTTTAAAATTCCCATCATCCGGTTTAATACATCTAAACTTCGGGTGGTTGAGCTGGCTTCCGGTAACTCAAACGTAATATAAATACGGCCTTCATCTTCAGTAGGAATAAAGCCGGTGGGTTTGTTTTTAAACAAAATGGCAGTTCCAACAAAAATACAAACTAGCAATACCATTGTATAAGGTGCCCATTTAATTACCTTTCTTACACCAATGGTATATTTAGCTGTTGTTCTTCTAAACCATTCATTAAAACGGAAAAAGAACTGATTAATACCTCTTGATTTTTTGTTTAAGTCCATAGGTCGCAACATCAGTGAACAAAGGGCAGGTGTTAATGACAATGCAACAAATGCAGAAATTAACACAGAAATTGCAATGGTGATGGCAAATTGCTGGTACAAACGCCCAACAATACCGGGTATAAAACCAACAGGAATAAAAACTGCTGCCAGAATTAAAGCAATGGCCACTACCGGACCCGATATATCTTTCATGGCACGTGCAGTAGCCTCTTTGGGCGTTAAATGTTCTTGATCAATATAGTGCTGCACAGCTTCTACCACCACAATGGCATCATCTACCACAATACCAATGGCCAGTACAAAACCAAACATGGTTAATGTATTAATGGTAAACCCTAAGGGTACAAAAAATGCAAATGTGCCAATAATAGAAACAGGAATGGCCAATACCGGAATTAAAGTAGCACGCCAGCTTTGCAGGAATAAGAATACAACCAAAGTAACCAATGCCAACGCTTCTAATAAAGTTTTTACCACTTCATCAATCGATACTTTTACAACAGAAACAGATTCAAATGGAACGGTATAATCTACATCTTTCGGAAAAGACTGCCGCAACTGATTCATGGCATTATATACACCCTGCGCAGTCTCCAATGCATTGCTGCCCGGCGCCTGGTATACCAGTAAATAAGAAGCTCTTTTACCATCTACAAATGAATTGCTGGCATAACTGAATTTACCCAATTGTATACGGGCTACATCTTTTAAATACACCAATGACCCATCAGATGGTTTACTGCGAACAATAATATGTGCAAACTGATCTTCGGTACTTAACCTGCTATTGGTAAACACGTTGTACTCAAACGACTGATCTTTACTTTGTGGAGGAGCGCCCACAGAACCGGCAGCAATTTGCAGGTTCTGATCCTGCAATGCATTCAACACATCAGTAGTGGTTAACCCTAACTGCGCCATTTTATCGGGTTGCAACCAAATACGCATACTAAAATCATCGGCACGGGTAAAAATATCGCCCACCCCTTTTACACGCAACAATGCATCGCGTACAAATATGTTGGCATAGTTATCTACAAAAGTTACGCTATGTGTGCCATTGGGCGAGTACATAGCTACCAGCATTAAAATACTGGGATTTCTTTTACGGGTAGTAAGACCCAGTCGCTTTACATCATCGGGCAATTGTGGTGTGGCAATACCCACTCTGTTTTGTACATCAAGTGCACCAATATTTACATCGGCTCCTACATTATATACTACATTAATGGTGGTGCGCCCATCGCTGGTACTATTGCTTTGCAGATAAGCCATTCCGGGTGTACCGTTTACCTGCGTTTCAATAGGTGTAGTTACAGTTTGTTCAACGGTTTGTGCATCTGCCCCATTAAAGATTCCGGTAATTTGAACCGTTGCAGGTGTAATATCGGGATATTGACTTATGGGTAAATTTAAAATAGCCAAAACGCCCAATAACACAATTACAATAGATATAACAATTGCCGTAACCGGGCGTTTTATAAATGTATTTGCAATCATAATATTCTCTAAATTATTTGTTTAGTGAGTCTGAGGTGCAGCTAATTGAACTTTTGCACCATCTCTTAATTTTTGTACCCCATCTATTACAATGGCATCACCTTCTTTTAAACCGGAACGAACCACAATTTTATCATTGATGCGTTGACCTAAAGCAATTTTCTGTTCTTTAACAGTTTGGTTGGCACTCAGTACAAACACAAAATATTCGCCCATTTGCTCTACCACTGCTTTAAATGGAATGAGTAAAAATTGTTGCAATGGATTATTGTTCTTTACCCGAACATTACAGCTCATTCCGGGTTTTAGCATATTGTCTTTATTGGGGAAGATGAATCGAACACGAATGGTACTGGTTTGGGGATCTACTGCCCTGTCAATAAAACTAAGTGTACCGGGTAAAGGATATACAGACTGGTCATTAAAGTTCATGGTAAACATAGAATCTGAAGCCGGTGCAGGATGTGCTTTTAATGCAGCAAAGCGGGGTATCAGGCTTTGATCTACAGCAATATCAACTGCCATCGGATTGTCTGAAGATATTGTATTCAATAAAGTTTGATTGGCCGAAATAAGTGTACCCATTTTTACCTGCGAAATGCCAATGGTACCATCAAAAGGTGCATATAAAACAGAAAATTTCAGATCGGTTTCTGCTCTTGCAACTGCTGCTTTTGAAGCTGCTACCTGCATTTTTGCAGCCTGTAAATCTGTAATGGCATGATCAACTACCTGACGGGCTATGGCATCTTTCTTTAGCAGTTCGGTATAACGGTCGGCATCTTGCTGTGCCTTGTCTAAATTAGCCAAAGCCACATTCATATTGGCTACTGCCTGATTATAAGCAGCCTGATAGGTTTCATGGTCAATATCATACAACTTCTGACCCTTGTAAACATGTTGTCCGTCATTAAAAAAAATACCTTTTATATATCCGGTAACCTGTGCACGCAATTCAATTTCGTTGAGTGCTGCAACAGTGGCAGGATAGTTATCATAATATACGGCCGAACCTTTTTGTACCTGGTAAGTGTTAACAGCAACGGGTGGCGGTGCTTGTTGTTGCTGCGGTTTGTTGGTGCAGGATGCCATTAAAACTAATCCTGTAAAATATACCAAAATAAAACGTAGCGAATTGTTCATATAAAAATATTTATATTTTTAATTTTTAATAGTACCTAAAGCTTTTTCAACATCGATTTTACTTTCCAACAATTGATAAAGCGCATCATAATAGTTTAACTGTGCAGTGCGTAAATCACTTTCAGCAACAATAACATCTAAATAAGTTTTAATTCCGGAATTGTATTGGAGTTGGATGGTTTCATACACATCATTGGCAAGCGACAAATTATCTTTCAATGCAACATAATTGGCAAGATTGCCTTTGTAATTGGCCAGTGCTGTTGCATACTCAGTATTTACGCGGCTTTTCAAAGCTACAACATCCCAGTTTAAACGATCTATTTGTAATTGCGCTTCTTTGATTTGGTTCACACGTTTATTTCCCTGAAAAATTGGAACAGATAATTGCAATCCAATATTTGAGTTACCTAAATTTTGGTTGTACAATTTTCCAAAATCATTATTTAAATAGTTGAAATTATAAATACCATAAGCAGAGATGGTGGGAATGAATCCCCATTTATAATATTTTAAATTGGCCTGCTGTAACTTTTGCTGGGTAACCAATTGCTGATATTCGATTCTATTTTCGAAAAATACATTTACAGAAGTATCTATAAACGCATCTTTTTCCATGGCAGTGGTATCATAACTTAAATGTAAATCTGCTGAATCAGGATATCCCATTAACTCTTTTAAATAAACAGATTTTGCTTTTACCAAATCAAAAACCTGCTTACGTTGTGCTATGGTATTGTTTAATGAAATGGTAGCTCTTTTATAATCGGTTTTATCTACAATACCCGCTTCGTATTGATGATAAGAGTCCTGCACATTTTTCTGCAAACGAATAATAGCCTGGTCTAACACCTGCACTTGTTTTTGCGTTAATAACACATCATAAAATGCCTTGCTCACATTTACGGTAACATCAATTTTATTACTAACAGTATTTTGCCTTACCTGCTTTTTTACCTGTTGTGCTGTTTGGCTGGCTAATAACGCATCTCTGTTAAAGATATTTTGGGTAAGTGTTAAACCCAGATTAGATGCATTATAAGTACCATTGCGTACATAATTCCCACCAAAATAAAATGCAGGTAATTGGTAGTTGTGCTGAATATAATAGTTCATACTAATTTGTGGATACCAATCGGCTAATTTGGTTTGAATGGTTTTATCTACAATTTGTTCGTCAATTAATGATTGCTGCACAATGGGTTGGTGTTGCAAAGCATATTGAACGCAAGACTGTAATGTTGCCTGCGCCAGTGTATCTGCAGCAGTCGCTTTTAATGGCGCCTGAGCTTTATTAGGCCCAATACTGGATACTAACAAAAAAAGTAATAAAAATATTCGATTCATATTTTATTTTAATTTCATATATTAAATGTAGCTTTTTTAGAAAGATACTTATTGATTTTTCTTTTTGCAATAATTATAACCGGGGAATTGGTGAAAGGAGTGCGAAGTTAAAAGTTTAAACACTAAAAAAACAAACAATTATTTAAATGGATGTTTGACACATATCAAAAAAAAAGACCGGCAGCAATGTTGCTACCGGCCTTGGTAAGGTTGTAAATAGATATACTTTTATACTATTCTTTTAACATTAACAGCGTTCAAACCTTTACGGCCTTCCTGTACATCAAATTCAACTTTGTCGTTTGCTTCAATCTGGTCAATTAAACCATTGGCATGTACAAAAGTTTCTTTGTTTGAATCGTCATGTTTGATAAATCCAAAACCTTTTTCTTCGTTAAAGAACTTTACAGTTCCTTGAATTTTTGTGTTCATTGTAAAATTTAAAAAATAAAATAATGCCTGCAAGGTAATGCTTATTTTACTGATAGCCTAATTAAATTCCATGAATATTGAAATATATGTTGAAGATGGTATTCAATATTGGCATTTATTTTACAAAAAAGCACCAGAGCAAAGCTGCTCCGATGCTGGGGATTGATTTTCAAGAGGAACTTATTGATGTAGTTGAATAACGCCAATATTTACATTATTTGCTCCGTTGATGTTAATATTATTGATAGTAGTGTCTTTATACCCATTGGATGCGTTGATGAAAACGCTGTACGAACCGCTTTTTAAACCACGCACTTTAAATTGTCCCTTTTTATTGGGCAATGCATAGGCCGTATCGGTACCACTGTAAATGCTTAACACCGGATAGGCATTGTAGGGCAATACAGCACCTGCAATACTACCTGTAGTAGCTTCAGTAAAGAAATGGAAAACGGGTTTCAAATAAAACTGATTATTCCACTGAACAACAGATCTGGCTACATCAAAATCTAACCAAAGTCTGGATGCACCGGGCTGGTATTCATCCCATTCATCTCCTTTTAATTGTATTAATACATAACCTTTTGAACCCGGCAAAAGATTTAATGGGTATGTTACACTGTTTTTAACCAATGAATTTCTGGTGCCCAGATTAATTCTAATTAAGCGGATAGAACCGGCCTTAATATTAGCAGATGCCAACAGCGTATCTACGCCATTACTTAAAGAAAGAATATCATAAACTCCCGGCTGTACGTGTAAATTTTCCCAAACAAAACTTCCTTCGGGATGATGGTGCTCATCATCTTCCCCTACATGATCCCAATTGGTAGTATCATTGTTTCGGGTATTGGTGGATGTGTCTACCAATACCATAACCGAATCAATGTCTAAATACACATGATCAAAGAAACCAGGGCCATCCGTCATATACAAACTTACCTGTTGTGTACCGGGTGGTACCTGAACTGAATTACTTTTTGAGCAGGCAGCCCAAATAAAAATGGCTGATAACAGCAGCCCAACCATGCCGATTTTGTTTTTCATTGCGTAAAATTTTAAGTAAAAATGATTACATGGATACAGTTTAATTATTGTTTCCAAAAAACGAGCCAATATTTAATGAAAAGATACCCGTTCAGTTATTTTGTTGCCCAAACGAGCTTAAAAAAAACTTAAAAATTCATCCAGTATAAATAAGCCCAACAATTGATATTCCTCAAATAATAACAGAAATGCTTAACAAAACGCAGGAATAATTGAAATGTACTTGCATCGGAGCACTACAAAATGTAGCTTGCAGGCTGAATTTAAAAAATGGATAGTCCTGATTGTACTTACAAAACCAAACACAATCATAACCAATATCCAATATCCAATAGCTACCATTTTGTAACTGATAAATCAAACCATATGAAACGACTGGCTCAAAAAAGCATGCTGGCTTTGTCTTTATTTTTTATTGCAGCAATTTCAAATTCATTGAAAGCACAAAAAGAAAAACAGAAAAAAGATTATTACCTTATTAAAGTTTACCATTGTAAAAGCACTGACCAGGTAAACATGGTAAATGATTATTTAGAAAAAGCATATTTACCTGCCTTACACCAACATGGTTTTGAAAAAATTGGCGTATTTACAAGATATGATAACGATACGGCTACCGACAAACGTGTATATGTTTTTATCCCAAATACAGTTGTACAAAAACTATTGTTGCTGGATGATGAATTATTAAAAGATGGTAACCTGCAAAA
Organism: Hydrotalea flava; assembly: GCF_001623405.1. Classification (GTDB taxonomy): domain Bacteria; phylum Bacteroidota; class Bacteroidia; order Chitinophagales; family Chitinophagaceae; genus Hydrotalea; species Hydrotalea flava. Next base: position 112,628 of record NZ_LUHG01000110.1, read on the forward strand.
AAATGGTACAACTTATTTGCAGGCTGCTTATAACACCCCTCCTTATCAGAGAATTGAAACCATAGTGCTAAGAGCATTTAAAGATCATCCAACGTTTGCCTTACCTCAATTAACTGGCCCACTTACCGAACGTATTTATGAATTAAGAAGTTATGAGGGTTCTAATGAAACCTTCTATCACCAAAAAGTGAAAATGTTTAATGAAGGTGGTGAAATCAATATTTTTAAAAGCCTCAATTTTAATGCAGTTTTTTATGCAGAAGTTTTATCAGGCTGCCACATGCCCGACTTAATGTACATGACCACATTTAATAATATAGCCGACAGAGATGCACATTGGAAAGTATTTGGCGATAATCCGGCTTGGAAAACATTATCTACTTTACCGGAATATCAGCATACTGTTTCTACTGCTAATATTTATTTGCTGCATCCTACATCTTTTTCAGATTTTTAAACAACAAACTTTAACCTATTTGCATAAAAAAACCTGAGCAGAATGCATCAGGTTTTTTTGTGATTATTTCAATAGTAAGCTATTGTAAGTATTGTTTAAACCATACCAAATACCGCTCTAACCGATCAACCTGATAAGAGGGTTTGATAATACCATGATGTTGCCCCGGATAAATGACCAATTCAGTTGGTATACCAATTGATTTTAATGCCTGATACATTTGTTCTGCGCCAATGGTAGGTACGTTAAAATCTTTTTCACTGGCCATAAATAATGTTGGTGTTTTAATTTTGTTTACGTGAAAGAAAGGATAAGACAATGCCATCCATTTTTCAGGATGTTCCCATGGCTTCCCTAATTCTGTTTCGTATTGTGTAATGTATTGATCGAAGCCATACATACTTAATTGCAAGGAACTGCCTGCACCGCTGGCCGCTGCCTTAAACCTGTTATCGGTAGCAATGGTATAATTGGTTGAAATACCACCATAACTCCAACCGCTAATTCCCATTCTGTTTCCATCAATTTTTCCGGCTTTAATTAAATAATCTGCTGCGCCTGTTATATCCATCACTTCTTTATTACCCCAATCTGCATAAATGGCTTTAATATAAGCCAAGCCACTACCGTTACTACCTCTGTAATTTACACCTATCACAGCAAAATTGCCTGCTGCTAAAACTTGCCTTGTAAAATCAAAAGCATAGTCATCTTGCGCTACCGGGCCACCATGTATATAAAATATGGCAGGCAACTTAGTGGCATTATCCATACCCGGAGGCGTAAATAACAGGCAGGGAACTTTTGTTCCATCTTTACTTACTGATGTAAAGCCTTCTACTTTAGCCAGGGCAAGTGATTGCATAAAATCATCATTCATGTGCGTTATCTGGTGCATGGCATTTCCTTCTATCACTACCACTTCATAAGGATGATAGGGATCGCTCCAAAGCGCTGCCATTTGCGATTTATTATCACTCATATTTAATCTTTCCAAACAAAATTCACCCTCCACAAGTGGTTGTATTTTTTGGGTAGCCAGTTCTACCTTTGCAAGATATTTTTTTCTGTTATCAGTTATCAAACAATAAATATACTTGCCATCGGCGGCCCATTGCTGATTTGAAACTGGTCTGTCAATAGCAGTGGTTAATAAAATGGGTGAACTTCCATTTGCAGACACTACAGCTAAAATACTCTGTCCATACATGGTAAAAGCCTGATTGCTGCTGGATTGTAAATAAGCAATCGATTGCCCGTCGGGACTCCATATTGGACGCGTATCACTGCCCGGCCAAGTAGTTACTTGTTGTAAAGAAGCTCCTTTTTCGGCATTCATCAACCATATATCGGTATTATCATTCTTATCAGGATCAGCCGTTCTGTTGCTTACAAAAGCAATACGTTTACCATCGGGACTCCAAGCCGGAGCACTTTCATCAAACTGGCCCTTTGTTAATGTATCTAACTTTTCGGCCTGTACATCAAATAAGTATAAATGGGTATGCCGGTTGTCTAAATAACCCGTAATATCTTCTTTAAAATGGTAGCGATCTATTACGTAAGGTTTTCTGGTTTTTGTAGAGGCTGTATCAGAAAAATCCTGGTCTTTCATGGTTAAAAGAATTTGTTTACCATCCGGACTCCAAACATATTCACCCAAATCTCCTTTTAAATGGGTAATCTGTTTTGCCTCACCTCCACGCCTGTCTAAAAGCCAAATTTGCGCCATTGCATTTCCCATTCGTGCTGACACAAACGAAAGATATTTCCCATCCGGGCTCCATTTGGGCATTGATTCCGATTCAGGTGTATGGGTAAGCTGTACAGTCTGATGCCCATCCCAACTCACCATCCAGATATCTGTATTGCGCCTATCTTTAGCACTATCGGCCATACTAACGGTATAGGCTATCCATTTCCCATCGGGCGATACTTGTGGATCTGATACATTTTTTATCCGATAAATATCCGTTGGTAGTAAACTACGTTTTGATGATGACTGTGCCATTACAACCGAACTGCCACCTGTCAAAAATAAGAGCGTGAACAACCATTTTTTCATGTGCATATATTTTTGTTTAAGTAATCAATACAATTTTAGTTTGTGGCAGGCAAATTTTGATACAGCAATATTTCTTACCATTAATAAATAAGCAGGCAATTTGTTGTAAATATATTATAAACATAGTTAAGCCATATGCCACTCATATAATTTCGTTCCTGAAAAATGAATAGAATGAAATAACTTTCATCTTTAAAAAATTTCAGATGCAGAAAAAAACTTTCATGGTTATTTGTTCCATGCTGCTGATTATACAAATTTTTGCACAGCCATTATATATGCCTCGAAATATAAAAAAGGTCTATACACAACAAACCCGATCGGCCAATGGCATGCCGGGTATTCATTACTGGCAAAATACCGGGAACTATGCAATTGCACTACAAGTAGCCCCACCTTCCAGAACAGTTCATGGTTCAGAAGATATTACATATTTTAACAACAGCCCCGACTCACTTCCTTATTTAATAATAAAACTAATTTTAAATATTCACAAACCCGGCGCATTACGCTATAATGATGCATCGGCTACTTACTTAACATCCGGTGTACATATTGATAAAGTTAGCGTAAATGGTAAAACAATAGAATGGCAGGAACCCAATTATCATGCTACCTGGCAGGCATTACGCCTTCCCAAAAAATTAATGCCGAAAGATTCTGTTCAATTGCATATTGACTGGCATTATGATGCATCATTGGAAAGCGGCAGAGAAGGTATGATTGATTCCACCACTTTTTATCTGGCTTATTTTTATCCAAGAGTGGCTGTTTATGACGATTACAATGGATGGGATAAAGAAGATTTTACCGATCAGCAGGAATTTTACAATGATTTTAATGACTATCGTTTACAAGTAACCGTACCAAAAAATTTTGTGGTATGGGCAACTGGTAATTTAAATAATCCAAAAGAAGTACTGGCACCTAATATCATTGAACGGTTAGAACAGGCACAGGAAACAGACTCTGCCATTTCTATTGCCACTTTGAATGAAATGTTGCAGGAAAAAGTAACACAACAAAAAAACAATACCTGGAAATTTAGTGCAGACAACATCACGGATATGGCTTTATGCGTGAGTGATCATTATGTTTGGGATGCGGCCAGTATTGCAGTTGCCCCAAACCGGGAAAGAGTGAGTGTGCAATCGGCATACAACGATACTGCAAAAGATTTCCATCAAATGGTAAACTTTGCTCATCATGCCATTGACTGGTTTTCAAAAAACTGGCCCGGAGTGCCTTATCCTTTTCCTAAAATGACGGTATGCCAAGGTTATGCAGATATGGAATACCCCATGATGGTAAATGACGGTACGAATGATGACCCGGTTTTTTCGCGTTTTGTAGCAGAACACGAAATTGCACACTCCTATTTTCCATTTTATATGGGCATTAATGAAAATCGCTTTGGTTTTATGGATGAAGGTTGGGCTACTACCTTTGAATACCTGATTGGGCAGGCAGATTTAGGGTCAAAAGTTGCAGCAAATTTTTATAAAAGTTTTAGAGTGCGTAGTTGGATTAATGATCCATCGGCAGAAGAAGATATTCCCATTATTACACCTGCCAATATTTTGCGAGGTGTTGCCTATGGTAATAATGCTTATGGAAAGGCATCGCTAAGCTATTTAGCTGTTAAAGATATGCTGGGTGATGATTTGTTTAAAAAATGTTTACATACCTATATGAATCGTTGGCACGGTAAGCACCCCATTCCATGGGACTTTTTTAACACGTTTAATGATGCATCAGGCCAAAACTTAAATTGGTTTTGGCAAAATTGGTATTTTACCAACGGATACATTGATTTGGCCATTCAAAATGTTATCAAAAGCAGCAGGAGGTATACCGTTACCATTAACAATATCGGTGGATTTGATGCCCCGTTTGATTTAATTGTTAATTATACAGATGGCAGTACAGATACTTTACACCAAAATGCTTTTATTTGGAAAACCAATGAAAAGCAAGCCAATATTGCTATTGAAACCAACAAAAACATTCAAACGGTAAAAATTGACGAAGGTATATTTATGGATGCCAATACAAAGGACAATAGTTGGCAGGCACAATAAAAATAAAAATGCCTGTTGTGTTCAATTCTCCTAGAAACACAGGCATTTTAAAAAATAAAGTATGATTAAGCTCTTTTTTTAGTAGCTTTTTTGGTTTTAGTATTTCCTAAAGCCAAAATTGCATCAATAGCTTTTGAAAAGCCGGCCAATGTAATGGGTTCGGTATAACGTTCATCATTTAAAAAAAATGCGGGCACTTCTTTTACACCTTTTTGCTGGCCATAACTAATATCGCCACGAACCTGCCATCCAAAAGTTGAGTTCATCAAATCATCTAAAAATACTTTACTGGTAACACCCGCTTCTCTTGCATAAGATTTTAAAGTAATGGTACCCAAATTATGCCTGTTCTGAAACAGTAAATTATGCATAGGCCAAAATTTACCCTCCTGTCCTGCTGCAATAGCTGCCTCACCAGCTTTTAAAGCCCGTTGATGAATATTGGTTAAAGGGAAATGTCTAAAATTTAATCTAACATCATCCGGATATTTTTCCAATACCTGTTTTACCACTTCATTAGCAGCCGCACAGGCATCGCTTTCATAATCACCAAACATCATTAAAGTTACAGGCGCAGTATTTTTGCCTACATATATATCTTTTGGTTCAATAATTATGAGTGCCTCTTTGGGTTTCATTGCCATTATTACACAATTTAAACGATAAAAAAATGAATTAAAATCAGCTTATTTTACTGAATTTTGGGCGCAAAGTAGCATAATTAACGCAAAAACAATCAAATAGTGTTTTTCTTTATTACAACTACTCGTTTCTAAATACAACTACCCCATCAAATACATCTACTAATACCGGCTTTAATTTATCCACTTCACCGGCCAATATTTTCTTGCTCAATTGGTTCACAATAGCCTTTTGAATTAAGCGTTTTAAAGGTCTTGCCCCAAATTGAGGATCAAACCCATTTTCAGCCAGATAATCAATCAAATAATCACTAAAATCAATATGTATTCCATTGGCAGCTACCAAATCCTGTACATTCTTTAACTGTATGTTTACAATTCCTTTAATATCATCTTTCATTAACGGCTGGAACATAATTACCTCGTCTACCCTGTTTAAAAATTCAGGACGAATGGTTTGCTTCAATAGATTTAATACTTCCACTTTTGCTTTTTCAACAACTTCCTCTTTATTTTTTTCGTTTACATTTTCAAAAGCATCCTGAATAATTTGGCTACCCATGTTACTAGTCATGATGATGATGGTATTTTTAAAATTAACGGTATGGCCTTTGTTATCGGTTAACCGGCCATCATCTAACACCTGTAACAATACATTAAACACATCGGGATGCGCCTTTTCAATTTCATCTAACAACACAACGGAATAGGGCTTACGCCGTACAGCTTCAGTTAGTTGCCCTCCTTCGTCGTATCCAACATAACCCGGAGGTGCACCCACTAAACGAGATACGGTATGCTTTTCCTGATACTCACTCATATCAATCCGGGTCATCATGTTTTCATCATCAAACAAATAATCGGCCAATGCTTTGGCTAATTCTGTTTTACCAACACCGGTTGTACCCAGAAAAATAAATGAACCAATGGGCTTTTTAGGATCCTGTAATCCGGCACGACTTCTTCTAATGGCATCGGCAACGGCAGTAATGGCTTCATCCTGACCAACAACTCGTTTATGCAACTCATCTTCTAAATTTAATAATTTTTCTCGCTCACTTTGCAGCATTTTAGTTAATGGAATTCCGGTTGCCTTGGCTACAGACTCTGCAATATCTTCTGCATCTACTTCTTCTTTTAATAAACGCTTTTCGGGTGATACCTCATCCAGTTCTTTGGTTAATTGCACAATTTGTGCTTCCATTTCTTTGATTTTTCCATACCTTATTTCGGCTACTTTACCATAATCGCCTTCCCGTTCAGCACGTTCAGCTTCTAATTTCAATGATTCAATAGCTGCTTTGGCATTTTGTATTTTTTCAACAATTTCCTTTTCCTGTTCCCACTTAGCTTTTAAGGTATCGCGTTCAACACTCAACACCGAAATTTCCTGATTCAATTCTTTTAGTTTCGCTTCATCATCTTCACGTTTAATGGCTTCTCTTTCAATTTCTAACTGGCGTATGTTTCTTTCTAATTTATCTAACTCTTCCGGCATAGAATTCATTTCCAGCCTAAGTTTAGCGGCACTCTCATCAATTAAATCAATGGCTTTATCGGGCAAAAAGCGATCGGTTATGTACCGGTTCGATAATTCGACTGCTGCAATAATAGCTTCATCTTTAATGCGAACATGGTGGTGTGTTTCATATCTGTCTTTGATGCCTCGTAAAATAGAAACAGCATCTTCAACAGAGGGTTCATCTACCATTACTTTTTGGAAACGACGTTCCAAAGCCTTATCTTTTTCAAAATATTTTTGATATTCATTTAAAGTGGTTGCACCAATGGCTCTTAATTCGCCACGAGCTAAAGCAGGTTTTAAAATATTGGCCGCATCCATGGCTCCTTCTCCTCCACCGGCGCCAATAAGGGTATGAATTTCATCAATAAACAAAATAATTTCACCATCACTTTCAGCCACTTCTTTCACAACACCTTTTAACCTTTCTTCAAACTCGCCTTTATATTTTGCACCGGCAATTAACTGCCCCATGTCTAAAGCATAAATAATTTTGCTTTTTAGATTTTCGGGCACATCGCCATTTACAATACGCATGGCCAAACCTTCAGCAATGGCTGTTTTACCAACTCCCGGCTCGCCCACCAATATGGGATTGTTTTTTGAACGGCGCGATAAAATATGCAGGGTTCTTCTAATTTCTTCATCTCTTCCAATAACAGGATCTAATTTTCCATTGCTAGCTAATTCATTTAAATTTTTAGCATATTTCTGAAGTGTGTTGTATTGTTGCGATTGTGTTTGAGAGGAAATGGTTGCACCTTTCCGCAACTCTTTTACGGCAGCAATAAATCCTTTTTCAGTTAATCCGGCATCTTTTAAAATTTTAGCCGCATCATCATTCACCTGCAAAATTCCCAGCAACAAATGTTCTACACTCACAAACTCATCTCCAAATTGCTTTAAGGATGCATTGGCTTTTAACAGGGCATTGTTCAATTCCCTACCCAATGCCTGTGCGGGTTCACCACCCTGTACTTTTGGTAATTTTGCTATGCTCTCTTCTGTTTTATTAATGACAAAAGAAACATTTACATTATTTTTTTTTAACAAATAAGTAATAGAACTGTCTTCATCTGTCAGCAGTGATTTTAATAAATGATTGGTTTCAATATTCGGATTACCCGCATTATAAGCTAACTGTTGTGCCGCCTGAATAGTTTCTTGTGCTTTAATAGTATAATTATTCAAATTCATATCTTCAAATTTTATGTTTAAGTTCGAAAATGGACAAACCCATTTTTTAAAAAGTTAAACCTATAAACTATTTACCAGTATCGTTTATAGTTTTCTTTATATTCACAAATCATAATCCAACCATAAAATATGGAAAATATGTCGGTAAAAAACGTTAAAACCTGCTGTAAAGTCAGTCTTGTTATTGGCATACTGCTATTCTTTCAGGTAAGTTATGGGCAATACAATTTTGTGTCATTGCAACAACAGTTAACAGCCGCTAAAAAAGAGTTGGGCAAGAACTATGTTTGTATGGTATATAAGGAAGGAAAAATTGTTTTTAAGCAGGAAGAGGGCGACATAAAAACCAATACACAAATACCTATAGCAGGCAGTAGCAAATGGCTTACAGCAGCTTTGGTAATGACTTTTGTTGAACAGGGAAAACTGAGTTTAGATGATAAAGTAAGTAATTACTTACCCATTTTTGCCACTTATGGGAAAGCCTATATTACCATTCGGCAATGCTTAAGCCATTTAACAGGCATTCAATCGCCACCCGGGATTGTAGGTGTGTTACAAAAAAACAAATACGTCACTTTAGAAGAAGAAGTAAATGCATTTGCATCGAAACGGGAAATTCAGGATAACCCTGGTGTAGCATTTCGATACTCTAATATTGGGTTAAACATTGCTGCCCGTGTTGTAGAAGTGATTAGCAAAAAGCAATTTGACCAATTAATGGCGGAGAGAATTTTCAGGCCGCTGAATATGCGCAATTCGTCTTTTTATAGTAATCGTGCCGTAAATCCATCGGATGGGGCTGTTACTACCGCTGCTGATTACATGAACTTTTTGGCCATGCTATTAAATAATGGGGTTTTCAATAATAGAAGAATTTTGAGTGAAAAAGCCATAGAAGAAATGGAGAAAGCGGAAACCAATTTGTCTATGATTCAATATGCACCGGCTATTGCCACCGGATATAATTATGGATTAGGTGCCTGGATAATTGGCGTTAATGCACAGGGCATTAGAACTGCCATGGCATCGCCAGGTGCAACGGGTTGTTATCCATGGATTGATCGTTGCCACAATTATGCAGCATTGATTTTTGAAAAAAGCAATGCGGGAGAACAGCAAAAAGAATGGTATGTAGATTTCAAAAAAACGATTGATACAGTAATACCCGGCAGTTGCGAATAAACAAAATTTTTATTTCTTTTTCAGCACCACTTGTGAGCGATCATAGAGATAAATTGCATTATAAAATTCAACCAATTTTGCATAAGTTTCTGCAGGTAATTCTTCTTTTACACCGGTTTGATATCTATCAACTTCTAATTCATTATTTGTAAAACTAAACCGAATGGCATAATCACCAAAAAGCGAATGTATATTTTGAGGTTTTGGCATAAATTCTATTTCATAACCATTAGGTATTGTAATAAAAACGGTATCAGTTTGTAAAAAATTCTGTTTCAATACAATGGGATATTTCCTTGTTTCGTCCGGTAATAGTTTTACTTCCCATTTATTAAAAATATTCGGCTTTAAAAAAATCCTTTTACTGGTAACTGCAGCTAATCCGTTTACAACTATATCAAAATTTTCCTGAACCACCGGAATGATTCCTTTTTGTTCGTTTAATTGAATATGTTGTACCGTGTACGTGGTTAAATCAAAATTTTGATTATAATATTTTTGTATTTTTTCGGGGCTACCCACATCTAAGAGATTGTGCACATCGTCAGTTGCCTGACCGGTATAACGGGTTTGTACCTGTGCATGCATATTTCCGTTTTCATCTACAGTTGCATGTACAACCCGGTTTTGCTGATTATCTTTTATAGTATACACCGGAGTATGTACTATTACGCCACCCGAATCAGTAATCAGCAATGCATCCCTGTCATCAGTAAAATGGCCTGCATATCCTGGCGAAACGGTTGCATCGGTACACTCTAACCAAATAGAATCTTGCCCATTAGGCACACATACAGTGGCATGATTAAAATAACCACAGGGGAAATCTTTCCACATAGGCAAATGCCTGTCCGTTGCACTGATGAGTACATAATAGGCTTTTATACCTGCTTCTTTTAAAAGCGCTACCATAAAATTTGAAAGTGCTTTACAATCGCCATATTTGTTATCGGCTACATATTTACAATCAAAAGGTTGCCAGCCTCCTATTCCTAATACAATGTTGATGTATCGTGTATTTTTTTGAAGGTAATGATACAAGGCAAATATTTTCTGATTACGCGATTGAACAGTATCGGTTAATAGGTGTACTTCATTTTTTACTTGATCAGGTAATACATCACGCCCCTGGTTCAATTGATTGATAAATTTTCCAAACATTTGCCAGCTTTGCATACTACCGGTATAGTTTTGTATTTGAAACTTAGGTACTGTTATTAAAACAAACGGATCGGTCTGGTATATGTTGGATTGATATGGCTCACGCTGAATGGCGTTTTGAAAATTAAGCTGCCAGGTATAGGTTTTACTATTGTTTACAATTATTGAATCAAAAAGTACGGCTCCTGTTTGTAATGCTTTATAATTAATGGGAAATTGTGATGGAAAGGTTACCTTAAAACTGCTTTGCTGTATACCAATTCCTGCACCAAGTATAGGTTGCCAATAAGGTAATCGAAAGGATTGACTATGTACTTCCTCATCATTAAACACAACGGTATAAGGATATGAACGATAATAAAAATTATACGATTTCCTGCGAGCATCCATGATCAGGCTCATGTTATCATTGACGGGTGCATCATCCAAATCTTTTTTCCTGATGGTTCTTATCTTCTTTCCAAAAGCATCGTAAAGTGTTCCTGAAATATCACTTAATGAATTAAACTGGTCGTAAGTATTGGAATAGATACCATAATCATCTCCTTTTTCATTAAAAACTGTAATAGCATAATTATGACGCACCATTACTTTGTTTTCACTTTCAATGGTAACCGTTGTATTATCATATCGCACTACGGCATTAGCATTGGCAGCAATTGAATCAGGTATAAGATGCACATCTAAAGATTGCGCATAACTGTTCATACAAAAAACACAAAAAGAGAATAGGAATAAAAATTTCATTGCCAATGCATTGAATATGATTAAAGAATGTATATCATACAAAAAGACTTTTCAATACCTTAAGCTATGGTTTAGGAGTTGTACCTGTTTTCTTTTTAAAAACAATTTGCTCATTTTCTTTCTGAACAATAAAAGCATAAAAATCGCGCAGTGTACTATATTCATCCGGCTCAAAATTTGCCTTATTCATGGCCAAACGGCACCGCATTTGTATATGGTTATTTTTGTTTACAATTAAATATTCAAAACTACCTTCATGCTCGTTCAATTTTACCCGGGCCGATTTAGGCAATTCATCTACCGAATAACCCGCAGGCACATCCATATCTAGAATATAGGTACTGTTCATACAGTTAGGTATTTCTACCGGATACGTTCTTTTTTCGGCTTTAAAAGGGTTTTCTGTAATTCTATCCTGTAAAACCGGATTTAAGTAAATCAAATCATCGTTGGGATTCATGCTAAAAACTGCTGTATATTGTAATTTTAGTGGTTCATCCAAATCTTTTAAATTATCGGTATGCATATCTTTAATCTGTACCGGAACATTGAATTGTTGTTGCAGTTTTTTGGTGTATGCATCTATTGATGTAGCGGTTATTTCATTGCGCACATCCTGCGATTCAAAATTGCCAAAGCTTTTATTAAAAACAACATTCATAGATTTATTGACTACATCTGGTTGTATTTGCACAATATTCATCTGATATTCTTTTATCGAATCGGCATCAAAACTTATGAGTAAGGGATCCTTGTCATTAATGACCCGTGCATAGCCATTATAACAATCTTCCGGCAAATGATTAAAACCTAAATTAGGCCTTGTAGCATCTAAATAATATGAAGCATCATTAATAAACACACAGGTAATCACATAATTAAACTTTCTCATCACCGGATAGTTTTGTAAAACTTTTCCATGATTGCGGGTGCTGAGTATAACAGGATAGGCTTCCAGCCCCGCCTGCTTTAACATGGCGGTTAATAAAATATTAATGTCGGCAACATTGCCTTTTTTGAATTGGGCAATTTTTTTTAAAGGGGCAGACAAAAATCTTGAACTATAATCATTGCATGAATAATGATCACGCACAAAAGAATATATACCCTGTGCTTTTTCAAGCTCGGTTGTAGCATTAGCCGTAGCTGTTTTTATATCATCTTTTAACCAGGTATTGCTGTAATTCATCTCTAAACCAAAGTCAGGGTCATGCAACAATTTTTCAGAAATTTTGTACCAGCTTTGTGCTACTTTTTCTATTTCCTGCTCTGGCATGCGAATTTCTGATAATTGGAAATCGATGGAACTGATATAATTTTCTGCGGAAGTCATATACTTTTGTGGCTGAAATGCCGGCACATCCTTCATTGCCCATACATGTTGTGTGGCCTGTGTACTTACGGCAATGGTAGTTCCTGACTCTGAAGCGCTTCCTCCTTTTTCATTTATGTAATAACGTTCCCGCACTTCAGTACCTGTATCAATAAAATAATTTTGCAGGCCTTGTTTAATGATGGCATAATTAAAAAAATAAGGTACTTTCACCTCATATTCACTATATAAGACCGGGTATCTTTTTTGAAAATTCCAGGATGGCATAAAACGATAACCCGGCAAATTAATTTTAATGTGGAATTCAATAATTGACCCCTCTTTTACATTTGGGAAAGTGAATTTATAGCTGGTAATATCTTTTTCTACTTCAGTAAATACAGCAGTTTTATCGAGTTTGGTTTCAACCACTTGCCCATTTTCTAAATTAAAGGTGGAGGCTTCAATGGATAATAGCTTTGTTTGATACTCTTTAGAAATATACAGTGGTATTATTACAGAAGCAGCGTCAAAACCATTTTTGTGCAGCAACCGCATTCTGGAATGATGTTCATACATTACAGAAAAAAAACCGTTGTTATTCCCTTCATATACCGAACTACCTGCTTCATACAAATCAATTACATCAGCAGCCGAGTCTATGCTATATTGTTTAGGTATAAAATCTTCAGCAGTAACATTACCAAATTTTAATTGCTCCCTTCTTTGCTGTGCAGCAACCATCAACATCAAAAAAGAAAAAAATAAAACCGGCAATATTCTAAAACATTTCATGGAATAAAGTTTAGGATGTGTAATTTTATTTTTGCATATCAATAATACATAAAATTTTTATTCTATTAACATTTAATTAAGAAAAAATTTTGAATCACACACTCAATAGAAATACACAAATCATTAAAAAAACAGCTCAAGAACTGGGGTTCGATTTTTGTGGTATTGCCAAGGCTGAACAATTAGAAGAAGATGCCAGAAGATTAGAAGTCTGGTTGAATAAAGGCATGCACGGAACCATGAAATATATGGAAAATTATTTTGACTTGAGAACAGATCCACGCCTCTTGGTTCCTGGAGCCAAATCGGTCATTACTTTGTTAAAGAATTATTTTCCTGCACAACAACAAAAAAACAATACTCCTAAAATAGCCCGTTATGCCTATGGCAGAGATTATCATCTGGTTATTAAACAACAGCTGAATGAGTTTTTGGCTACCCTTTCAACTACCATTGGTGTCATTGCCGGTAGAGGGTTTGTTGATTCAGCGCCGGTTTTAGAAAGAGCCTGGGCTCAAAAAAGCGGTTTGGGCTGGATTGGAAAAAATGGAAATTTAATTAACCAAAAGGCCGGTTCCTTTTATTTTATTGCCACCTTAATTACCGATTTAGAACTGAATTACGATAATCCATTGACGAAAGATTACTGCGGTACCTGTACCAAATGTATAGACTCCTGTCCAACCGATGCCATATTACCCAACAAAACTATTAATGGCAGCCAATGTATTGCTTATTACACCATTGAATTAAAAGAAATGCTGATACCCGAAACACAAAAAGGGAAGTTTAATAACTGGATGTTTGGCTGTGATATTTGTCAGGAAGTATGCCCTTGGAACAGTTTCAGTCAACCGCACAATGAGCCGGCATTTTTACCTATTCCCGAAATTTTAGAATTAAGTACGCAGGAATGGATGCACTTAAGTGAAGCAGCATTCAACCAGATATTTAAACATTCCCCTTTAAAAAGAAGCAAATACAAGGGTATACAACGCAACTTGCGTTTCATTTTATCAGATACAGTTATTGATGATACAAACATACCTTAATGAGCATTACCTACTTAAAGTATTTATATCCATATTTTGTATACTCGTAATTTTGTGTAATGAATTTAGTTGAACGCGATGCGGCAGTAATCTGGCATCCTTTTACACCTCAAAAAAACAGATTAGATCCCATCCCTATCAAGAAAGGGAAAGGAGCACTTTTGTTTGATGCAGCTGATAATGCCTATATTGATGCGATTAGTAGTTGGTGGGTTACTTTACACGGCCATGCTCATCCCTATATTGCAGAAAAATTATACCGGCAGGCTTTGCAGCTAGAGCAGGTAATTTTTGCTGGTTTTACACATGAACCTGCAGTTCGTTTAGCAGAAAGATTGCTTGAAATTTTACCCGGCCCCTTTGCTAAAATTTTTTACAGCGATAATGGCAGCACCTCAACCGAAGTGGCATTAAAAATGGCGATACAATTTTGGTGGAACCAACAACAGCACCAAAGAAAGAAAATTATCGCTTTTAAAAACGCCTATCATGGCGATACGTTTGGGGCCATGAGTGTTAGCGATCGTAGTGTTTTTACACTTGCTTTTCATGACTTACTGTTTGAAGTTATGTTTTTGGATACACCTTCACAAGAAAACATTGCTTCATCTATTACCACTATACAACAACATGCCCATGAAGTAGCAGCTTTTATTTATGAGCCTTTGGTTCAAGGAGCTGGTGGATTAAGAATGTATGATGCGGGTTTACTCAATCAACTACTGATAGCAGCAAAAAGCCACAATATTATTTGTATTGCAGATGAGGTAATGACGGGATTTTACAGAACAGGTAAAATGTTTGCTTCAGAATATTTAACTGTTAAACCCGATATTATTTGTTTGAGCAAAGGATTAACAGGAGGCACTATGGCACTGGGTGTTACTGCCTGCACTCAACAAATATATAATGCATTCATGCAGGATGATGCACTCAAAACTTTTTTCCATGGCCATTCCTTCACTGCCAATCCCTTAGCCTGTACCGCAGCTTTAGCCAGTTTGGATTTACTACAGCATCCCGATACCGTTACTGCAATTGAGAAAATTTATAAATCAATAGCAATTTTTGCAAATGAACTTGCACAATTAAAAGCGCCCATCAAAAACATTAGAACTTTAGGCACAATTATAGCCTTTGAAATAAAATTAGGAAAAGATGAGTACTTAAACAATGTGAGCCAATTTGTAACACAAGCAGCATTAAAACAAGGGGTTTATTTAAGGCCATTGGGCAATACCGTTTATGTGATGCCGCCCTATTGCATTACAGATGAGGAGTTAAGAATAGTTTTCACAGTTATTAAAAACATACTGCAACATTATGAATAGCAATATTGAGCAGCTTTATCATATCGCACAAAAGCAATCCAAAACAATTATAGGATTGATGAGTGGCACTTCCTTAGATGGTTTGGATATTGCTGTTTGCACATGTGAAGGCAATGGGTTGAATACATCTGTAACCATTCAGGAATTTACAACAGTACCATACACGCAAAAGTTTAAAACGGAAGTAAAATCTGTTTTCAGCAATCGCCATGCCGATTTAGAAAAAGTATGTATACTAAATGAATGGATTGCAGAAGAACATGCCAAAATAATTCTGGCAGCTCTTGCAGGCTGGAACATTCATCCAAAAAATATTGATTTGATTGCCAGTCATGGACAAACCATTTACCATGCCCCAAAACGATTACATGGATTAGAAGCATTTAATAATGCCACACTGCAAATTGGCGATGGAGATCATTTGGCTGTAAAAACAGGCATTATTACCATCAGCGATTTTCGGCAAAAACATATTGCAGCAGGTGGTGAAGGTGCCCCTTTAGCAGCTTATGGCGATTATTTTTTGTTTAGCAAAAAACATGAAAACAGGATTATGCTGAATATTGGCGGCATAGCCAATTTTACTTATTTGCCCGGAGATTTAGATGTACAAAAAGTTTTTTGTACCGATACCGGCCCGGGTAATACCCTGATGGATGCTTATATTCAACATCATTTTCCGGGAAAATATTTCGATGAAAATGCCACTGTTGCGTTAAACGGAAAGATACTTCCTGCACTTTTAATAGCATTAAAAGATCATACTTTCTTCAATAACGAATTCCCCAAAACAATTGGACCGGAATTATTTAATCTGGCCTATTTGCAACAGGCTATTGAAAGCTCCGGCATTCAGCACTATACAAAAGAAGATGTAATGGCCACCCTAAACAAATTTACGGCCGATACTATAGCAGAAGCCATTTTAAAAGCAAGTACACACAACAAAACGTCTGTTATTTATTGTAGTGGTGGTGGCATGCACAATCCTTTACTCATGCATCATTTAAAGGCTTTATTATCCAATATGGTTTTTAGAAATACACAGGAGTTGAACATTAATCCCGATGCAAAAGAAGCCGTATTATTTGCAGTATTGGGTAATGAATGTGTTAGCGGAAAGGGGTTGGCGTTAGGTGAAGGTCAGCCTGCTATTACAATGGGGAAAGTCAGTTTTCCTGCCTAAACAAAATTAATTTTTCTTTTCAACCAATATTTGAAGCCGATTCAGATTTTGTTCTAACATTCCGCCAATAATTTTATCACTCATTAAAGAACCAAATCGCTCCCAGGGATACCATTTTAAAAACTGTTCATATTGCCATTGCACTACAGCAGATGCTCCGTTAGATGTAGGTATGATTTGCATGGTTGAAATTAAGAGATGATTTTTTGCACTTCGCCAAACAGAAACAACAGAATCGGGCACAACTTTTTCTATCAGCACTGTTCTATTTCCAATTTCTGCTTCAGTTTGTGAAAGCACATGTACCGATGTATCCTGCATACCCGAAATCCATTTTTGCCAACCATACATGTTTTGCAAATACGGCCTTAAACTATCAGCCGGTGCATGAATGGTAATGGCTCTTGAAACAATAATACGTGCAGGAAACAATAGTGCTATTACCTGTACCAATATTGCTAAAAAAAGAATACTGAAAAAAGCTTGTTTTACGAATCGCATAATGCAGTTATTCCCATTTAAAGGTTTTAATGGCTACATAGTAAATTAAAATACCCCAAATTGCTAAAATGCCAATCTCTTTCCACACACTGATTAATGATGCGCCCTCGAAAGAAATTGACCGCATGGCATTGTTGAATTGCGTTAAGGGTAATGCATTACAAAAAGGCTGCATCCATGCCGGAAAATTATCAATGGAGAAAAAGGTGCCGGCTAATAAAAATTGAGGTAATGTAAAAATGTTGGCAAAAGGAGGAATGGTGCTTTCGTTTTTGGCTACACCACTTACAATAAAACCAAAACCCATGAATACGATTAAAGCCAAAAAACTTAGCAGCATAATATTAAGGAAAGTTACTATGCCATGCACCAGGGTAAAATGAAAAAATACTTTTCCTATTACAATAATGACTACAGCAGTAATTAACTGAAATATAATTCTACCCAATGCTTCGCCTAATACAATATAAGAGCGTTTAATGGGTGTGGCAAAAAAACGTTTCAACACTAACTGTTGCCTTAAGTTAAAAAACAAAAAAGCAACTCCAAACACGCCTGAACTTAATAAAGAAAAACCCAATTGGCCCGGTAGTATAAAATCGATGGTACGGTAAATTCTGCCGGGAATTTTATCAATCGTATTATTAATGGTAGCAATACTAGGTGTATTGGGATACATTTTTTGATTGATGCCCGTTATAACCGATTGAATAATTTGCTTTAAGATGGATATATTCTGAGGATTTACCGATTCGGAGCTTTTTAACTGGATGATATAAGGAATGGCCGGATTATTAGAATGTTCAATTTTTATAATAGCCGTAATGCGCCCTTTTTCCAAGTCTTCTTTCAATTGTTCATCCGTTTTGTCTTTAAACTTTAAGTTGCTGATGTTTTTCAATGCAGGATAAATGAAATTGGCCGTATCAGAAGTTTTGTCCATAACCACATTCAGCGAAACGCCACCGCCATTTCCTAAAAAACCAAAAACCAAAATAAAAACCAATGGAAATCCAATGCTGAACGCTACGGCTGAAGGGCTACGCAAGGTAGCTCTTAAACTGGCCTTAGTAATGGCCAGCATGGCTGTTATTTGATTATATTTTTTCGGCATATCAATTTTAAATGTGTAGCAAAGCTATTTGTTTATTTATCTTCTGCAAAACCGGCTTTTGCAGGCAACTGAGGTGTTATTAAAAAATCATTAAAAATGTTATAGCAAATATTTTAAATTCAATCCGTTTGTATTTCCTTTTCTGTTATAAAACGGCTTAAGCCTGCCCCTTCAACAATTAATGCAATCTATCCACACCATTCATGCAGACTATATATTCTATTTTCAACAATATATTGAATATTACGTCAAGGCAAAATAAATGCTAACAGGAGCATTATTGACCAAATTGTTGTATTTTAAATGCCTATTCTAACAAATAATACAACTTATGTTTGAACAAATCTTGCAATTGGTTCAGCAACATGCCCAGGAGGCTGTTGTAAACAATCCGGCCGTTCCCAACGAAAACAATGAAGCAGTAATGCAGGAGGCCGGCCATTCCATTACCAATGGATTGCAAAATCTGTTATCTGGCGGTGAATTGAATACGCTTTTTCAAGGCGGCAATGTATCAACCAACAATCCTGCCATTCAAAATATCTCAAGCAATTTTATTAGCAGTATTACGCAAAAATTTGGTATATCAAGTGAAGCTGCATCCGGCATTGCCGCCAGTGTAATACCCAATGTATTGAATAGCATTCAAAATATGGGAAATGATTCGGGCGGTATTCAGAATATATTGAGTAGCCTTACATCGGGTAATACTAATTTGGGGGGGGTATAGCTAACGCTATTGGAAGAAAATTGGGGCTTGATAAAGATGGAGATGTAGATTTTGATGACTTAAAAAAATTGTTTTAGATATCGGCCCCTAATTTACAATCATATGATTCAGTTTTACGGTTAAGTTATTTTTATTATAAAATAATTGCAATGAAATATTATTTATTGAACGCAGCTAAAATTTTTCTTTTTTTACTCCTTATCCTTGTACAAAAAAGCCATGCACAAGCTTTACCTACCCGTTGGGATGAATTAACTGCAAGTGATTGGAACAATGCACTTCAACAATCAAACTACACTTGTATTCTACCCATTGGCATCTTAGAAAAACATGGCCCGCATGTACCCATTGGGTCTGATTTAATACGGGTAAGGGAATATGCATCCCGCGCCACAAAAAAAGAATATGCTGTTGTTTTTCCGGATTATTTCTATGGCCAAATTAATGAAGCCCGGCATCAGCCTGGTGTTTTTGCCCTCAAAGAACGCGTAGTATGGGATTTATTAGAAGCCACCTGTGATGAAATTGCACGTAACGGATTTAAGAAAATCATCATCATCAATGGGCATGGTGGCAATCCTGAATTAATTCGCTATTTTATACAAGCACGTTTAGAGAAACCTCACAACTATGCCGTTTATTTTTTTGAACCACATAGCGATAGTTCCTACTTACAACAATTTAAAGCCTTACATCAATCCCCCATCAATATGGATATGCATGCCGGTGAAAGCGAAACATCAGAACTTTTATATTTAAGACCGGAGCTCGTGAAAATGGATAGCGCTAAAAATGAATCGGGTAAAAATTTAAACAGATGGCATATTCCTAATGTGTATACGGCCATTTGGTGGTATGCTGATTTTCCGAATCATTATGCCGGCGAGGGTGATAAAGCCACAGCGGCACTGGGTGAACTATTAGTAAATCATGTTGTGAATCAGTTGGCAAATGCCATTAAAGCTATTAAAGCAGATACCACCACATTACCTTTGCAGGAGGAATTTTATAAACGGGTAAGAAAGTGAATCTGCCCATTCATTTTATCAATTAATTAATCATTATTTGTCTAACGCAGGTTTATGAGTTGATTCTGCTACCATCCATCCTGTAGCGTACATCCATTGGGTCATTTTATATAATTTTTCATAATTAATTCGATTGGGCGCATCTTTTGGAGTATGATAGTCGGGATGTAATAAAGTAGTAAAAAATATTGCAGGTATGCCTTCTTGTGCATAAGGTAAATGATCACTTCTGAAATACCAGTTTTCCGGATGTGTAGCTGCATCCCACGAAAAATCAACTTTGAAATGAGTTAATGCCGCATTGGCTTTCATAGCCATATTTACCAGTTCTGTTGAATTTTTATGCGGAAACAGCGTACCCAATAAAGCGGCAGAATCAGATGCATTTCTTCCAATCATATCACCATTTAATACTGCAACAATATCATTTTTGGGAACAGTGGGATGTTTGGCATACCAGCGTGAGCCCAATAAACCTCTCTCCTCGGCTCCATGCCAAACAAATAAAGCAGATCGCTTTCCGGGCTTTTCATGCCAGGCTCTGGCAATAGCCAACATGGCAACAGTTACAGAGGCATTATCATCTGCTCCATTCCAAATAGAATCATTATCAACGGGGTTACCAACGCCATCATGATCGTGATGGCCACTGAACAAAACATATTGCTGATTTAAAACAGGATCAGTTCCTTTTACCTTTCCAATTACATTCACCGATGGATAAGTGAAATGCTCGGCAATTAGCTGAATGCCTGCATTTGCATTCGCCGCTTGTAAACCGACAGCTACAGAAGGTGTAACCAAAATAATTTGAAATGGTTTACGAACGGTATTGGCTTGCTGCATGCCTTCAATTTGGTATTGCCCTGTTTGATAAGCATGACTGATAAACGGTAATAAAGACATTACAGTGCTATCGGCAACAACAATTAACCCCGCAGCCCCATTCCGTTGCATGATTAAACCGGCATTGCGTAAAGCCAGTAACGTATATCTATATGCCCACAAACTCATTCCCTTTACGGGTACCGGATTAGGTGCTACTATTTGCATCGCCACAATTTTATCTTTGATGGATTGTACCGTATCGGCATATGCGTTAAGCCATACAATATTTCCGGATAGATGTGTATCTGCCACTACGGTTGGCCAATATTCTTTCCATAATGTAAGGGGTTGTCCGTTTAAAACAAATTGGCTCTCATTTGCAATTCTTGCACGCAATAAATTAAAAAACTGAAAATAAGTACCATTATCACCACCGGGTACTAAACCTGCTTCCTGTGCTTTTAGTGCTACCCATGCCGCAGCTTTTAATTCATCTAATGTACCCGCCCTTCTACCCCGAAATGCATCGCCTGCAAGTGTGTATAAATTATTTTTTAAATCTTGAATATGAATGGCTTTTAATGCCGGTGGCAAAACCGAAACATTTGTTTTTTGCTGAGAGAAAGCTAGTAAGCTAAAAAACACACCGGAACAAAAGAAGATAATTTTTTTCATAGCTGTATTGCAGTTGTTGAATAAAAGAAAGTTAAAATATGAATATTAGAATAGCAGCAAAACATTACCATAACACCTGCAAATAGTTGAATAAATTCTAAATATTGCGTAGTGTAGCTCGTGTAAATTCATTCACAACATTACCGGTATTCAATGTGCCTGCAGGTTCAAACAGCATTACATGAACCTCTTCTTCTGCAACGGGCCGGTGCTCCACACCACAGGGTACAATAATAAATTCACCTTCCTTTACACAAACTATTTTATCGCTAAATTCCATCACAAAAGAACCCTTTATTACATAAAATAGCTCATCTTCATCATCATGGTGATGCCACGTAAATGCACCTTTAAATTTTACCAATTTTACATCCTGACCATTTAAATGACCCACAATTGCAGGATTCCAATAGGTATCTATACACGCTAACTTTTCGGAAACATTCACAGATTGCGGTACCATACTGATTGAAGTTTTGTTTGAATCAAAGATACAAAAAAAGGTGCATTATTTTGAATAGTTTATCAGCCAGTCAATTCTTATTATAAAACGCTAATTACCATACACATGAAAAGAAAAAAAATAATTTTCCCATAAACAATTGTTGTAGTATTGCCGCCAATTATTCGGGTTTTCAAAAAATTTCTGAATAAGAAAGTTATCATGGCAACTACAACTGCATATATTTTATTGGGAAGTAATTTGGGCAACAGAATAGCATTCATACATGCTGCCATCAATGAAATTGAAAAGCAATGCGGACAATTAATCGCAGCTTCATCCATTTATGAAACAGAAGCCTGGGGAGTTGAACAGCAACCTCCCTATTTAAATCAGGTAATTGCCATTACCACTTCACTATTGCCTGAACAATTAATGCAAACATTGCTTGATATTGAGCTGCAATTAGGAAGAAAAAGAACAAAACGTTTTGCAGAAAGAACGATTGATTTAGATATTTTACTCATCAACAACCTTATCATATATACATCACTATTAACCGTTCCTCACCCGGCCATGCAACAACGCAAATTTGTTTTATTGCCCTTGCAGGAAATAGCACCGCAAATCATTCATCCATTAACACAACTTAGCATCACCGAAATGTTACAAGCCTGTACAGATACCCTGCGTGTAGAAAAAATTGAAAATCACACTTAATTTTACCCATCAAACCATCGCTACTGCTCAATGAAATACCATTATATTACAGTTGAAGGAAATATAGGTGCAGGCAAAACCACCCTTGCCCATTTGCTGGCCAAACATTATAATGCCAGAATTATTTTAGAGGCATTTGCAGACAATCCATTTCTGGAAAAATTTTATGCCGATCCTTCAAAATTTGCATTTCCATTAGAATTGTTTTTCATGGCTGAAAGGTTTAAACAATTAAAAACCATGCTGCATACGCATGATTTATTTAGCAGTATTACCATTTCAGATTATTTGTTTTCAAAATGTTTGTTATTCGCAAAAGTGAATTTACCGGATGAAGAATTCAGATTATATCAAAAGCTATTCGATATTATGCAGCAACAAATTGCTTTTCCTGATTTGTTGATATACTTACATGCCCCAGTAAACAAACTACAGCAAAACATCAAAAAAAGACAACGCAGTTTCGAACAAAATATTCCCGATAGTTACTTATTCAATTTACAGGAAACCTATACGCAATACATTAAACAACATAATATTAAAACCTTATTCATTGATGTTTCCAATGCCGATTTTTTAGGCAATCCTGCTCATTTGCAGGTAATTATTGATGCATTAGACAGGGAATATGATGCAGGACAACACTTTTTTTCACTTCCCTGATTTTTGGAAACCATTGTATGTTATTTTCGTATGAACGATAATTTAATTCATGTAATGAATGGAGGAAGAAAACCAACCACACGATGCATTTGCATCGATGCGAATTCCAGAATTTAGAAATTTAATGATTGGGCGCTTTGCTTTTATCATGGGTTTACGCATGATGGCTACTTTGCTGGGCTGGTGGATATATGAATTAACGAATGCACCCATTGCCATTGGTTTAATTGGTTTGTCTGAAGTAATTCCTGCAGTATCATTGGCATTGTATGCCGGACATATAATTGACATTAGTGAAAAAAGAAAATTACTACTTACCTGTATTGGTTTGTATATGTTGGCAGCCATATTATTATCTATACTTTCCACACATTTTACGGCTATACATTTAAAAAATACCATTATTGCAGCTTGCATTTATGGCATTGTATTCGGTACCGGCATTATCCGTTCATTTACCGGCCCTACTTTTAGTGCTTTGTTGGGGCATATTGTTCCTAAAAAAATTATTGCCAATGCCACTACTTGGAGCCAGGGAACATGGCTTTCGGCTTCTGTAACGGGACACGCTTCCGCAGGATTTTTAATTGCTGGTTTCGGCAATACGGGTACGTTAATAACCGTAATTGTTTTAGTGAGTATTGCGCTGGTGGTTTTGTTTTTTCTTAAACCAAAACCTCCTTTAAATGAACGCGGCGAAAAAAAAACCTGGGAAAGTGTAAAAGAAGGCCTGCATTTTGTTTACAGAACCAAAGAACTGCTGAGCGCTATTACCCTCGATTTATTTGCCGTTTTTTTTGGCGGCGCAGTTGCCATGATTCCGGTTTATGCCAGAGACATTTTGAAAGTGGGCCCTGAAGGCTTTGGATTTTTAAATGGCGCTTCCGACTTAGGATCTATCTGTATTGTAATTTTACTCACTTTATTCCCGCTTAGAAAACAACAGGGTAAAAAATTATTAATTGCCGTGGGTATTTTTGGTATGTGCATTATTGTATTTGCAATATCTAAAATTTTCTGGTTATCGTTTGTAGCCTTATTGATTTCAGGAATTGTAGATGGCATTAGTGTAGTTGTAAGAGGAACTATTATGCAATTAAAAACACCCGATAATATGCGCGGAAGGGTGCTCAGCGTTAGTTCTATGTTTGTAAACTCCAGCAATGAATTGGGACAATTTGAGAGTGGCATGGCGGCTAAACTAATGGGCGTAGTGCCTTCAGTTGTTTTTGGTGGATGTATGACGCTACTGGTAGTAGCTGTTACCTGGTTTAAATCGCCTGTTTTAAGAAAAATGGAATACTAAAAAAGCGCCCGATTCTAATTCTATCTACTATTCAAACCCTGTTTAAGCTGATTTTTACAAATTAAAATTTTTCATTCGTTAATTTTTCAAGTACATAAAACACCGCCGGACAAAATTCTGCATTCTTTAAAGTTATGTTCACTCTTTTTAACAATACATCTTCATCCGTATAGGGAAACCGGGCACAATCTGATGGCCGGATTTCATAAATAGAACAGGCATTGTTGTCAACTAAAAACGGACAAGGCGTTTGCTGTACAACATAATCCCCTTCCGCATCCAACGTAAGATATGTGTCTATAAACAAACTTTCTTTCATTTTAAGATGCTTACTAATTCGTTTGATATCCGGAGTTTTAAAACGGGGGGAATAATTTTTACAACATTGTGCACACGACAAACAGTCAATATGCCGAAATGCTTCCTCATGCAAAGCCGGTAATTTTTTCAATACCCTATTGCGTTGTACACGTTGCAACCAATTTTTGTATTTTTTTTGATTGGCGGCGCTTTGTTTTTGCCAGTTTTCTAAAGAAACTTCACCACTCATACTATAATATAAATTAATTTTTAATACAAAATATTTGTCGATTTCAACAATATATTAAGGCTTTGTTATTACTTATTATGCAAGTTATGACCTTACTTTGCAATAATATTCAATCTTTTCAACAGCATGGACAGTTTAAGGGAGCAATGGCTGATTTTAATGTCAACACCTGTCTATATCATCATCATTAGTATAGAATTGATGTTATCGCACCTGCAACATAAAAAAGTATATACGTTTAAAGATACCGTAACCAATGTGTATTTAATGCTGTTGAATGGCGGAATTGATTTGGTATTCAGGCTTATTTATATCGGTATTTGGCAGTATTTTTTTCTGCATGCATTTTTTACATGGCAAAAACATGGATTAACATATTGGCTGATGTTACTGCTGGCAGAAGATTTTCTATATTATTGGCTGCATCGGTTCGACCATGAAATACGGTTTTTCTGGGCTACTCATGTAACACACCATAGTTCGCCGTTAATGAATTTTACGGTTGGTTTTCGTTCATCCGTTTTTCAACCACTGTATCGTTTTATTTACTTCATTCCTTTAGCGATGGCAGGCTTTCAACCGGTTGATATTCTGTTCATATATTCTGCTACACAGATATGGGGCATTTTTGTGCATACGGAACTCATTGGCAAAATGGGTTGGTTAGAATATTTTATGGTTACCCCATCCCACCACAGAGTACATCATGGATCTAACCCAAAATACTTAGATAAAAACATGGGGATGTTCCTGATTATATGGGATAAACTATTCAATACTTTTCAGGAAGAATTGCCTACCGATGAATACCAGCCCATACATTACGGATTAACCAAGAATCTCGAAAAACCCAATGCTTTCACCATTATTTTTCATGAATGGATTCAAATTGCCAAAGATGTTCTTCAAAAAAATATTTCTTTTAAACAAAGAATGGGCTATTTATTTGGCCCTCCTGGGTGGAGCCATGATGGCAGCCGACAAACCAGTAAAGATTTACAGATGTTGGAATCACTGCAATCAGGTGATCCAGCCAATTCTATTCAATCTGGGGAATCCGACCAATTACAGATGCAAACCATTTAAAATAACCATTCTTATTTCTTTCCTTACACCTGTTCCAATATTAAACAATACTGTTGCTTTGAATCATACAAAGTGCAAAAAAACAATCTGTCCATCTACTTCATACACACACTATGCACAGTTTCAACAAACGCTTTCTTTTGCTCTGATTTCCGCTTAACTTTGCAAATCTTTTAACGTGGTCAACCTAATATATTATGAATTTATTTCAATTACAAGATGCTGAATTTTTGTATCGTCATATTGGCCCTAATCATGCCGATACCGAAAAAATGTTAAACACTATTGGCGTAGACAGTATTGAAACGCTGATGAATCAGACCATTCCGGCCTCTATCCGTTTAAAAAAACCGCTTCAATTGCCGGATGCGATGAGTGAACAGGCTTTATTAAACCAGTTACAACAAATTGCACAGCAAAATAAGCTATACAAAACCTATATTGGTCAGGGATATTATAATACCATTACCCCTTCTGTTATACTCAGAAATATTTTCGAAAATCCGGGTTGGTATACCCAGTATACGCCTTATCAGGCAGAAATATCGCAGGGACGATTGGAAAGCTTGCTGAATTTTCAAACCATGGTTACAGATTTAACCGGTTTGGAAATAGCCAATGCATCGTTATTAGATGAGGCTACAGCAGCAGCAGAAGCCATGACTATGTTATACCATCAGGCCAATAAAACAGAACAGGTAAGCAGAAATAAATTTTTTGTGGACGATGCCATTTTTGTGCAAACCAAAGATGTTTTAATGACAAGGGCCAATCCTTTGGAAATTGAATTGGTATTTGGAAATTTTGCAACCGCTTTATTAGACGATACTTTTTTTGGTGCTATTGTACAATATCCTGCTGCCAATGGTACTATTAACGATTATCGCGGATTTATTGCCAATGTGCATGCAGTAGGTGCTTATGCAGTAATAGCTACCGATTTGTTAGCTTTAACTTTATTAACACCTCCCGGTGAATTGGGGGCAGATGTGGCCATTGGTTCTGCACAACGTTTTGGAGTACCTTTGGGGTATGGCGGCCCACACGCAGCATTTTTTGCTACCAAGGATGAATTTAAACGCAATATGCCTGGCCGGTTAATTGGTGTAAGTGTTGATGCACAGGGGAACCGGGCACTTAGAATGGCCCTGCAAACCAGAGAGCAACATATTAAAAGAGAAAAAGCAACCAGTAATATTTGTACAGCGCAGGCACTTTTGGCCAATATGGCCGCCATGTATGCGGTATATCATGGCCCTAAAGGTTTAAAAAATATTGCCAAACGCATTCATTTATTAACAGTAGCCCTGAAAAATACACTGGAAGCCCTGAATTATACCATTGAAAAGCAGCATTTTTTTGATACCATTCAGGTAAAAGCAAATGCAAAGCTGATTCAGTCTATTGCTGAACAACACCATATTAACCTGTTTTATAGCAATGAAAATACAGTGAGCATTGCCTTAGATGAAACAACTACCCGTGAAGATGTGGTGAATATTGCTATGATTTTTGCTGCTGCTCAGGAAAAAGACAGTGCAGCTGTTGTTTTTGAAACCGCATTCAATGAACAGCACCAAATTCCGGAATTTGCACAGCGCCATTCTGCCTACTTAACACATCCTGTATTTAATACGCATCATAGTGAAACACAAATGATGCGGTATATTAAACAATTGGAACAGAAAGATTTATCGCTCAATATCAGCATGATATCTTTAGGCAGTTGCACCATGAAATTGAATGCAGCTACTGAAATGATGCCGGTTAGTTGGCCGGCATTTAGCCAGTTACACCCATTTGTTCCCATAAATCAGGCAGCAGGCTACCATCAGGTGATAAAAGAATTGAAAAAATATTTATGTGTTATTACCGGTTTTGCCGATTGCAGTTTGCAACCCAATAGCGGTGCACAAGGCGAGTATGCGGGCTTATTAACCATTCGAAAATTTCATGAAGCAAATAATAATAGTCATCGCAATGTAGTGCTGATACCCATTTCAGCACATGGTACCAACCCTGCCAGTGCAGTAATGGCCGGAATGAAAGTAGTTGTAGTGAAAGGAACAGCAGAAGGACATATTGATGTAAATGATTTGAAGGAAAAAGCAGAAATGCATCAACAAGATTTGGCAGGTTTAATGGTTACTTACCCTTCTACCCATGGTGTTTTTGAAGAAAGCATTAAAGAAATCTGTGCCATTATTCACGAAAATGGCGGTTTGGTTTATATGGATGGTGCCAACATGAACGCACAGGTGAGTTTAACTTCTCCTGCAGAAATTGGTGCCGATGTTTGTCATTTAAACCTACATAAAACCTTTGCAATTCCGCATGGTGGCGGCGGACCGGGTGTTGGACCTATTTGTGTAACAGCCCAACTGGCACCTTTTTTACCGGGTCATACCATTTACAGCAACAACAATAATCATGGCTCAGGTGCTGTTAGTGCTGCGCCGGTTGGCTCTGCCTCTATTCTACTGATTAGCTATGCTTATATCAAAATGTTAGGTGCACATGGCGTTAAAATGGCTACCGAATATGCCATTTTAAATGCCAACTACATGAAGGCCCGATTAGAACCCTATTTTAAAATTTTATATACCGGTACCAATGGTTTTGCAGCACATGAATTTATTGTTGATTTAAGACCATATAAACAAACCGCAGGTATAGAGGCGGAAGATGTGGCCAAACGTTTAATGGATTATGGCTTTCATGCCCCCACCATGAGTTTTCCGGTACCGGGCACCATTATGATTGAACCCACTGAAAGTGAAGATAAAGCCGAATTAGATCGTTTTTGCGATGCATTAATTGCTATTCACAACGAGATTAAAGCTATTGAATCAGGTGAATTGGATGCAGTTGATAATCCATTAAAAAACGCACCTCATACACAATTAATGGTTGCTGCCGATACCTGGAACCATAGTTATAGCAGGCAACAGGCAGCATTTCCTTTGTTTTATGTTACGCAAAATAAATTCTGGCCATCGGTTGCCAGAATCAATAACACGTATGGCGACAGAAATTTAATTTGTACCTGCGAGCCCATTGAGAGTTACATGGAGAAGTAATCTTAGAGGTACATTCCTAAAAAAATTGTTGAGGCATTAAATTACCTCAACAGTTTTTTTGCGATGAACAGGATTAATGTTCACCTCGATCGCCTCTGTTATTATTCCCACCTCCACCTCTGTATGGTGCAGGTGATGAACGTTGTACAAGTGCAGGCCGGTTCATTTGAAAATTCTGAAACCTTGTTTGTCCTCTTTGCTGCATAGCCTGCTGCCGATCTAAATTCCAAATTATTTCCTGATGATTGTTATTAACGGGAGCCCATTGCCGTTGTGGAGTTCTTTGCTCCCATCTGCCCAATTGATTTCTATAAACATTCCCCTGTCTACCAGATAAAATTACATTTTGCCTGGCCACATTATTGGGCAAATTGGGCTGAACATATTCGCCTCTTATGTTTCTATCATTCCCAAAATTATTATTATGAATATTGTTTATATTATTGTTGTAACGGTCATTTCTTATATTCACATTTCTGATGTTGTACACCATCCTGTTATTGGTAATTACATCGTGCCGGTAATTATAAATATTATTGGTTACAAAACGATTGTTGTTAATAATAACCGGTCTTCTGGCAAATCCACCCACATTTCTTCCATAAAAACCATAATTACGTGGCGACCAACAATAAGGTGGATGATAAATTCTAGGCCCCCACCAGCCACCGGCCCATCCATTCCAAATACTGGTACCAAAACCAATATTAAACCAGCCAAAACTATAATTAAAGCCCATACCCCATCCATACCAGGGATTATACATCATATTAAAACCCCATGTATATGGCCTGGGGTAATAATAGTTGCCCCACCATGGCCGATAATAATAACCGGTACCATACACAACAGTTGGACCATATACAAAAGTGTTTAAATAACCCGGCGTATAACCTATATATACCCAATCAGGCGTAACATCATATATATAAACATATTTTAAATTGTATACCGGATAACTGGGCGGAATAATATCAATTTCAGCAGGACGTTCAGTGGCAACAGACCAGGGGCCGTTGGGTGAAGGCGCTATAAACCATACACCACTTTCCACAGTATAATACTGATTACCATAGTGCACAACCGAAGAAGCAGTATTCACAGCGTACTGCATATGGGTACCTTCAATGGGTTTAAATTGTGGATCACCATCATAAGTTACATCAGCTGCAGCTTTATTTCTGTCTACTTTCGCTGTTTGGGGTATCTGTGCATCCATAATCGCCTCTTTGGCTGCATAGGTTCCGGGCACACTGGCTAAAACATTATCTTTCGGTGAACCTTCAGAAATTTTAGTAAAATCCTTAGGAATATTATTTGCTTCAATGTTTTGCCAGTTTCCATTTAAATTATTGGAAGTATACCATCTTCCAGAAATTAAAATATAATATTGCTGTGTATTAGTATCCAGAAAAATATCATTGCTGCTATTGGCTGCGTACAATAAAGCAGTATTATCAATCGGCACCATATTCGCCTGGCCATTGGTTTGAATTAATTCGGCAGGTTGGGTACTTACAATGATATCGGAATAGCCGGTATATACATTATCATCACTTTTTTCTGCATTACTACTATAGCCTGCTTGTGCATCATTGGCTGCATCTACATCACTGGCAATTTTAGATAAGTTTGCCGGAGGATTATTTGCCGGAGAGAATGGCCCCGTTGCACTTGGGGCACGATACCAATGTTTGGCACCATATAAATAAAACTGTCCATCGGTATTCCTTACAATGGTATAAGGGGTATTAACAACGGCATCTAATCCCCAATTCGGATTTTTTTTCATTTTAGGCTCACCATCTATTAATACCAAAATAGAAGGGCGGTTAGCATAAATAATATGAGGCGGATTATTATCAAAATTTTGCGCCAACTTATGCTGTTCTATATTATTATCTAACTGGGTTAATAACTGATCCATAGGCAATGTAATTCCTGCCTGAGGTAATTGTGTTTCAAGCGTTGTTTTTAAGTAAGCAATATGATTCACATCACTATCGCTGCTTAATTTTAAATTGGGCACCCGTGTATATACCAAATGCACTAATCGTGTATCTCTATCAGTTGATAGGGTTGCAACAGACCAAAATGTTCCAAAAACAGGATCACCCCTCTCAGAATTTTGAACAGACACTACTGCACGAAATTTCAAAATATCACCGGATAAAGACTCAGGTTCTGGCTGATAAACTTTAATGATTGATCCATCATTGGCAGTAATTACTTTTGGCCATTCTGTATTATCCTGTGCCTTTACCCCGGAATAAAAAAATACAAAAGCAAAGGCTAATAATGGTTGAACAAGTAGGCGTAATTTTTTCATACACTCAAATTTTAAAAAAGTAAAATTAGTTACATAATGCTGCGACAATATTATTATTATATAGACTTTAAAAAAGGCAGAACTATTAAACTATTCGGCAAAAAATAAGATAAAATACAATAGTTTAACGTTTCTTTCTAATTCAATTCTTCAAGCTATCTAAGCAAGATTCCTGCCAAATAAAAAAGCAGACCCAACAAGATCTGCTTTTTAAAATTTCTATATAAATATTATCGGTAAATCCAGTTAAATTCATATTCTAATGGCGCTTTTATAGCAGTGCGCTCTGCCACTTTTCTAAATCGGGCAGGTAAATTCATTAAATAATCACGGGCTTTTTCAGCCTTATCGGTTAAACCGGTCATGTATTCAATACCCCATTCTTTTACAAGGGTTTCAACAATATCAGTATAATCTTTAGAAGTGTAAACACCTAACCGTTGTGCGGCATCACTGAAATGAGAAAATGTTGCACCAATTTTTTCGCCCTGTTGTCGTAAAAAATGTGCAGGCATTACAATTTTTTTACGCATCATATCTTCAAATGCCAACATCATTTCACTGGTATCTATTTCAAATATTTTTTCAATAAAACTTTTATATGCTTTTGCATGCCGGGCTTCATCGCCTGCTATAACACCACAAATTTTAGACAAGCGGTTATTACCATATTTCTTGGCCATTGTTGCAGTTCTTCTGTGCGAAATTTGTGTAGCCGTTTCCTGAAATGAGGTATATACAAAATTCAGATAAGGATCATTAGCAACGCCAATATCCATTCCATCTGCAATAAGATATTGCGTACTGATTTGCATTTGACGCATATCTACCCTGCCAGATAAATAAATAAACATATTCAGCAAATCGCCGTGCCGGTTTTCTTCTGCCGACCACATTCTGACCCACCGGCTCCAGCCTTGCGGTTCCTGATTTGCAATACCATCTACCTGCATTAACCACCCTTCATAAGTGGGCAATGCTTCTTCTGTAATAATATCACCTACCAATACCGCTAAATAATCGTATGGTAATTCTTTACACTCCTTCTGTATTTCTTTGATTTCATCAATAAAATCGGGATGATTACTTTGGGGCAAAAAATCGGTGGGCTGCCAATTTTCGTCAATTGGTTTTAAATAAGTCTCAATAATGTCATCCATTTCTTTTGACAAATGCAACATTACTTCTTTCCGGGAAGCTTTTTTAATCTCTAACAAGGTTACAATTATAATTAAGTTAACAAATAAACACAAAGTTAAGCTACATTTATGCTCTTCAATCACACAATTGGTTAATTTTATTTTCTGTTCAACAAAATAATGATTAAACGCTTTTTACATAAACAGTAAATGGTAGGTGCAATGTATTATTTGAAATAGTTAAAACTTAATCTGACAGTTGGGTTAAATTGCAAATGAAATAACAAACAATTTAACCACTTTAAAAACTGTCAGAAATGAATGTAGAATCAAAGTTAATCCAAAGCAAATTAGGATTACTCAAATTAGCAGAAAAATTAGGTAACGTATCAGAGGCTTGCCGTGTTTACGGTTACAGCCGCGATAGCTTTTACCGCATTAAAGAACTCTATGATACAGGCGGTCCGATTGCCTTGAAAGAAATTAGTCGCAAAAAACCAATTCCGCAAAACAGAATTGAGCCGGAAATTGAGAAGGCTGTTGTAGAAATGGCTTTTGAAAATCCTGCTTTGGGTCAGTTGCGTGTATCCAACG
>NZ_LUHG01000072.1 GCF_001623405.1 Hydrotalea flava
GTGTATATGGTGCGTGCAGGGTTATTCAATGGGGTAGATGTGGTATTGCACTGGCATCCCGGCGCAGAAAATGGTGTAACCATGACCAGTGCATTAGCCAATATCTCTGCTAAATTCAGGTTTCATGGTATTGCTGCACACGCTGCAGCATCGCCCGAAAAAGGCCGCTCTGCTTTAGATGCCGTTGAGGCTATGGATTATATGGCCAATATGATGCGGGAACACGTGCCTCAGGAAACCCGTATTCACTACATTATTACCAATGGCGGCAAGGCGCCCAATGTGGTACCCGATTTTGCTGAGGTGTATTATTATGTGCGCCACCCCAATAAAGAGCAGGTAAAATCTATTTTCGACAGGTTGGTAAAGGCCGGGCAGGGTGCAGCATTGGGCACCGGCACAACCATGGATTATGAAATTATTGGCGGCACACACGATTTGTTGTTGAATAAAACCCTGGCTACAGTTATGCAAGCCGATTTAGAACAAGTGGGCGGTGTTACTTATACGCCTGATGAAGTAGCATTCGGTAAAAAATTACAGGCCACTTTTAATTTTACCGTACCACCCATTGAGTCGGCTGCTACCATTAAACCATTGAAAGAACAGGAAGATGCTGGCGGCGGCTCAACTGATGTAGGCGATGTAAGCTATGCAGTGCCCACCGTTGGCCTAAGGGCTGCTACCTGGATTCCAGGCACTCCTGCGCATAGCTGGCAGGCCACTGCCTGTGGCGGAACTGAAATTGGCACCAAAGGCATGATGGTAGCCGCTAAAACATTGGCATTAACAGCCATTGATTTATACCAAAGCCCGGCTTTGATTGATGCAGCTAAAAAAGAATTTGTGCAAGCCAAAGGCAACTACCAGTACAAAGCATTATTGGGCAATAGAAAGCCTGCTTTACATTACCGCGATTAATTGTGTAATATTTTGATATTAAATCAACCGCTTTCTGGTAAAGGAAGCGGTTTTTTATTGCTTTGATGCTATGTTTGCAAATATTTTAGCGGTTCATGATAAGCCGGCAAGTCAAAAAGCTTATCCTGCCAATGCGCTAAAAGATTCGTGATTTTTAATAGCAACGCTACCATACACCTAAACAAATGAAAGTAACTGAACACATTCAACAGGCCAAAAGCACCTTACTATCTTTTGAAGTATTACCACCCTTGAAAGGAAAAACCATTACTTCGTTATATGATCATTTAGATCCGCTCATGGAGTTTAAGCCTTCTTGGATCAATGTTACCTACCACCGTAGCGAAAGTATGTTTAAGAAAAAAGCCGATGGCTCGTTTGAAAAAGTAGAAGTACGCAAAAGACCCGGTACCGTGGGCATTTGCGCTGCCATTATGAACCATTATAAAATAGATACAGTGCCACATTTAATTTGTGGCGGCTTTACCAAACGCGAAAGTGAAGATGCTTTAATTGATTTGAATTTTCTGGGTATTGATAATGTGTTGGTATTACGGGGCGATGCAGCTAAAAATGAAACCAGTTTTGAGCCGGAGCCAGATGGACATGCACATGCCATTGATTTACAAAAGCAGGTGGTGAACTTAAACCACGGTATATACATTGATGAAGATATTCGCGATGGTGGTAAAACTAATTTTTGCATTGGCACCGCAGGCTATCCTGAAAAACATTTTGAAGCACCCAACTTAGATACCGATTTGCAGTTTTTAAAAGAAAAAGTTGAAGCTGGCGCCGATTATATTATGACCCAAATGTTCTTCGATAACCAAAAGTTTTTTGCTTTTGTAAAAGCCTGCAGGGCAATGGGTATTCAGGTGCCCATTATTCCGGGATTAAAACCCATTACTTCTAAAAAACAATTAACCGTATTGCCCAGAATTTTTCATGTAGATATTCCCACTGATTTATCAAATACTATTTTAAATTGTAAAACAGATGCCGAGGTAGAAACAATTGGCACTACCTGGTTAATTCAACAATCAAAAGAACTGAAAGCTGCCGGTGTGCCGGTATTGCATTACTATACTTTGGGTAAACCTAAAGTAATACGCAATGTGGTGAAAGAGGTGTTTTAGGTATCCAAATGCAAAATATCAATGCAGATATCTTCTTGCAATTCAAAACAATAAACTATGATAATCAAATAACTTCATTTCGTTTACGAAACAAAATAGCAATTATGCTATAATAATTCCTCAATTTCTGAAAGTTTATTTTTTAAAATCTGACTAATAATCCTCCTCCCCATTGATACCTTGAATCATACCCACCCGATAGTGAAATATACTTACTTAAAAGATACTGTAGGTCAAGGTGATATTCCTTATCTGTATTGATACGCCAATTAAAAAAAACATGTGGCAGCAGCCATTCATCACTTTCTAATTGAAGTCGAACCCTGCCTGCAGAATTTATTCGAAGGTCAGATTCGATAAAGAAAGGGAGGGTATATCTTATGCCTACTACGGGCAAATCAAATTCTTGTTGAAAAATTTCTTTCCCACTAAAAACATTATAATATTTTTGTCTTACAGTGGCAACGCCTATATAAGGTCTAAACCAATTTGTAATATATCTTTCATAACTTAGGTTTATTTCGTATTGGCCATTATAGTTGGTATTGGCTTCTGTTCTAATTGCATTTGACATATTAATATAATTGGCATTAAATTCTGTCATCATGCTTTTTGCTGCTAAACTGCCATAAAAAAACCATTGTTTATCTTCATTTAATATTTTTTTCAGCGGATAGTTAGCCAGGGCAGTATCTCTTTCACTACCTTCATAATGTATGTAACGTGCCATTCCACTTGCCAAATGATACAAGATATGGCAATGAAAAAACCAGTCTTTATCTTCATTTGCGGCAAATTCTATTACCACCGTTGTCATTGGGGGCACATCTACGGTGTGTTTTAATGGAGAGTAATCGCCATTTTTGTTAAGAACACGGAAATAGTGACCATGAAGGTGCATAGGATGGTTCATCATGGTTTTATTAACAAGTATCAGCCTTACATTTTCTCCTTTCTTTACCGCAATTGAGTCTTGTTGTGAAATTGTTTTGTTATTTATTGACCATACATACCTGTACATATTTCCGGTTAGGTTCAGTGTAATTTCCCTGGTTGGTTTTCCCTGTGGTAAGTTTGTTGGTGTAAAAGATTTGAGCATATCATAATTAAACATTATGAATTTACCAGTTGTATCTGACTTAACTGCACTCATTGCCGGCATATCCATGTTTTGATTCACCTTTTTTTCCACGGAAGTTTTTTGCATAGGGTTATCCTGTTGAACCATTTCTTTTTTACTGCTTCCCATCATCTGTTTGTCCATTGGCATATTACCCATATGTCCTCGTTTTTTCAAGCGCATATTCATATTGCCCATATTCATTCTGCCTGGCATATTTACAGTTAAATGATGAATGGTTTCACTCATTTTCCATACATTAGGTTTTGGAATATCAGGAGCCATTATTTTATTACCCTGCCCTATAAATACAGAAGCATGGCCAGTAACATCAATAGCTGTTGAACGAAATTCGTAAGCACCATTTGTAGGAACCGTTATAATGAAATCATAGGTTTCAGCAACCCCCATCAACAAGCGGTCAATGAAAACGGGTTGAACATCTACCCCATCGGCAGCAATCAATTCCATTTTACCGCCTGCATACTGCAAATAAAAATAGGAGGATGCTGATCCATTAATAACCCTTAATCTTATTTTTTGTCCGGGTTTATATTTTGAGAAGTCTGATTCAGTATTTCCATTAATGAAAAATCTGTTATAATAAACATCAGAAATATCCATCGGAGGCATTCTGTTATAAGCTGCTTTTAGCCTTTCGCCCCACGCATGGTGTTTTAATAATTTATCAAGGCTCTGGGGATAGCCTTTTTCTAATGCATAATATTCATTAGCAGCATCTCTTCTTTTCAAGGTTGTTAAAACAGAAGCAGGCTTTTCATTTGTCCAGTCAGATAGTACCAGAACCAATTCCCCATCTACCTGATATCTTTTTTTTATAGGTTGAATAACTATCGATCCATATAAGCCACTTTGTTCCTGCAGCATTGTATGCGAGTGATACCAATAAGTTCCAGATTGTATAAGCGGAAAACGGAAGGTGAAAGTTTTTCCCGGTTCAATAGGTGGTGTGGTTAAATAAGGAACACCATCCATGAGGTTAGGTAACAATATTCCATGCCAGTGTACTGAAGTTGATACATTCATTTCATTATGCACATGTATTACTGCGGTATCACCTTCAGTGAAATACAGTGTAGGAGCTGGAATAGAGCCATTTACAGCAATTGCTTTTACCCTCTTGCCAGTATAATTAACTGTAGTATCAGCAATATTAAGTGTGTATTCAACAGTTTTAGGTTTATTTACTTGAGCATGCAGCATGCAAGAAGTAAACAAAAAAAGAATTATAAGTAGTTTTTTCATAAGCTTATTGTATATTTTGTTGGAATATCGTTTTGTGTTTTGTTGTGAAGATAAACAAAAAGATAAAACAAAATATAGCAGTCCGTTTTGATAAGGCTTCATTATCAGTAAATGCTAAAACAGCCAAAATATTTATGGAAAGTATATTAGCATATATTTATTACCAATGCAATTGTTTAGTTTATTTTTTTAATTTAATAAAATTATGAAAAAATAGTATAAATTATTGATTAATTATAATAGTATAAATGATTGATTTATATGCGATATAATTAAATTATAAATTTTTGTATATAAATATACATTTGGAGCGCTTAAACTTTTTCAAATAGCAGGCCTAAGATAGCTCCAAATGCCCAGTTGGCTATAAAAAAATATACAATACCGGCTGTTGAAATACTGTTTATACCAGCAATGCCCTGTCCTAAAAGTGGCAGTACAATAAAAGCATTTATAGACCATGGGATTAGAGAAAAAATACTCCCCTTTACAAGACCTTTGCCGGGTAGAAACTTTTTATTTATGAGGACATAAAATAATACCATAGCCATGCCGGTAGCATAATGAAATATAATGAAAAAAATAAAACTTTTTAAATATAATAATAAACCCGGATTTAAAAATGTCCGGGTTTTCAAAATAAATAATTTCAGCAATCCGCCACTTTCAGCTTCTATATGTAGCAGGGGAGCAGCTTTTAATATTATAGTATTAATTGTTATTGCAATAAATCCAATAACGAATATTTTGGCTATTTGAAATTTTTTTTTAAACATGTCATTATTTTTTAATTAAAATAAGCATTTATATTACTCCCATCCCCATTTTTTAAAAACGTTATGGCCTTCTTCTGATAAAAGAAATTGTATAAAATGTGCTGCATTTTGCTTTTGTTTAGTGATAGAAGTGATAGCAATGGGAGTACCCCGGTAAACAGTTTGTGAGGGTGGTATTGTAACAAGCGATGCTACATCTTTTAATCTGTAGTACCAGGACGAGAAAATTATTATGGCATCAAATCTATCATCTTTCTTCCACATATCAATGGCTAATGCTGTATTTGCTGCAGCGCCTTTAATATTTTTTTGAATGTCTCCAATAATATTTTGTTTCCCGGCTAAATCTTCCCACATACCCAATTGTCCGGCGCCAATTACTTCAAGTATCTTTACTCCAGGCAAAGTCAGGTCTTTAAGGGAATGTATTTTTTGGGGATTGCCAGGACGAACCAATATACCGGCAGCCCGTTTATATAGTTCGGTTCGTGTAGCATTGTTGATTAACCCGGGATGATTCTTATCAAATTGAGTCAGCATGTATTCTGCACCACCAAATATTATATCCGCGTTTTTATAAGCATCATTTATCCATTTTCCTTCAGGGCCAGCTATAATTTTTATTGGTGTTGAATATTTCTGTGTGTATAAGCCGGCACATTCTTTCATGGCAGCGGCCGGCCCACCCGGACCATAAATCATTAAGGTATCATTAGTTTGTGCCCATATAAGCATTGGTGCAAACAAACAATAAACTGATATTATTATAAATTTTGCTTTCATTTGCTTACTTATTTTGTAGTAAATCCATATTTTCTATAAATTGTTTTTGCAGTTGGGCTGGTTAAAAAAGTCATGAAATCTTTTGCGGCCTGTTTATGGGGTGCATTTTTCATTAGCCCTGCCATATAAGTTGCAGTAATGTTTTCATTATCAGGAATTGTTACCATTTCAATTGGATGATTTATCATTTGTTGATAATAAGCTTCAGAATACCAAACAGGACCGGCATCGCTCTGAGCGTATAATATGCGCATAGGTGTTTGGCGGTGATGAATTTGTGTTAAATAGGTGGTTTGGTTCTTTACTTTTACATCCATAATTTCATTTTTTAAAGCAACTCCGCCTGCTTTAACATATGCCTCCTCAATGCGTCTACCTATACCTTCCCATTCAGGATTAGGCATACTTACTTTTATGTCTTTTCTTCCCAAATCTTTCAGTCCATGGATATTTTTAGGATTCCCCTTTGGTATCATTATTGCTAATTTGTTATATGCGTAGGCGGTTGTATCAACAAAATAGTTTACCATTTTATCTATTCGGGTTTTACCTGCAGTGTAAACATCCGGTTGCAGGGTAATGCGCATATTACCAATTGTAATCGAACCCCCTTCAATTTGTTTTGCTAAAATACCAGGAGGCAAAGTTTCTGCAAATATCCGTTGGTATTGTGGATATTGTTTTTTGAATGCGGCAATCAAATCGTCGAGACACATAAACTGATTTCCTGCAAAAAAAACTACGAGTTGTGGATTGTTGATATCTCCAAATAAATCGGGTACATTGTCTACACCCGGAATAGTAAACATTACTTTACTTTTAGGTGGTGTATTCCAAGGAGGATCAAAACGATGATCTTGGGTAAATCCTTCATTCATTATAAAAGCGAAAACTGCGATAAATATTAATATTTTTTTCATTGTAAGTTGTTTAATTTTTAGAATATTTGTTTTACTAAAAGAAAAATTATGTTTTATGGTTTTACAATTGACCAACCTTCCGCCTGTCGGATAATTAGTTCACCATTACCACTGGGTACAATCCCTATAAAATCATACAACTGATCGCGGCTTATTTTTCTTTCTTTTAACGTATTATTACACTGGGCTACAATAACCCCTTTCTCAACCATATTTTTTAAATCGTTTTCATATGGGCTCCCTTTCAGATAGGCATCTGTACCGCCGCCAAAAGCAATCAATTCAATTTGTATTTTTCCCAAAAGCCTTGGGTCATTTAATGCATTATTAATATTTCTGAATGCCTTTTGAATAATTTTAGGATCATTATTATCCAGCTGATAAATAGCATTGTAATGTTTCAGGGTAGCTTTAGCGCCGGTAAAAGCTCTGTTTTTTTCCAGAGCATTATTCTTCTCGTTTGTCTGCGCAAAGGCGGTTGTAATGAGTAATACAAAGCCCAGTAAAAATGTTGATAATTGTTTCATGATAGGTGTTTTTATGATGAATAAATAAAAAATAATGAAATAGTACTTGTCTTTTAAAAATTTTTAAAATAAACTTGATAAAATATATATAATAATTTTAATGCAAAAACTATAAATTAGTAATGCTATAACTTTTTATTCAGTTATTGTGTTGCTGCAGTTAATCTTGCTGCTTTAATTGGTTGGAATGGACCAAATTTGTGTTGTTTTTCACTAAATGTATCAGAATAAGGACCAAAGGGAAAGTCAATGGGTTTTTTATTAATATTTTTCCAATCCATACTTTGATCTTTATGAGGCCTTGATTGGCTATTAACAAAAGCAGCTACATCCCATGCTTCCTCATTGGTTAATTTTGGATGATGATAGTCAGTTCCAAATGGCATATTGTTTTTAACAAATGAGGCAAAGCTGCTGATTCTGTATAAACCAGCACCATCATTGTAGCTATGTTTACCCCAAAGTGGAGGATAAGTATAACCAGTGCCTTCAATATTTGGTTGACCTTCTCCATTGTGCCCATGGCAGCTTTGGCAATTAGCCATATATACTTTCATCCCCTGTTCGGGACTGGCGGCCCTGTCAAGATATTTTAATTTCATTAAACTGGTTCCTCCTCTTTTTACACCTTTAGGTATACCTTTACCCAGCCATTTCATATAAGCATAGATAGCATGCATTTCGAGAGTACTTGAATCCATTGACTTACCATTTAAACTTCTTTCAAAACAATCGTTTACTCTATCATAAATGGTTTGCATACCGTTGTTGCGTGCCCTAAATTGTGGATAAGTAGCATAAACTTTACCAAAGTTATTTCCATAAGGCACTGTTCCCCCTGCTAAATGACAATTCTGACAATTCATCCCGTTGGTAGTTTGTGCTATAATACCTTTCGGACCCAAATAATAAGCAGTATTGGAAATGAGTTCGTATCCATACCAAATTAATTTTCCGCTATCACTATCTATAGGAATCTGGTATTTATTCCAACCTCTCCAAACTGTATCTATAGGTTCTGAATTTAGAAGTGCTGCTATTTTATTTTCTTCCTCCTTTTTCGCCTCTAATCCATTAATTACTTTATTGATAAGCACAAATGCTATAATAATCACTAATACCAGAGGAAACCAATTTTTTTTCATAACAAAGAATTTACTAACTTATATTGATGTTTTATATTGTTTCTACTGGTATATGTAACTCTAAAGCAAAGTCACATATAACAGGTTCAATATCTTTTTTTATCCAACGCTTCCAGGTATACTTGACTATACAAAAATGTAATAAGCCACTTATAAAAAAATAAAACATAAGAGGTGTAATATATAATAATAGAGTATGATTAATAAACATAAATGGCCAAGGCATAAAAATTGCAATGAAAACTCTAAGAATACTCTCGCCAAATCCTACATTCAATGTTATGTCGTTTGATTGCTTCTTTTTATTAAAATCAAACTCATCATTCACTTGGATATCAGTTATTTTATTTTCGTTGGCAGAAAGAAAAATTTTCTTTGGTACTGCCGTTGTGATTTTTTTCATTTTCATAAATTTTATAATACAAATTTCGGTAGAAAAAAAACACAAATGAAATCACTAATTCAGATAGTCAATAACTTTTAGTAATAAGGATGATGCGGTTCTTTTTGAATAGAAATTTAAATTTAACAGGTAAGTCAATTTAACAATATTATGTATTGCATTTATGCTTTAAAACAAAATCCCGGTTTGTAGTAAACCGGGGTTTCGAGTTGATTAATAATATTGAAGACAACTATTTTTTTATATACCCAAATAATCCATCTTTTTCATAATTTGGCCCTGCCTCAAAATAAAGACGAGTAGGGTCAATTGTAGTTGCTGTTACGGGTGGGAATGAAAGTGCCCACAAACCATCAATTACCAATGGTTGTCCTTTTGACTGTAATTGCCCTAAATACGTACCATCATTTTTATACGCATTAATATGTCCATCGCCAAAATTTCCTACTAAAATAGTATTGGCATAACTAGTAGAGTCTGCACCAAAGAAACTGCCGGGTGCTTTTGCAATCCCCCAAGGCGAATTCAATTGTCCTCCATTTGAAACCAAGCGTTTTACAAATGTTCCATCGGGGTTGAATATATCAACAATGCCTAAACCACTGGCGTGCACTTCGTTTCCATCAGGACCAACTTTTGCATATAAGACATACAATTGATTGTCGATTGTTTGAACATTAAATGGCGAATACTGCGCAGGCAAATTAGGATCTGTAAAATTTATATTAACACTATTCCAATTATTATCAAAAACATCGATAGTACCTTTTTTAAAATTTGCAGCATACAAATAGTTACTACCCATATTAGTGGCTAACGCAAGGCCAAAGTAGGAGGCGGTTACAGAATTGTTTATTTTGGTAATAGCATGTGTCAGGTTGCCTTTGTTCCAACCGGAAATAATTCCATCCTGGCTTGCAAAAATAAATATGGCAGGAGAGCCATTGGGCAGCATAAAGTTAGAACTACCGGCAAAAACCTGTCCTGTTATATGCCCGCCAGTAGCACTATTGGGTGAAGGAATAGCTACAGGTGATAATAATTGATTGCCCTCCTTGTCGTACACAGGGGCATATCCGGTAACATTGGCACTTAACCAGATATTACCTGCAGGACTAAAT
Organism: Hydrotalea flava; assembly: GCF_001623405.1. Lineage (GTDB taxonomy): Bacteria > Bacteroidota > Bacteroidia > Chitinophagales > Chitinophagaceae > Hydrotalea > Hydrotalea flava. The sequence goes on from NZ_LUHG01000072.1 coordinate 10,122, forward strand.
GAAATACCCCATGCATCCTGCAGAATGGTGTCTACTCGCAATGCATTATAGGCAGTGGTATTGGCCACAAGGTTAACCTGATTAAAATTCTGTAACCCTGTTACAGGAAGTTGTGGCGTACCATAACCTTGTGAACTTTTTTTGCAGCCGGTAATAATTAATCCAATAGCAAGAAGCGTAATACCTCCTTTTAAAATTAAAGTGAAGGATTTTGATTTGATTGTTTTCATTTTCATTTGAGTTTGATTGTTTAAAAAAATTTCTAAATAATAATTTATTAATTTAAGCTAACATTGTAACAGCCCAGAGTGCAGCTACAGAAATAATTGCCCATAGCACAATTCCCTGGATAAGCGGCTTAAAACCTACTGACACCAATACTTTTCTCGATAAGCCACATCCAATTAAAAATAAAGTGAGAGTTAAGCCTGATTTAGCAATATATACAATGTATCTACTAAAATAGGTGCCCAAGGGCAGGTATGTATTTGCAATCATTGCAAGAACAAACAGGCCAATAAACCATGGGATTTTGATGCTTCCTGATTTTGAGTTAAATGCAAATGCAGATAAAAATGCAACTGGTATAATCCAAAGCGCTCTTGCTAATTTTACGGTTGTAGCTACTTCTAATGCATTCGATCCATATTTATTTGCCGCTCCAACAACAGAGCTTGTATCATGTATTGCAATAGCACACCACATACCAAATTGAGTTTGAGACAAATTCAGGGCATGGCCAATAATAGGGAAGAGAAATAATGCAATAGAATTTAAAATAAAAATAGTGCCAAGTGCAACAGATATTTGTTTCTCTTGTGCTTTAATAACGGGGGAAATAGCAGCGATTGCACTGCCTCCACAAACAGCAGTACCAGTAGAAATGAGATAAGAGGTTTTCTTCTCTATTTTTAAAAATTTACCCATTAAAAAACCAATGATTAAAGTTCCTGTTATTGATACAATAGTAAATAAAACACCCTCTTTTCCAGCCTTTAAGGCACTACTTACATTCATTCCAAAACCTAAACCCACTACTGAAATTTGTAATAATATATGTGTTGCTTTATGATTGAGGTGTAAATATGGATGCCCAATAAACTGAGCAATTACTAAACCCATTAATAATGCAATTGGTGGAGAAATAAAAGGTGATAAACAAAATACAACCGCTAATAAAAAAATAACTTCTCTTGTAGTGATACTTCGGTCTAATATACCCTTAACCTTTTTTGGTGTTGTGGCTGCTTGTGCTGTTTCTTTCATATTGATTTCTTTGTTTTTAAGAATACAAAGCTTATCTTTAAATGAATTGTAATTAAATTGAAAAAAATGATGGTCAATAACTTCAGGTAATGTATAAATTTGTATCATAAAAAATTCATATCATTAAACAAATTGCTTTTTCTTAATGTAAAATTGTTTATACTTATTGAATATATTTTGCATAAAAAAATATATTATTATTTAAATACATAAAATTGATATATTGAAACTATATGATTGAGATTAACTTCTCCTGCTTTTTTGTCAGATATTTTTTACTCATTCAGTTTGAATATATTTTTTTGTATTTTTTGCATTATTGCTGTTGAAGAACCGCAAAATGTTTAGCAGAAATAATTATATAAACATTTTCAACATGTTTTTTTAAAAAGTATTTTTTAACTTTTACATTTAATACAATCAACTGTTTGCTAAACATCGAAAAAACATTAGATAAGGTTGCCTCTCTAAAAAATTTTAGTAATGCCTATATTTTAATTTTTCTTTAATACAGGCAGGGAGTTCAATTATTTTATTTTAAGTTCATTAGGAAAAGTATATCATCCTTTCAAAAAAAATTTAGCTTTAATGGTTTGAAATGTGTTAGATGCTTTTAGAAAGATAGTTTGCTCCTTTTATTGTGGAAATTAAAATGCAAGAATGGGGCAACTAAATGTTATATTTTTGCGATTATGTACATAAAGCATTAATACTTGCTTACAAAGGAAGATTTAATAGAATGCCTTGATGGATGTAAAAAGAACGATAGGAGAAGTCAGGAAAAATTATATGCTTCTTACTACGGTCTTGCCATGTCTATATGTTATAAATACGTAAATAATCATGAAGAGGCTGTAGAAGCAGTACATGATGGCTTTTTAAAAATTTTTAAAGAACTGTACCATTTCAGTACCGATTCTCAAATTGTGATTCCGACATTCACAGCCTGGCTTAAAAAGATTATGATTTTCACAGCCATTGACTATTACAGAAAACAAAAGAAAGAAGCAGTTTTTACTGAATTGGATGTACAATATGAAGAAGTTACTCATGTAATTGAAACTGGTCTGGATAAAATGTCTCATGATGAGATTGTGAAAGCAATAAAAACCCTTCCGCCAGGTTACAGGCTTGTATTCAATCTTTATGTGGTAGACGGATTGAGTCATAAAGAGGTGGCAGCATATCTGAATATTTCTGAAGGAACTTCTAAGTCTAATTTATCGAAGGCCAGAGCATTTCTTCAAAAGGTATTATTGCCTCATTTAACATAAAAAACAAGCTATGTGGATTGAAGACTTTGATGATAAAATTAAAAAGGCCATGCAAAACAATGTACCATTGTTTGAGGAAAACGAATGGAAAAAGATGGAGGCATTGCTAGATAAGGAATTACCGCAAAATAAACGGCGGATACTCCCTTTATTTTTTTGGATACCCCTTTTTCTGGTTGGACTATCTTCCATTTTTTTTATTTATAACCACTATCATGCTATTTTAATTCAAAGTAAATTTCAAAATAAAGAAGCATCTGTAATTGAACAACAGTATCAAAAGAACAAACCAAATTCGTTTCTTAAACCAACTACTGAACCTGGGCAAATGAATGGCAAATTAAAATTAAATGAAGCGCAATATGGTACAAGCAATACACCTGCAATACATAAAATTGTACCAGAAACAATGAAACGAATAAACCGGAAGGGCATCTATAATATCCCAATAACAAATTCTTCCCACAAACTAAACAATACTCAGGTATTCACCCAACAGAAAAATTTCATTAAAAGTGATGAGGTATTGAATAATACAGGCAACAGTTCAACTACTGCAATTGTAACAATCAATGCAGCACCAAAAATTAATAATCATCTTAAAGTAGTTGATGAGGAACGAAAATCTGGGTTTGTTTCAAAGAATAATAAGATTGGTACTGATACAATGAAACCAGAACCTATTGTTGAAATTTCAGAATTCAAGAAGCAAAATAAGAATGTAGAAAGTAAAGACAAACAAAATGCTAACAGTTTTACTGAAAACAAATTATCAAAATCAGTAAGTAAAATAAGTAAAAACAATGAACTTTCCCTAATGGCTATATCCGGAATGCAGACCAATGGTACCAGGCTTGCTGCACTTGGAACAATAGAACCAGTTTATGGTATTGGGCTGCAATATACTTTGGGGAAAAAATGGGCTGTGCGCGGAAGTATAATGCAGCAGCAAAAGAATTATGCAGCACGGAATGAAGATTATCATGCCCCTACAGGCAGCTGGGCATCAGGTGTTGTCTTTAAAAATATTAAGGCTGATTGCAGTGTCATCGAAATTCCATTAAGTGTTGCTTTCAAAGTTAAGACTTTTAAAACAGGGAGCTTATTTGTATCCGTTGGATCTTCCACATACTTTATGAAGCGGGAACAATATCAGTTTTATTTTAAAGGACCATCTGGTAACGATACCACCCGAACTGCTAGTTTTGTAAATAATAGCCAGCATTATTTTTCTTCCATAAATTTGTCGGCAATAGCAGAAAAAAATATTTCATCCCGTTTTTCAATTCAGGCCGAGCCATTCTTTCAATTGCCGATTAATGGTATTGGGGTAGGAAAAATAAAATTGTATAATATGGGAGTGTTGTTAACAGCCAGGTTAAAGATTAAATAGTAAGTCAGACTATTTAAATCTTCAAATAGAACTGACACTATCTGACCGAATGAAAATTAGCGAATTTCACAAACAGTTCGGCTAGTTTTTCAGCAGGACCCTGCTGTTGTATAAAATAAAAAAAACGTTCAATGCTTAATCCTTTTATATCTATAATACAGCAATCTTTGTTTTGCAATTCCTTTAAAACCGAATGAATAGAAAGAAATGCCATGCAGTTACTATGCATTAAATAAAGCTTCATGCTTTCTGTACTGCCTAATTGCATTTCACTTTTTAATTGTGAAATTTTAATACCTAATGGCTTTAGGGCATGTGCAATTACTTCGAGCGTACCTGAACCCGGTTCTCTTAATAGTAAAGGAATTTTTTTTAATTCCTCAGGTTGAATGGTTAGTTTTTTTGCCAATGGGTTGTTGATATGGGATACCAGTACAATTTCATCTTTAACAAACTCAGTATATTTTATATAAGATTTCTTTTTTTGACCTTCAATAATTCCTATATCAATCACCTTTTCTTGTAAAGCCAATTCAATTTGCTCGGTATTATTGGTCAGTAAGGTAATTGTGATCTCAGGAAATTTTTTATGAAATGCGGCTAATACTGGTGGTAAAACATATTGTGCAACGGTAGTACTAGCCCCTAAACGTAATTTCCCGGTATGGCTTTGCGATAGTGTGTTCATTTCAAATTCTAGAGTACGGTAAATGGCAAACAGTTGTTCAGTATGTTGTAATAAGGTTTCTCCTGCAGGCGTTAACTTTATTTTTGTTCCATTTCTGTCAAAAAGTTTTATTTTAAAGTAGTGTTCTATTTCGTGAATATGTTTGGTAACTGCCGGCTGTGTAATAAACAATTCATCTGCTGCCTTTGTAAAGTTGAGGCGCTTGGCAACAGCATGAAAAACCTGAAGTCTGAAATCAAACATAATAATTGATTTAAATTTTTATACTGTAAACTGTTAAATTAAAAATAGTATAATAATTGATGTAATTGATGTAATAAATTTGGAATTAATAATATTATTATACTAATCAAACTGCTAAACAAATTTAAGCAATATTTATAGTATTAGTAATAAAGTATCAAATATACAATTGGGTTTAAAATTTTTTTTAACTTAGTAAAAAAGTAATTATGAAACATTTATTTCAAAATAAATTGTTTAGGATAACACTATTTATAATTATATTTATTTTTTTAGCTATCCAGTTTATCAAACCAAAATTAGAAATTTCAAGCCAAAGCAATGATCTTTCATTGAACCCTGCCTTGAAGCAAATTTTTAAAAAGGCCTGTTACGATTGTCATTCAAATGAAACCAATCTTTCGTGGTTTGATAAAATTCAACCTGCTTACTGGTTGGTTGCTCAACATGTTAAAACAGGCAGGCAATATTTAAATTTTTCTCGGTGGGACAGTATTCCTAAGACAGTACAAAAAGGTGTGTTATTCGAATCTCTCAACCAAATTCAATTTGGTACAATGCCATTAGGTTCTTATGAAAAAATTCATCCGGGCTCAAAAGTAAGTTCAAGCGAAGTATCTGAAATTGAAAAATATCTTTCTACTCTTATAACAAACAATCCCTCCGATTCTTCAGTTATAAATAGTGCAAATAGGCAATATAATAACTGGTTGCAACATCAGGCTTTGAATTTTGCAACAGCACCTTCGCCAAATGGTATAGAATTTATCCCTGCATACAAAAACTGGAAAGCTATTAGTTCAACCGATAGGTTAGATAATGGAACGATGCGGATTATTTTTGGGAATGACATTGCTGTAAAAGCAATTTCAAATAAAAATATTAATCCATGGCCTGATGGAACTATTTTTGCTAAAGCTGCCTGGGCACAGGTTAGAGACTCTTTAGGTAATGTACATGCCGGACAATTTATACAAGTTGAATTTATGATTAAAGATGCTCGAAAGTATGCATCAACGCATGGTTGGGGTTTTGCAAGATGGAAGGGTGTTTCTTTGTTGCCTTATGGGAAGAACAAATTATTCACAACTGAATGTATGGGTTGTCACCAGCCTATGAAAAATAATGACTTTGTGTTTACCATGCCTTTAACTTTTAAATAAAAAATATGAAAAAAGCATATAGTGTATATTTAATTTTTTTATTGCTACTAAGTTGCGGTCGTACTGAAAATAAAGTGGATACTCTAATCAATATTTCTGCTTCCCGGATTGATTCAATTTCATTCAATCCACTTAAATGGAAAGTAGTAACCTCATCAACCAATCATGCTAAGAATACCCAATCAATATTGTACGGAAATGATATAGCCGTTGATTATGCAAGGTCAAATGCAGCAAAGCAATATCCGCCCGGTTCAAAATTGTGTTTTGTAACCTGGAGCCAACAAAACGATAAACACTGGTTTGGTGCAAAAATACCTTACGAAATCATCTCAATAGAATTGATAACATTTAAAAACATGAGCAATGGCAGCTTTTTAAGAAGTTATGAAAAATATATTGGGAAACCGTTGCAAAGGTTGAACGAACTCGATTCAACTTTTACGGCTCAACGCATCAATTATATAATTTCTCAAGATGCTTCTGTACTTCCATAATGTTGATATTTCTTATGTTTTGTTTGTTATATGAACTGATGATAATTTTTTGTAGAAATGATTGCTTTGAGGTACGTTGTAGTTGGTATTGTTCATGTGTATTACAAAATTATAATATACAAATTAATTTAATTATTTTAACTTGCAGAAGCATACACAATTTACGTTGAAGAAGTATCAAAGTAAAATTAAAGTTCTGTAGATTGTTTCAAGGAAAATCAATTTTCACCAGTTACCCTATAAAAGAAACAATCTTAAAAGTTAGAAGCAGTATCAAAATTTTGTTAACCAATTCATAGCGGTTGCAAAATTTTGTTAAAAAATCTTCACTTAAACAAATAAGGGGGTTCCCCCAATTTTTTAATCAACTCCTAATCTGTTATTCATACAACAACTTTGCTTTTATCGTTTCTTTATGTTGTTAATTTTAAATACAATAAGCATTTTATAATTTCATATTTAATTTAATTCATCTTTTATGAAACATATTTCAATAATGCTCTTTTTAATGGCAATAACAATTGCAGCCAACTGCCAGATAACCGATTCTTTAACCAACGAAAAATTACTCCGCGAAAAAATACTCAATGATATTCAGCAAAATTTAGAAAAGAAAAATCAGGTGTTTGATTCTACTATTCTGCACATTAATGAAAGAGTAGATAATTTAGATAGTGCTATTAAAGTAACCACCAGTGTAAAAGTAAAAGCCGATAAGCTGGTAGAGCGGGTTCAGGCATTGGAAGATAAACAAAAGGCGCAAGACCTGAATGAAATGAATATTTACCAGGCCAATTACCAAAGTGCTATTGTAAACTTAGTTTCCATGCAAAGAGAAATTAAGCCATTGATATTATTTAATACCACTCGTGAATTTTTTACGCAATTAACTGATGCCGGCAACCCCATGAATTATGCCGGTTATACCAAGTGGTTTAATCAATTTAAAGATTTTGTAAAAGCCAATAAGCAAAAAGAATCGATGCTTACGGTCAGTAATAACTTATTAAATTTTTCAGGGTTGGCTGCACAGGCCGTTCCGGTGGTGGGTCCAATTTCTTCCGTATTGTTTTCCGGCATGTCAACCTATGTTAATTCATTAGGTAAAAAAGAAAAAGAGCTTAGAACAGAAAGTGAAAAAATGATTACACTTACTGCCAAAGTTGGTCAGTTTGATTATGATAAAAGTGAAGTGGAACATGAATGGAAATTAATTACCGATGAGCTGAATAATCTGCAAAAACTATACAGTAAATCGCTCGAAAAAAACCTGAATATGTTACAGGTAGATGCCGACGATTTTAATCAAAATTTTTCTCAGGAAAGTGATGCAGAAAAAAGATACCAGTATTTAACCGCATTACGCCAAAAAGCCAGCGATTATGTGGCAGAACAAAAAAGCAAAACACCTAAAGATTGGAAGGAAAATGTGTACAATGAAATGATGGCGATTCAATCATTGAAAATGCGTTTCGGGCAACTTACTTTTCGCATCAATGAGAATATTGCTAAATATGCTGATGTATTCAACAAGTATAAGGACGATCCTGACATTGGCGGAAAAATGACAGCACTTCAAAACAAATTGAATGAATTAGAAGACACATTCGATAAAGCTTTCGATCCACTCGATTATATTAATTCGGCCTCTAAAATGTACAAAGTAATGTAACCCAAAAACAATGTGTTGATGCACAGGTATTCGTTTTGTGTTTACCCATCTTTTTTATCTATTCATCCTGCCTTGAGTTTAGTATATTTTGGCAGTAAAGCACAAATAAACCGCTTAATAATAATGCGGCTTTTCAGTGGCTTATCAGTAGTGGCTCATGAGCGGCTTATCTATGGCTTATCTGCCTGTTTAGTACTTGCAAAACACATTTCAAAGCCCAACCATCATTTGGTTGTTTTGACATTTTACCGCTAACTTTAAGCCAAAGCCGGTTCATTGTTTTATGGTCGGGTTTATTTAATTTGGCTTGTTGCTTACCACCACTTAAAATTTTAATATGTATAAAACCATCCTAATTGGGATAGCTTTTTTTTGTTGCTTGTCGGCTTCGGCACAATCGGCAGCAACCTATCAACCTTCTCCCCAAAACCTCAAAGCCCGGCAATGGTTTCAGGATGCCAAATTTGGTTTGTTTATTCATTGGGGGCCATTTAGTATTCCGGGCGCCGGAGAATGGGTGATGAATAACCGCAACATTACCGTAAAAAATTATACCCGTTTAATGGATTTCTTTAACCCTATTGATTTTGATGCCAATGCTTGGGTGAAGATGGCAAAAGAGGCAGGTATGCAATACATTACCCTTATTACCCGCCACCACGATGGGTTTAGCATGTGGAATACCCGGCAGTCGGATTTTAATATTATGAATACACCCTACCACAAGGATATTGTGAAAATGATAGCAGACGCCTGCCATGCACAGGGTATGCCCTTATTTTTTTATTACTCCTTATTAGACTGGAGAAGAGAAGATTATTCGTGGACTACCGGCCGAACCGGGAAGGGTACTGGAAGAACCAAACAAGGAGATTGGAACCATTATATTCAATTCATGAAAAACCAGTTAACCGAATTATTAACCCAATATGGCCCGGTGGCCGGTATTTGGTTTGACGGGTATTGGGATCAGTTAAAAAATGATACAGATAAAAACAAACGGCCTGCCATTGACTGGCATTTGAATGAAATTTACAGCTTGATACACAGCTTGCAACCCGCCTGTTTAATTGGTAATAACCACCACATGCAACCCCAGCCCGGCGAGGATTTTCAAATGTTTGAAAAAGATTTACCCGGCGGCAATACCAGTGGTTTTGGTGGTGCGTCTGTATCGCATTTGCCATTAGAAACCTGCGAAACCATTAATGATTCATGGGGCTTTAATTTGGCCGATACCAATTATAAATCAACCGCTCAGTTAGTGCATTATTTGGTACGGGCAGCAGGTTTGGGGGCTAATTTTTTATTGAATATTGGCCCTATGCCTAATGGAGCAGTACAACTTGAATTTCAGGAGCGGTTGGCCTATATGGGCCAATGGCTGCAAACATACGGCAGTAGTATTTATGGTACACAGGGAGGGTATTTGCGTCCGCAAAACTGGGGTGCCATTACCAAAACTAACGGTAAGGTGTTTGTGCATGTGCTATCAGATAGTGTGTCTGAAATACGCTTGCCGCAATTTCCGTTTACCCATATCAGCCGAATTTATTGGCTAAAAAATCAGCAACCGGTTACCGTGCAGTTGCAAAACAATGTGCTGTTATTGTCAGGTATTCAAAAAAAGGAGGACGAACCCGATGCCGTAATTGTTGTGGAAGGAGAGTAGGTGTGAACAATAATATGGGTTATTTAGAACCAATAAAAACAGTACAGAAAAGAATAAACTGCTTTGAAAGCAATACAGTTATATGCAAACATTACAACAAACGTGTAACGAAAAAGCGAACAAGCATTGACTCCTGTCTGTGTTTGAATATTTTTGCCACAGCAAAAATATTTTGGCACTTTTCTAACCAAGTACATTAAACAATGCTATAAACAAAATCCAATGAACTTTTGATTTGAGCGTAAGAAACCCAAACAAAAAAGAAGAAGCAGCCTTACGACAGCCACAAGTCATTTTAAGTGAAATGCGAATTGGACAGAGAGGCAGAAGAAGTATTAGAAAGCATTGCAAACCTCATTGTCTGAATCACGGATTAAACTGATTAAAGGATTTCACGGATTATGATTGGAGAATTAAAATACAAGGACATTACTGAAAAGATAATCGGGGCTTCGTTTGAAGTGCATAAGTTTTTAGGTAATGGTTTTCAGGAAGTGATTTACCAACGTGCTCTGGCTTATGAAATGAAAAAAGCGGGTTTGGAATTTGCTCGGGAAATAGAACAGGATATTTTTTACAAAGACCTTGAAAAACCTATTGGTACACGCAGGGCAGATTTTGTGGTGGAAGGAAAAGTCTTGGTAGAGTTGAAAGCCATTATTCAATTAGATGATGTACACATGGCACAGGCTCTCAACTACCTGAAGGCGTACAAATTAGAAGTTGGTTTGCTTATCAACTTTGGTAGCAAGAGTTTAACTTTTAAAAGATTAGTATTATGAAAAGAATAAATAATTCAAGTTTCCTATTTTAAACGATTGCTTTTACTTGAAAAGCAGGACTATCTCATAAACTGTGTAAGTAAAAAATAATTAGGGTTTGACTTTTATTTTAAAGGACACTATCCTATAAAGTGTGTAAGTAAAAAATAATTAGGGTTTGACTTTTATTTTAAAGTTGCACCCTTTTTCAACCAAACGCTTACTTCATTTCTATCCATACATTTCCCTTTACTTTTGCAAGGATGTTTGATGTTCTATTGGCGCATATTCAGGAAAAAGTAACTCTTTCGGCAACTGATGTTGCGGTATTAAAATCTTTTTTCATTCCTAAAAAACTGCGTAAACGGCAGTATGTATTACAGGAAGGGGATGTATGTAAATACCTGTTGTTTGTAGAGAAGGGATTATTGCGGATGTACCATGTAGATGAAAAAGGTACGGAACACATGATACAATTTGCATGGGAAGGCTGGTGGATGGCAGATACATACAGCTTTTTATCGGGAGATGTTTCTGAATACAATATTGATGCCATTGAAGATGCTGAATTATTGATGATTACGCTCGATAATTTTGAAGCATTGTTATTGCAAGTACCGGTAATGGAACGCTATTTCCGCATACTTTTTCAAAACAACATTATCTCTAAAGAAAAAAGATTGGTCAATACCATCAGCTATTCTGCCGAAGAAAAATATACCAGGCTGGCAGCCACGAACCCGCAGTTGCTGCAACGCATTCCACAAAACCTGATCGCATCTTATCTGGGTATTACACCCGAAACGCTGAGCCGTATCCGTAAAAAATTAATGAAATCTAAATAAACGGCTTGATCTACATCAAGTGTTTTTCTTGTTCTGGCGCAAGTGCCTCCATAAAACAATGCTGTAGCTTTGCAGCATGAAAACGAAGGGCTATAACAATACCGTAGCCGTTATTGGTGCAAATAGCAAAGCGGGTACAATGATTGCAAAATCAATTTGCAAACAATACAGGTTATTATTAATGGATAATGACCAACTGCAAACAGCAACATTATTCCATGAAATTCAGGAAATCAATCAACAGTTGCATACTGCAGAAATACTTACCTGTAGTAAGGAGGCATCTTGGGAGGCCGATGTAATAATTATTACCGTGCCTTTGGCCGAACAGGAATATGTTGCCCAAAAAATTGCCGAAGTATCTACCTGTAAAACCGTGCTGCAAATAAAAAACGGCGAGGGACAAAATGCGCCCATACAATCGTTGCTGCCACATTCAAAAGTAGTATCAGTAAGTATTGTTGCAGCAACAGCCATCATTGATGGGCAAGATGAGGCAGCTATACAATTGGCAAGCCATTTAATGGCATTAACCGGACTGCATGTTGTGGTACAATCTGCAGCAGATGAAGCATAGCAGTTAATACCCATACATTTTTATATAACACAATATCAATCATTCAACAAACAAAAAGTAAACCATTTAACAATGAAACAAGACATTTTATTTACACCGTACAATTTAGCAGGACTTACTTTAAACAACAGAATGGTAATGGCACCAATGACGCGGAGCAGAGCCGATAATGCCGAAAATGCACCCACCGCATTAATTGCCGAGTATTATGCACAAAGGGCAAGCGCCGGTTTACTGATTACTGAAGGGGCACCCGTTAATAAAAAGGGTGTGGGTTATATCAATGTACCCGGTATGTATAGTGCAGCGCAGGTGGAGGGTTGGAAACTGGTAACCAAAGCAGTACACGAAAAAGGCGGAAAAATATTTGTGCAGCTTTGGCATGTGGGCCGTATATCGCACCCGGATTTTCATAATGGCGAGTTGCCACATGCACCTTCTGCCATTAATCCCAATGAGAAATCATATACCGTTAACGGATTTGTAGATACTGTTGTTCCAAAAGAAATGACTTTGGCAGACATTCAGCAAACCATTCAGGATTTTAAACAAGCCGCTGCTAATGCAGTAGCAGCAGGTTTTGATGGAGTGGAAATTCATGGTGCCAATGGTTATTTGTTGCACCAGTTTTTTAATGGCACTGCTAACCATCGTACCGATGCTTATGGCGGCAGCATTGAAAACCATGCCCGTATTTTGTTTGATATACTGGAAGCTATGAAAGAGGTAATTGATATACAACGTGTAGGTATCAGACTAAGCCCTTCCTTAAACGGATTGTTTGGAATTACCATGGATGAAAATACCATCCCCACTTTTGAATACATTGTAAAAAAATTAAACAATTATGAACTGGCTTATCTGCATTTAACCGAGCCGTTTGTGCCGGTTGATCATTTGCCTTATGCCGTAACACAGGTAGCCAAACATTTCAGACCTTTGTATCAAGGCACATTGATGATTAATAAAGGATTTAATAAGGCAAGTGCGAATGCGGTATTGGATGCAGGCGATGCCGATTTAGTATCATTTGGTGTACCTTTCCTGGCTAATCCTGATTTGGTAGAAAGGTTTCAACAAGATGCACCTTTGAATGCACCCGATCAAAGCACTTTTTATACACCCGGCGCAAAAGGATATACCGATTATCCGTTTTTGCAAACATCTGAATTATTATCATAATATTGGTTTATAAGTATTATCATCATTTAAATTTATTTAGACTATGGAATCTTTAAAAGGGAAAACAGCACTGATAACCGGTGCAGGTAAAGGCATCGGCAAGGCACTAGCGTTAGCCTTGGCACAAGAGGGTGTGCATGTTGGCCTGATGGCCAGAACAGAAAAAGACATACAACAAGTAGCCGATGAATTAAAAGCATTGGGTGTAAATACCGCTATCGCCACTGCCGATGTAAGTAACCGCGTTGCGGTGGAAAATGCTGTAGCGCAAATACATACGGCATTAGGGCCTATTGATATTTTAATTAACAATGCAGGTACCGGAAAATTCAGCAAGTTTTTAGAACTGGTACCTGAGGAATGGGAGCAACAAATAAAAGTAAATTTATTTGGGGTATATTATGTAACCCGTGCCGTTTTGCCTGAAATGATAGAACGCCAAACAGGCGATATTGTAAATGTATCTTCCACCGCCGGTTTAAAAGGATCGGCGCTTACCAGTGCCTATAGCGCTTCTAAATTTGGGGTAATGGGGTTAACCGAATCGTTGATGCAGGAAGTTCGCAAACACAATATTCGCGTTACGGCAATGGCACCCAGTACGGTGGTTACAGAACTGGCTATAAAATCCAACCTCATTAATAACAATGAAGAAAAACTGATGCATCCGGAAGATTTTGCTGAATTGGTTATTGCACAATTAAAATTAAACAGAAGGGTGTTTGTAAAAGATGCTTCCATCTGGTCAACCAACCCATAAAGCTAAAACAGAAAGCCATGCAAGTAGAAATTTGGAGTGATGTGGTTTGCCCGTTTTGTTATATCGGCAAACGAAAATTTGAAAAAGCATTCGCATCATTTGATAGGAAAGATACAGTTGAAATCATCTGGCGCAGTTTTCAGTTAGATGCCGATTTTAAACCTACAGCAGGTACTTCGGTTCATGAATATTTGGCTAACAGAAAGGGTGTGCCGTTAGAAAAAGGCAAGGAGATGAATAATTATATGCAAAACCTGGCCAAAGCCGTTGGATTGGATTTTCAATTCGATAAAGCGATTGTAAATAATACATTCAATGCGCATCGCCTGTTGCATTTAGCAAAGGAGTATGGTGTGCAGAGCAAGGTAAAAGAATTATTGCTGGCTGCTTATTTTACGGAGGGAAAGGATATAGGCAATGCAATTGTTCTGGCCGATATTGGTGAAAAAGCAGGGATAACAAAAGCAACCGTACTGGCCATGTTACAATCAGATGCACTGGTAGATGCTGTTAGGGCCGATCAGTATGCAGCACAGCAAATCGGTGTGCAGGGTGTGCCCTTTTTTGTGTTCAATCAAAAGTATGCCGTATCTGGTGCGCAGGAACCGGCCACTTTTCTGGAAGTATTTAAAAAAGTTCAGGAAGAAGAGCAGCCTGTTGCAACAAATGAAACCACCGGCGGATTTTGTACTACCGATGGGGTTTGTTTATAAATGCATCACTACATACAACAACAATTTATTCACACATACAATGAAAAAATAATGGAAAAAGTTTGGTTGATTACCGGTTGTTCTACCGGCTTTGGTCGCTCATTGGCACAGGAAGTACTGGCAAAAGGTTACCGGGCAGTGATTACTGCACGTAAAACAGCCGATATTGAAGATTTGGTAAGTAAGTATCCGGAAACGGCCATTGCATTGCCATTGGATGTAACGAAACAGGAAGAGATTATGCGTGCAGTTACAACAGCCATCCATCAATTCGGACAAATAGATGTATTGGTGAACAATGCCGGCATTGGTTATTTTGCTGCGGTAGAAGAAAGCGAGGAAGCTGAAGTAAGAAAGATGTTTGAAATTAACGTATTTGGATTGGCGAAGGTAATGCAGGCTGTATTGCCGTATATGCGGAAACGCCGTAGTGGGCATATTTTAAATATTGCCTCTATTGGCGGTTTACGTTCTTTTCCTGGTGTTGGTTTTTATAATGCTACCAAATATGCCGTAGATGGTTTAAGTGAAGCATTGTATAAAGAAGTGGCGCCATTGGGCATACATGTTACCATTATTGCGCCGAGTGGTTTTAGAACCGATTGGGCAGGGCGGTCAGCCAAAAACACATCTATTCAAATAGAAGATTATGCAACCACTGCCTGGAAGAATATGGGCGATATCAGGGGTTATAGTGGCAGCCAGCCCGGCGATCCGGTACGTGCAGCCAAAGCCATGATACAGATTACAGAAACCGAACACCCACCTTTGCGGCTGTTATTAGGTGCTGCAGCGTTGCGAGGAGCCAGAGTCAAGTTAGCTGAGTTACAACATGATTTTGATACTTGGGCATCGGTAACCGAAGGAGCCGATTTCCCTAAAGAAGTATAGTGGCTGTTGAAAACGAAAACGGTGCAATGTGAAAATGTTGCACCGTTTTTTGGGCTAGTGTATGCATTTAATCTATTCCCACCTTACTACTTCTTCTTTCTAGCAGCAGGGTATCTTTCCATTGGTTGCCCAGCTTTCCAATTTTTTCCTGACTTGTCTGCCCATATTTTTGCTAATTTATAAGTTACTGAAAATGTGATATTTATTTTAATTTTTTTGATAATTTGCTGACCTAATGGGTCAAGATGTACAAAATCAGGCAAATAAAGTACGCTGCAAACTCAGTTTCGATTCAAGTTTATAAGATAGAAAACAGGAAAAGAATAATTGTAAGGCATATTGGAACTGCACATAACGAGCAGGAGCAATCCGATTTGCTGTTTATTGCCAAAGATTTTATTGAAAAAATGTCACAACAATTGACTTTGTTTGAAGCCAACCAATCGACTAGCATATTATACCTGAATCAAACCGAATGTATAGGTGTTCACTATAGCTTTTGTATGAGTTGATTTCAAAACTCATTATTACAATAGGGTTTGACAAAGTAAAGAAGAACCTGCTTTTGGACCTGGTTATTCTGCGAATGATAGAACCGGCATCCAAGCTACGTTCTATCGAAATGTTAGACGAATACTTTGGCATAAAACATCGTAGGCAAAGTTATTACGAGTCAGCACCACAATGGCTTACATTAAAAACAAAAGCAGAAAATATTGCCCTTGGTTTTGCCCGAAAACATTATGCTTTCAATTTTGATTTATTGTTTTATGATGTAACGACTTTATACTTTGAAACCTTTGACGAAGATGAGTTGCGTAAAAATGGATTTTCTAAAGACAACAAATTCCAGCAACCACAGATTTTAGTTGCACTGATGGTTACAAAAGAAGGCTTTCCGATAGCTTATGAAGTGTTTGCAGGCAACACTTTCGAGGGTCATACGATTATTCCGGTGGTGAAAAATTTTATCAGAAAAAACAACGTAAAAGCATTTACGGTAGTTACCGATGCAGCAATGATTAGCACGGAAAATGAAATCAATTACATTGTAGGTGCGAGATTGGGCAATTTGTCAAATGAACTGATGAAACAAATTGACAAATGCATCACTCGTGAAGATGGTAAAAGTATTAGAATAAAAACAGATAATGGATACCTGATTTGCAGCTACTCTTCGATTCGATACCGCAAGGATAAGTATGAAATGGAAAAGCAAATTGAAAAAGCAAAACATAGTATCGACAATCCCTCTAAAAACAAAAAACTAAAGTTTACAAAATCAAGTGGGCAAAATATTGAACTCAATCAAAAGCTAATAGACAGAACCCAAACGCTACTTGGTATTAAAGGTTATTATACCAATCTGGAAGAAAGCATAGTAGACAATCAAACAATCATAGAGCAATATCACGAACTCTACAAAATAGAACAAGCCTTCAGAATATCGAAAAGCGATTTACAAACACGACCAATATTCCACTATAAAGAAGAACCAATAAAACTACATGTGTTGATTTGCTTTATGGCACTAGTTGTATCAAAGCACATTGAGCTTCAAACGAAAACCTCAATCAGAAAACTTATTCACGAATGCAAAAAAATAACGGACGCCAGATTAAAAAATAAAATTACAGGTAAAGAAATTAAGATTAGAGCAAAACTGAACAGGGCAACTATCGAAATTTTACAAAAATTAAACCTGCTGACCTAATTTGGACAAGTCAGGAGCGGATCCTAAAGCCGTGCTGATAATCTCACTGTCACTTACTTTACCCTCCTTGTGTTCGACATGATGGATACCTTTGAGTATATCATCCACTAAACAGTAAATACCAATAACTTTGTCCTGAAGCATTTGAATAGAAATTTTGTTTTCGCAACTCAAAATTATTCTGTTTCAAATGCTTCTATTTTAGGAAACTTGGGTTAATTAGGATCCCCTCCTGCTTTGCCGGACTTTATTTGTTGTTGGCAACCTGCCTTACAACAGCGCAAATTAACCTTAGTAAACTTGCGGTTACCGCTATTTTTTGAAACAAATGGCACCGGTATTGCTTTCGATTCCCGAAAAAAACAGCAGGTAACAGGCATTCGGGTGCCCCTTTCGCTGCTATTTGATTAATTTTGGGGTTGAAGCAATAAATCATTCGTTATGATAAAAACAGGCAACACCATTGTAAGTATTTATACAGAAATGACGCCCAATCCGGAAACAATGAAGTTTGTGGCCAATAAGCTACTGTATCCCGGAAAAAGTATTGACTTTCAGGATGAACGCAGTGCAGGGCCTTCTCCATTGGCAAAAGAATTGTTTAGTTTTCCGTTCATTAAAAGTGTATTTATTGCCAGCAATTTTGTAACCTTAACCAAAACACCGGATACCGGCGACTGGCAGGATGTGATTCCTACCATCAAACAATTTCTGAAAGATTATTTAGAAAATGGCGGGCCGGTAATTAATGAAGAAGAAGTTGCCCAATTAAAACAGGAATCTGGTAATACTGTTGCTGCAGATGATGACGATGTGGTAAAACGCATTAAAGAATTATTGGAGAATTATGTAAAGCCTGCGGTAGAAATGGATGGCGGCGCTATTCAATTTCGCAGTTATAAAGAAGGAATTGTGAATTTAATGTTACAGGGAAGTTGCAGTGGTTGTCCATCTTCCATGATTACTTTAAAAGCAGGTATTGAAGGCATGATGAAGCGCATGATTCCCGAAGTGAAAGAAGTAGTTGCAGAAGCAGAATAGTTTTTCATTTTTTATAGTTTTCCCTTCTCTGAAAAAACAGAGAAGGGTTTTTTATGTTTAGAACTTTATATATACTGTCAACACTGCATAAAAACTGTTCGATAAGTTTTTTTCGGAAGCCGGTGTAGTATTGTTGGTGGTGGTATAAGTGGCTCTGTTTTTTAAAGTATATGTTGCGGTAGTAGTAGTTTCAATTTTATTCATAGGTATAGCATAAGTAGGCGTAAATGCAATACCCCATTTTTTTGCATCAAAAGTAAGGGGTAATGAGGCTTCATAATCTAACAAAGTAATGCCTGGGTTGGGCACAATTGTAGATGCTTTTATTGAAACCACATTGGGGTTTATTTTTTTAATGGCCTTTCCAACTCTTCTGTTGGTATAGCCTTCATAAAAGTATAAGCTGCTAAAATTAGCGGCCAATGTTGGCGTAATACTCCATTGTTGCTTGGCAGGTCCCCAGCTAAAAGCATGGGCAATATTGGTATTAAAAGCAATATCTGTTTTGTTATCAAAAATCACATCTGCACTTATACCTGCTTGCAAAAAATTAAAATCATAGCTTATATTGGCTCCTATTCCACCCTTTATATCACTTTTAATTGCGGTACTTTGTGCATTGTAAAAGGTTTTATTGGCCCTTACATCGCCACTGAAATTTTGGATGGAGAAATCATATCCCACATCCAACGAAAAATAATCAATTCTGTTTTCATTAACTGCTGCTGCATAAGCAACACTGGCACTAAAATAAAGCCCGCTTTTGTGGTAATAACCAATCATAGGGGTAATATAAGGCAACACAGCAGAGTCTTTCCTGCCATTATACACAGCATTACTTAAATAATCTACTGATGCCTCCCAGTATGAGTGCGTACTTGTACTATCTGAACTACTTTGCGCAAACATTCTGGAGAGGCATAAAAACGAAATAAAAAAGAAAAAAGTAAATATTTTAAGTTGTTGCATATGGAATGGTTACTCATCATGAAACCATAAGACCAAGTCAGCAGACATTCGTTTAAAAACCCAACACAATAAAATTTATGCATTATGATTTTTGCTGTTCTTTGAGCCGGTATTTTTTTTGAATAAATGCATTAAAGTATTTTTTATTTTTTTATAAACATGTTCTGAATTACCGCTATCATCACCCAATAAATAACCCCAGGACTGCAGCGGTTCTACCGAATCAAAAATAATTTTTAAAATAGCCAATATGGGTAAGGCCAAAAACATACCGGGTATGCCCCAAAGCAGGCTGCCAACAACAACACCTAAAATAGTAGCCAGTGCATTGATTTTAACTTTTGAACCTACCACTTTCGGCAATAAAATATTGCTGTCTATTAAATGCACTACAATCATCACAATGGCTACCCCCAATACTGCAGTGGTGGTGTTATTGGTATAGGTAATTAACATACTCAATAACGTGGCTGTATAGATGCCAAGATAAGGAATGAGGTTTAAAATGGCCGCTACCACTGCCAGTAAAATGGCATATTGTACGCCAATAATTAACAAGCCAATATAGTTGAGTATGGCCACAATCAACAATTCAATACACAATCCAAAAATATAATCTTTAATAATCAGTCTGATTTGGTGTAAAACGGATAAAACGGTTAACGCATGGGCATTGCCGAAGCTTTTTACAAAAAAACCTACCACAATATGCCGGTACAATAACAGTAAAAATGCATAAATGGGTATCAGTACCAGATACACCACCACATTAGAAAGGGTAGAAAAAGTACTACCCACAATGGCCGAAGTATTAGTCATGGATTGTGTAGTAACAGAGTCAATAAATTTTTTAAAATGCTGATCGCTGATGTGAAACCGTTGTTGTGCCCAGTTTTCCATATCAGCAACGGCAATATAGAGTTGTTGCCCTACTTTGGGCAAATCACTCTTAAAGCCGATGATTTGTGAAGAAATAAAATAGAAAACCACAACTACCAATACAATGGCTATTAAAACCGAGATCAAGGCACTGATTCCCCGGGAAATACCCAGTTTTTCCAAGGCATTTGCAGGTGTAATCAGCAACAAGGTAAACAAGGCAGCAAAAGCTACCGGAATAAAGAAAGATTGCGCTTCGTATAAAAGCAAAATAATCAAGCAAATGCTTATGAGTGTATAAGCCAGTTTTTGTAAAAATGTAAGCGGTGCTTTCAATGGTTTGTTTTTTAAGCTGCATAAAAATAGGCAAACTAAATGTAGAAAGCAGGATAAAGCATAAATACCGAAGGCAATGTAAGCTTTTAAAAAATTGTTGTGGTAAATATCAAATAGATGGTAAATTGAACAGAAAAAAATGAAACGTTTGATACCAGTTCTTTGGGTTTTGGCTTCCTATTCGTTGCAGGCACAGTCTGAAAAACCATTGTTTTATTTAAATGCCGATAGTAGTCGGTTTATATTAACCGGCGCAGGTGCTGCACATTTGGCTGCCTTACCCTTACGTTGCATACAACAGGAGTATCCCAACAAAATCAATCATGTAGCCATCAGTGATAGCGATCAATTGCAAACCCCCAAACAATTGCACCCTGCTTTTTACGGTTGTTTCGACTGGCACAGCACGGTACATGGCCATTGGATGCTGGTTGCATTACTCAATCAATTTCCAGAACTGCCGGAAGCTGCTTTGATACGAAAAACAGTTAATGAAAATATTACACCGGAACATATTGCAAAAGAAGCAGCCTATTTTAATGTGCCACTTTCCAAAAGTTTTGAGCGCACTTATGGATGGGCCTGGTTGTTACAATTACAAAAAGAATTGTTGCAATGGCAGGATGCAGATGCGGTAAAGTGGCGAACTACTCTACAACCCCTTTGCGATACGGTAGTGCATTTATGGATGCAGTTTTTACCCAAACAAACCTATGCCAACCGAACAGGCGTACATCCCAATACCGCATTTGGGATGACGCTGGCTTTAGATTATGCCAGGGCCACCCATAACCTTGCTTTTGAAAATGCATTAATACAATCGGCCAAACAATTGTTTTTAAATGATGCCAATGCTCCGGCCATCTGGGAGCCGGATGGAACCGATTTTTTATCGCCTTCATTAGAAGAGGCTGATTTAATGCGCCGGGTTTTAAACAAACCGCAATTTTTGCAATGGTTTAA
The DNA here is from genome assembly GCF_001623405.1 of Hydrotalea flava. Taxonomy (GTDB): domain Bacteria; phylum Bacteroidota; class Bacteroidia; order Chitinophagales; family Chitinophagaceae; genus Hydrotalea; species Hydrotalea flava. The sequence goes on from NZ_LUHG01000072.1 coordinate 31,621, forward strand.
CCGATTTTTTAGCAAAAATGCTTTACAACATTTAACCATTTTACCGGTGGTATCAGATAGAACTGACTTAACCATTGTGCATTTAGATGGCCTCTCGTTGAGCCGAAGTTGGTGTATGCAGGGAATAGCTAAAGAGCTGCCGGCTGTAGATCCGAGAAAAAAAATGCTGCAACGGGCTGCCATTGCTCACTTGAATGCAAGTTTACCACATATTACATCCGGCAGTTATGGGGGCGAGCATTGGCTGGCCAGTTTTGCAGTTTATGCACTATTACAGTAGGGTTGCATCAGAACTGATGGCAGCATTCAATACTTTAGAAACGGGGCAATTGGCTTCTGCATCTTTTACTGCTGCATCGAATTGTTCTTTAGAAATGCCCGGAACTTTTGCCTTAACAATTAAATGCGAATGGGTAATACCGGCATCACCCAAAGTAATTTCGCATTTGGTTTCTAAATGTTCAGGCGTAAAACCTGCTGCACCTAACACAAAACTTAATTTCATGGTAAAACATCCGGCATGTGCGGCTGCTATTAACTCCTCGGGGTTAGTGCCTACACCTTCTGCAAAACGTGAATTATAAGAATATTGGGTTTGCTGCAGTGTAGTGCTTTGTGTGGTAAGATGGCCTTTGCCTTCTTTACCTGAGCCGGTCCATACGGCAGTTGCATTTCTAATCATAATGGTATTATTTGTTGAACAGGCAAGATACAAAATGTAGAAGCCTTTATCTTTGATGCCATCAATAATTCCCTATTTCGTGAATGTAACAGAAATCTGGCACCAACTGATAACAGGTATTCAACAAACTTCTTTCTTAGAATTTACGGGCACTATTTGCGGTATTGCCAGTGTGTTTTTCTCCCGAAGGGAAAATATATTGGTATATCCGGTTGGGATGGTAAGTACCATTATTTACATTTACTTGTATCTGGTACATGGTTTGTACGCCGATGCCTCCGTTAATTTTTATTACACGGTGATGAGCATTATTGGTTGGATAATGTGGTCTAAAAAAAAGAATCACCAAACCGTTTTGCACATTTCTTATAATTCAAAAAAAGAACAATGGATTAGTGTGGCATTCTTTGCGGTTTGCTGGGTAGTATTGTTTTTAGTATTGCATCGTTTTACTGATAGTACAGTACCGCAAGCCGATGCCTTTACCGCTGCTGCAGCTTTTACAGGTATGTATTTAATGAATAAAAAGAAAGTAGAAAACTGGTGGTGGTGGATTATTACCAATGTTGCCTCCATTCCCTTGAATTTTTATAAAGGATTGGTGTTTACCAGTTTTCAATACCTTGTTTTATTAATTTTGGCCATCATGGGTTTAACGAGTTGGATAGCCAAAGCAAAACAAACCCGTTTATAATAATATGTTGCCTTATTGCTCTTTTATTCATTCCGGCGATGAAAATGCCAATGGTTATGCTTTGCACAAATACTATCATGATCATTTGTATGGATTTCCGATTGATAGTGATGATGAATTATTTTGCCGTCTGGTTTTAGAAATTAATCAGGCGGGGTTAAGCTGGACTACTATATTGAAAAAAGAAGCTGCCTTTCGGGCGGCATATCATCAGTTTACTATTGCAAAAGTAGCAGCCTATGGGCAAAAAGATAGGGAGCGATTGTTGCAGGATGTAGGCATTATTAGAAATCGACTAAAAATTGATGCGGCCATTTATAATGCACAAGTGATTGTTGGGTTACAACAACAGTTTGGTTCTTTTAAACAATGGTTAGACCATCATCATCCTAAAACAAAACAAGAATGGGTGTTGTTGTTTAAAAAAACGTTTCGGTTTACCGGCGGTGAAATTGTGCATGAGTTTTTAATGAGTACCGGCTATTTACCCGGTGCTCACGATGAAGATTGTAGTATTTATAAAAAATTAATGAAAAGCAAACCGGCTTGGAGCAGCAAAACATTAAAAAAATAGTAGTAATTGGGCCGGAAAGTACCGGAAAAACCACGCTATGTCAAAATTTGGCAGCTCATTTTAATACACTATGGGTGCCCGAATTTGCCAGGGAATATTTAGAAGCACATGGGAAGGATTATACTTTTGATGATTTGGAAAAAATTGCAGCCGGACAATTAGCACTGGAAGATGAAATTACCTTGAAACTTCAAACACAGTTATCGAAAGCATCTTGCCTATTGATAGATACCGATATGTATGTTATGAAAGTGTGGAGCGAATATGTATTTGGGCAATGCAGCCCGTTTATTTTAGAAGCCATAGCGGAACGCAGCTACGATTTGTACTTATTGTGCGATGTAGATGTGCCCTGGGTGAAAGATGATTTGAGGGAATATCCCGATGAGGGACCGAGGATAGAATTATTTGCTATTTATAAAGATATTTTAATGCATCAACAAACCCCTTGGGAAATTATTTCGGGTAGTTATGCAGAGCGCACCGAAAAAGCCATTCAGGCAGTGAGATCAATATTATGAATTTGTGGTATGTATAAACAGAATGGGAATGCCGTTAGCGTATAATTTTTTGAATATCCTCATCATCTTCAATGTTCCTCATTTGTTGTAAAATTTGCGGATAACGCCAGGCAACCCTGCCACCCATGGGCACTACCGTAAATTTTTTTGGATTGGGCAGACAGGCAATAATCATGGCGGCTTCAATTCGGGTTAAATTTTTGGCAGGTTTATGAAAATATTGCTGTGCGGCGGCTTCAATACCAAAAATACCGGGGCCCATTTCAATGGTATTTAAATACACAGCTAAAATGCGTTGTTTACCCCAAATTTTTTCAATTAAAAAAGTAAAATAAAACTCTAACCCTTTGCGCAGGTATTTAAAAAAGCCACTGCCCTGCCATAAAAAAACGTTTTTTGCCGTTTGTTGCGAAATAGTACTGGCAGCACCACCGAGCGGTATGCGGGTTTTCTTTTTCTTTTTTGGGTGCAGGCTTTTTTGAATGGCATCCCAGTCAAAACCATTGTGGTCGGCAAACGACTGATCTTCGCTGGCAATTGCCGCCAGCTTTACATTGTAAGAAATATTGTTCCAGGAAATATAATCTCTTTTCAATCCATAACTAAACACATTGCCCAACTGCGTAAGGGTAATGGGGGGCATGATCCATTTGCACGCAATTACATACAGCAGGGAAGAAAGAAATAAAAACAATACTACCCTTGTGGTCCATTTCCAACATTTGGATATCAACTTGTTTGCCGCCATGCCGGCAAGATACTATTTTGCCGGTGGCAGATGAATATATTCCAGCGTAAATTTTTTTCCGATTTTGTAACCCGGGGGATGTTTGTTTTTAAAGGGTTTGATGTATTGTGTGGCAAAATTGATAGCTAATGCCGAGCCGAACTGCGCCAGATAAATGGCAGGAACAGGAATGTTAAACTGATTTACTATGGCAATTCCGCCAATAATAAAACCGGCTTTAAAAATAAGGTTGCCAATATCGGCACCCGTCATTCTTTTGGCAGGAATAATAGCAATGTCTTTCACTGCAATGGTAACAAACCCCATAAAAATACTATCAATTGTACTGCCAAATATAGTAGGTTTTAAACCCATGTAACCGAGGTGGATAATGATACTATCATCCCGGCAAAAAAACACAAAACCGGAGTAGGTATTATGATCTTTTGTATAAACGGTAATGGCTTTACCATTGTAAAACCGATCGATGGTATATCCTTTCTTTTTCAACAAAACAAAATCGTTTTGGCTATACGTTTTTATGGAGTGGAGGAAAATGAATAAGAGGAGTAAAAAATATTTCATTGCGGGTAAATTAAGCTGCAAATTTTCATTAAGCAACTAAATTTTGGTTAAAACCGGTTGCTGAATTCTAAAGTGCCCCAAATTAATGCCAGGCCAAAGCCTATTAAAATTAAACCAGATATTTTATTAATGAGGTGAATGTTGTGTGGGGTTAATTTTTGCCGCAATTTGCCGGCCAGTAATACTTTGGCAATATCGGTACTCAATACAAATAACAAACAAGTGCTAAACATAATAACACGGTAACTGCGGGAAAGGTCAACCACCGAAGTAGCAATAACTAACCAAAAACCAATTACACCGGGATTCAGGGTATTCATAAAATATCCTGAGAAAAAAGTTTTAACATAGTCGCGTTTACTCATGGCAATCATCTGGCTGCCATCTTCATTTATTTTTACTTTTTTGAAGAAAAGAACGAAAATGCCAATGGCAATTAAAAGCATGCTGCCACCAATGCCAATTTCTTTTTTAAAATCGAGCAGGTACCGAAACAATTCTGTAAACAACTGGCTAATCAGCACAAGGGTAATATCGCTGGCACTTACGCCGGCAACGAAAGTAAAACCGCCTTTATGACCATTGTTAATGCTTTGTTTAATGATGGAAAAAATAACCGGGCCAACCGATATAGCCAGCATAATTCCCAAAACCAGTCCTTTTAAAAACGGTGCAATCATATCATAAAACTGGCTACTAAGATAATTCTTATTTACTGTGGGCCATTTGCTGTTGCAGATATTCCTGCCATTCTTTTAACATATTGCCCTTTAAAACCCTTGGAAATTTGTGTTGTCCGCCCATTTTGCCTTTTTGTTGCATAAAATCAAGAAACTGTTGTTCACTCAACACATCCACAAAAACTTCTTTTAAAGCACTTCTTCGCTCAACAGCATAATCATCGTTTAATGTTTTCAGGTTCTGATCTATACAGCGTTTCAGTTCATTTGCATCTACAGGTTCGTTACACGCTATGTACCAATGATGCGCAAAAAAACTTTGGTAAGGAATGCCGGCTACGGTAAATTCAGGAATGCAAATATTTAATTGTTCGCCTGCCAGTTGAATGGCTTTATTCATATTATCTACACTCAGGTGTTCGCCAACTAAGCTTAAAAAATGTTTGGTGCGGCCGGTAATAATAATTTCGCAGCGTTTTTTATCAACAAATTTCACGGTATCACCAATCAGGTAACGCCATGTGCCGGCACTGGTGCTAATGAGCAGCGCATATTCTTTCCCTTCCTCTACTTCATAAATCATGAGGGTTTCCGGGTTTTGAATCATGTCGCCATTGCTATCAAAATTTTGTTCGTTAAAAGGCACAAACTCCAGAAAAATATGTTCATTGGTAACCAAACGCATGCCTTTAGCATATTGCCGATCCTGATAGGCAATAAATCCCTCACTGGCCAAATAGGTTTCAATGTAAGTAATGGGTTTGCCCAACAATTTTTCGAAGCCTTTTTTGTAAGGTTCAAAACTTACACCGCCATGTACAAAAAATGCAAGATTGGGCCACATTTCGTGAATGTTGTTGAGTTGATATTTTTTAATAATCATCTCCATGCACATTTGTATCCATGCAGGTACGCCTACAATAAAACCAATATCCCATTCCGGGGCTTTTTCTACTATTTCTTCTAATTTTTTATTCCAGTCGCGTTCTTTAGCAATTTTTTTACCCGGTTTATAAAAAGGTTGAAACCATAGGGGTAATTTTTTTGTGGTAATTCCACTTAAATCGCCGGCATAATAACCCAGGTTTTTTTGCAGATCGGTACTGCCACCTAAGGTTAACCAGCCTTTTCCAATAGAACTAAAAGGAATGTTTTCGTAATTACGCAGGGTTAGTAATTGTTTTACCATCACCATTTTATTACCGGCCAACAAATCGTTGGTAATGGGAATATATTTACTGGCTGCTTCTGAGGTGCCGGAAGACAGCGCATAATATTTAATTTTTCCCGGCCAGCAAACATCGGGTATGCCATCTAATGTTTTGTGCCACCAATCACGATAAATGCTGCTATAATTAAAGGTGGGTACCTGCTGTCGGAATTTTTTGGCAGGGTTTTTACAAAGCAATATTTCATCGAACCGGTAAAACTGGCCAAACTCGGTAAAACGAGCCCTTCGCAATAATTTTTTTAAAACGCGAATTTGTTGGCGCTCCGGACTATTGCTGGGAAGGTGTAAAGCTTTTGCAACAGATTTAGGCAAGTGTATATCAATGATAGCCATTAACGGGGATATAATTTATTGATTCATAAATACATATATACAACCCTTTTCAATTGGGTTCGTATGCTGTAAGTTAAGGATTTTTGAACAGTGCATTCAGGTGCTGAAACATAAAGATAATATCATTTGGCCATTCATATTGCTGGGCATAGACTTCATCTGTTTTTTGTATCAGGGTTAATGGCAAAGTTAGGGATTGACTGTTATTTCTGCCAAGTGTATTTATTACACCGGGTTTAAGCGGCGGCAGGCTGTTTGGTGTAGAGGCATATCCAATCCAGGTTTTTTTACCGATGAATACCAGCCATGCATTATGCAGTAAACTCAGACCCTGAGCACCTTTTAGTAAAATTAATATGCTGATACAAAAACAAGAAAAGGCAAACATAATATCCATACCTCGCTTCATTCTTTTTTGAGCGGGTAGGGCAATGTTGTATTTTTTTTCAGATGAAAAAACAGCGCCTTTTTCTTCCCTGGTATCGCTGCCAATCATGGCATTGGCGCTTTTGTTGAAAAAACGAAAGTAAAACCGCCCTGGCATGCTTTGCATCTGTTGCAGAATCAATTGAATGGGCAACCCATGGCCCCAGCCAAAAATGAGGGTAGCTGCAGGCAGATGGGCCCAGGCAGCTGCATCAGAACTTGCTATTTCCTGTGGTGTAAAAATTGCCAAAACGGAAGGGTGCTGGGTAGATGAATTTAAAAATTGCTGTAAAGCGGGTTTTGTATCCGGCGAACAGAGGGCAATAGCCGAATTGCTGATTGAACCGGTCACCGAAATCCATTTGAGTTGTTGCAACAGCCTTCGGGACAAAAGAATAAATAATAAACCAATAAAACCTGACAGCACCACTACGCCTCTTGAAAAACGAATCTGCTCGGGCAATAAGGCATACAATGCTAAAAGTATCAGTATTGCCAATACCCCCGAACTTAAAGTTTGTGCAGGTTTATAAACGCCATCATACAACCCACCCATCCATAAAATACCTGCAAAAACAAATGCATACGATACGATAGAATAGGGCACAAAAAAGGTGTGAAAGGGGATACCGTTATGAAATACATATTTCCAAAAAAATAACGCAATAATATTGGCGGTTATTAACAAGGCAGTATCAAAAAACACCATTGTATATTCATATAATTGTTTGGTAATGAAAGAAAAAAAAGCGCTGCTTATAATGGCTATTTGCAGCAATACCGCCATCAATACCGCACGACTACCCTTATAATGCTTTTTTACAAATACTTGCATGGCTCCATAAAATTGCTGCACATGCTGCAGATAATCAGTTGGTTTGCTTTCGCCTTTAAAATGCAGGATGGTAACTTTTCCAAAATAATAATTATGAAATCCTGCCTGTTCAATTCTATAACTTAAATCAATATCCTCCCCATACATAAAAAATTGTTCATCAAAACCAAGGGTTGTGTCTAATACTTTTTTTGGAATGAACATGCAGGCACCCGATAAAACTGGTACGCGATGCAGTTCATTTTCCGGAAGATGGCCGAGTGCATAATAGTTAAAAAAAGACGATTTTGGGAAAATGGCTGCCAGACCACACAATTTAAACAGGGCATAGAGGGGCGATGGAAATGAACGTTTGCTTTCGGGTAAAAAATAACCGGCGCCATCAATCATTTTTACGCCTACAGCCCCGCAATTCGTTTGGCGTGATACAAAAGCCACGATTTCGTTAAAAAAATTTTCCGGCAACAAAGTATCGGGATTCAAAAAAAGAATAAATTCTCCGGAAGCTGCTGCCAGGCCTTTGTTATTGGCCTTGGCAAATCCTTCATTTTCGGTATTCGCCATCCAGTGTACATGCGGAATCTGTGGTTGTAGATCGGCAACCGTATCATCGGTTGAAGCATTGTCCACCACAATAATTTCTCCTTCAATACCCTGCAAAGCATTGTGAACAGAAAGCAGGCATTGCGCTAAAAAATAACGAACATTATAACTAACTATAATAACAGAGATGGTCATATATCAGCTAAACAGGATACACCCGTTATGTAAAAATAGGGTTTCGGTGCATCCCCACCTGAATATGCCACAAAAATGAATGCAGGGAAGGTTATCTTTGTTGCATGTTAAAAGAAACACTTCTTCAGGCAGCACAGGCTGGTGCACGAGTTATGAAAATGTATTTTGAGCAACATTTTTCAGTTGCTTTTAAAAGTGAAGGGATGAATAATCTGGTAACGGAAGTAGATACCAAAAGTGAAGCGGCCATTATTGAAGTAATAAAAACTGCACATCCCTCACATGCCATATTGAGTGAGGAGATGGGTGCTTTGGTTCAGGACTCGGCCTACAAATGGATTATCGACCCCATTGATGGTACCATTAATTATGCCAATGGCATCCCTATTTGCTGTGTTAGCATTGCCATTGAAAAAGACGGCAGAATGATTTTGGGTGCAGTACTCAACCCATTTATGAATGAATTGTTTGTTGCAGAAAAAGGAGAAGGCTCCACCTTAAATGGGAAAAAAATTCAGGTAAGCACCAAGGCAGCTCTGTTAAACAGTTGTCTGGTTACCGGATTCCCCTACAGTTATATTGATACACCCAATGGTCCGATTCAGGTGTTCGAAAAACTAATACGCAAGGGCGTACCCGTTAGAAGGCTGGGTAGTGCGGCAATCGATTTATGTTGGGTGGCCGCCGGCCGATTTGATGGATTTTATGAACACAAACTCAATGCCTGGGACAGTGCTGCCGGATTTTTAATGGTAGAAGAAGCGGGTGGCACTGTTACCGACTTTGCCGGTAATCGTTACAGTCCGTATCAACCGCATATTATTGCAACCAATGGTGTAATACATGAAGCCCTTACACAGGTTGTAAATGGCGGTACATTATAAAAAATTACTAAAAAATTATATGGAAAACAGAACAGAAATTTCGGAAATTGGAGAATTTGGATTGATTGAACACCTCACCAAAAATTTTGAAATACAAAATATATCTACCATCGTTGGCGTAGGTGATGATGCTGCCGTGATTGATCATTTCGGAAAACAAACGGTTATTACAACCGATTTGTTGTTAGATGGCGTACATTTTGATTTAATGTATACCCCATTAAAACATTTGGGGTATAAAAGTATTGTAGTAAACCTGAGTGATATTTATGCCATGAATGCGCAACCTACACAGGTTACCGTTAGTATTGGTATCAGCAACCGTTTTAGTGTTGAAGCATTGAACGAATTGTATGAAGGCATTTATGCAGCATGCGAAAAATATGGGGTTGATTTAGTAGGTGGCGATACCTCTACTTCAAAAAAAGGAATGGTGATTTCTGTTACAGCCATTGGTGAAGTAGCTCCCGATAAATTTGTAAAAAGAAGTACAGCTCAAAAAGGTGATTTAATTTGTGTGAGTGGCGATTTGGGTGGTGCCTTTCTTGGCCTTACCCTTATGGAACGGGAAAAGAAAATATTTTTAGAAAACCCACAAATACAACCCAACCTGGAAGGGGAAGATTATATTGTAGGGCGTTTGCTGAAACCGGAAGCCCGCAGAGATATCATTGCTTTTTTTGAAAAAAATAATATTACGCCTACTGCCATGATGGATATTAGCGACGGATTGAGCAGTGAGGTATTGCATTTATGCAAACAAAGTAACTTAGGTTGCCGGTTGTATGAAGACAAATTGCCGATTGATGACCGCTCTCGTGCTGCAGCTTTTAAATTTGGCTTAGACCCCACTGTTTGTGCACTCAATGGCGGCGAAGATTATGAACTGGTATTTACCCTTAAGCAGGAAGATTATGAGGCCATTACTATCAATGAAGAAATTGCCGTGGTTGGGTACATGACCGACCCTAAAGAGGGAAAAAAAATGATTAGCCGCGGAGGAAATTTATTTGATATTACAGCGCAGGGATGGAATGCCTTTCATGCATAAGCAAGGCTACATAAAAAAAGGAATGATTGCTTTACGGAAAATACCGTTGCAATACTTGTTGGTTATTTTATTACTGCATGGTTGTGCTGTGGGTAAATATACCCCACAACAAAAAATACCGCCCAAACAGTTACAGCAAGATGTGGCACTATTGCAAAAAACCTTGCAACAAAATCACCCCGGATTGCATTGGTATGCCGGAAAAGCAACCATTGATTCTGCTTTTACTGCATTGCAACTTGCCGTAAAAGATTCACTAACGGAGCTGGCTTTTCACAATAAAGTTGCGCAGATGGTGGCCACCATTGAATGTGGCCACACAGCCGTTCGGTTTTCTAAGCAATACATCAATTATTTGATGCACAATCGGTACCCAATGTTTCCGCTTTATTTGTTGAACTGGGAAAACCATTTGTATGTATTTAAAAACATGCATCCAAAAGATACCATACTCACCAAAGGAATGGAAGTGGTGTCCATTAATCAGTATACTGCCCGCCAAATTATCGATTCCTTGTATCAGTTTATCAGTGCCGATGCTAATAACCTCTATTTTAAAGCGCAAGTAATCAGTAATAATTTTCCCGCATGGTATCGGTTGGTATTTGGTTTAGATAGCACTTACCAAATTCAATTTATTGATACTACCGGAGCTAAAAATAGGATAAGCCTCAAAAATTATGTGCCGGAAAAAGACACAACTACAATTCATTCTACAACAATTAGAAGCAACAAGGCATATCCGTTACCGACTAAAAAAATATCTTCTTTACAATTAAAGCGTTCATTGCAATTAGATATCTTGCATCGGGTTGCTTATATGCATGTAAGCAGTTTTAGTGGCGGCAGGTTAAGGGGTTTTTTTCGCCGTTCTTTCAGCATGTTGCAAGAACAAAATATTTCTAACTTAATTATAGATGTAAGAGGTAATGGTGGCGGAAATGTAAGCAAGTCCGTTCTACTTACTAAGTATTTAATACAGCAACCTTTTAAGGTGGCCGATACAGCAGTATCCTTACATAAAACCATGTGGGATAAGCGTTACATTGTTCCCTGGTGGTTGTACTGGTTTCCCATGCAATGGGGTTCTGTGAAAGGAGCGGATGGTTTATTTCATGCTAAAAGAATTGAAAACCATTGGTACCAACCTAAAGCAGAAAAACATTTTAATGGACAGATTTATTTGCTGCAAGATGGTTATACTTTTTCAGCAGCAGCTATGTTTACCGGCACTTTAAAGGGGCAGCCAAATGTACAGATTGCCGGAACACCTTCAGGCGGTGCCTATTATGGCAATAATGCCTTGTTTTTGCCCCACATTAAATTACCTAATTCAAGATTGCGAATTACATTGCCTATGTACCGGGTTGTATTAGATAGCGCAAGGCCCAAAAATGGAAAAGGTGTTTTGCCGGATATTTGGGTGGACCCACAGCAACACAACCATTTAACCTTACCACCTAATGCATTACAGCAAGTAATATTAAAAATTATTCAACAGAATAAAAAAAGTTGAACGTTTCTTTTATTTTAGACATACGTTTTTGGAATGCTGCTTGCTATATTTTAGCTTTTTATTGATAAACTACGCATAAAAACCCATCATTTTTTATTATATTGTAAGCATATCCCTAAGCCCTGCGGTACAATAATTTTATGGCTGCTTTGCCGCACCAATTAGTATTTGTTGAATTATATAAATGTGGAAGCATGTTTTTGAATAAAGAAGTTTTAATAAAGAAAAGGATTGAATTAAGAATAGAGCGGGTTATCAATTATTTACAAGAACCACGGCGATGGGTAGTGCAATGGTATTATGGTTATGCGTTGGTTGGAATTATAGCTGCGGGATTAATGCCCATTTTATTGCCATTAATGGTGGCAGAATTATCGCATCAGCTAAGTTGGGTAGGTATTGTGTTGGGTGCTTATAATTTGGGGTTATTGTGTTCGTTTATTTGGGGCCGACTGGCCGATAAATATCAAATGCACCGATTGCTGTTTTTTTCGGGAATAGCGGTGTTAATGCTGGTAGGCTTTTGTATTACTTATTTTAATGCATTGTGGATATGGATGCTGTTGGCATTTTTGGCAGGCGCCTCTATTGCTGCCACCACTACGGTTGCTACTCTTTTTGTGGTCGAGTTTAATCCACAGAAAGAATGGGAGCCCCGTATTGCCTGGTTACAAACATTTTATGGGATAGGTCAGGTAACCGGCCTGTTAATGGCCAGTGCGTTTGTAGTGAATATACAGGTTGGGTTTATTGCTGCTGCCGTCATATTAATACCGGCATTGCTGATTGTTAGAAAAAGTATTCCAAAACAACAAATGCCGCATATTGCATTAACTGGATTGAAAGAGAAACTACTGAAAATAACGGATATACATTTTCTCGGATCTTTTGCAAGAATTGAAATGTATAGCAATACACTACATTTTTCTTTTATAAAAATATATGAAACCATTGGCTCCATAAAAAGCAAAACTACATCGCCCTTTGGCCGCTTTATGGTTTCCTGGTTTTTATTGTGTTTCGGTATTTCTTCCTTCTTTGCTTATTTGCCGGTAACCTTAAAAAATGCGTATGCAGTATCTCCTTCATTAACCTCTTTTATTTATGGCTTGTTTTCTGCAGCCGCCATTATTTTATATACTTATGGCGGAAAGCTTTCTGCAAAATGGGGCAGCAATAAAGTTTACCGGGCAGCTTTGTTATTGCGTTTTGCAGGTTTTATGATGTTGTTTGGCGCTTTTTTCCTTCCTTTTGGAAAAGAATGTGTGGCAATTCCCGGGTTTATTTTGTTGGTAATTACCTGGCCATTAATCAGTATTTCGGGTACTGATTTGGTAGTAAAACTTTCTCCCTATAATAAAGGCGCTACCATGGGCTTATTCAATGCAATTTTGGCCATTGCTTCTGTTTTGGGAAGCTTTGTAAGTGCGCCTTTACAACACTATTTGGGATATGCATCACTTTCAGGTATTGGCATACTTAGTTTTGGTATTTCTTATTTAGTGGTAAGAAAGGTAAATGTTACACAGCAAAGCGAATGAAAGTAATATAATAAATTAGCGGAAAGAACCCGAACACATTTTCCCGGTTGCATTATTTTGTAATAGTTGTGTTTTGTTTTTCTAAAAAAGTTTTCCAAGCAATGGCCATTCTAATATCGGCATAACTAATGTCAGCAACAACATTCTGCTTTATGAGTGTTATGCCTTTTGCCATAGTATCATTTGTTAACAGAGGTAATATGGAATTGAGTTTTTTTTCGGGAAGAAAATCTGTAACCTTTAATTTTCCTTCTGCAACATAGCGCGATAAATGATTTTGGATGGTTTGTACCGTTAATTGCCGCTCTTCAGCAATGGCGGCTATACTTTTGCCGGATTGGTATAGTTGGAAACTGATGAGTTTTGTGTCAGGCGTTACTACTTTGTCTGATTTTTCTTTTCTTTCTTTTTTCACTTTTATTTGATCCATCAACGAAGGCAAATCATGTTCATTGCAATAGCGTTGAATAATATCTAAAAAAATCATGCCATACTGAGCGGTTTTAACGGTACCAAACCCGCTTATTTTTTTTAAATCGTTCAATGTTTGTGGAAGGTATTGCGCCATTTCATACAAACTATTGCTGCCTGCAACCATATAAATGGGCAGATTTTTGCTTTCGCAAAGGCTATCGCGTTGTGCTTTTAATAATTTAAACAATGCTGCATTCGGAACCGGTTTATTGGTGGTTTGTATTGCGGTTGCATATGCATTTACGGAAAAGAAGGGCATTGTAAACGCTTTTTTCTTCTGCAAAAAAACATCCACATAAAAACCATTGTTGCATAATTGCAATTGGTATTGTTGTTTTGCTAATTGTGTATACAATTCCTTGATTAAATCATTGTAATGTAAAGCTTGTAATTTACTGTCGGTACTTACCGGTGAGGTTTTTAAAAATTCTAACAGGGTTTGTATTTCTTTATCAAAATAAAGAGCGGCCTGCTGTATTCTTAGTTGTAAGGCTGATATTGCCTCCGGCAGTTCATCTTCCTGAAACAATTGAATTAATTGCGGATGAAATTTTTTTCCTACTTCAATTAGCGCATCAATTTTTTCTGAAATTTTTTGTACAAAGTCTGTTGCAGTATCATTAAAGGCAGTTTGTTGTTCTGTAATAAGTGTTTTTAAAGCAGCACCCAGGTTAGTAACAGTTTCAAAATTAAATAATGCAATAATTGTTTTTTGTTGAAATAACTTTTTTGATTGCTGTAAAGTGTAAGGCAAAGCTTCTGTTTTGCAACCTGCTGCAAAATTTACAATGCGTTGATCGGTATGTAAACTCTGTGCTGAAATCTTGCTATGAAGTAGTACTCCCTGCAAACCGGTACATCGGCTTAGTGCTACATATACTTGTCCGGGGGCAAAAGCTGCTCCCGCATCAATAATGGCCTTTTCAAAAGTAAGGCCCTGACTTTTATGAATAGTGATGGCCCAGGCCAAACGAAGTGGATACTGGGTAAACGAGCCCACTACCTCTTCCTCAATTTGTTGTTTTTGTGCATTGTGTGCATATCGAACATGCTCCCAGCGATACTTTTTAACTTCAATCAGATCCGGATCATCGGTACAGCGTACATAAATTTTATCATCTGTAATTTTTTCAATGATGCCAATTTTTCCGTTGAAGTAGCGTTTGGCTTTATCTGCATCATTTTTAATAAACATGACCTGCGCACCTGTTCTTAATTGAAGCGCAACATCTGCAGGATAATTTTTTTCCGGAAAATCCTGTTCTATACTGGCATGAAAGGTATGTGTGGGTGAGGTTAGCTTTTTTAATTGTTGCGCATTAATATGATCTGCTTTCTCGTTGTGGGTAGTTAGCATAATATACCCATCTGTATCAGCACCTTGAAAATCGGGACGATAATTTTGGTGCAACAAGGCATATCCGTTATTGTTTAAGCAATTATTGCGAATTTGATTCAATACTTCAATAAAATCTGCATCTTTTTGCCGGTATATTTTATCTAATTCAATATAAGCGGGCGGGGCTGATTGGATAACCCGGCTGCTGAAAAAATAAGGACTTTCATAGTATTTCGATAAAATTTGCCACTCTTCCTGCCTGGCAACAGGCGGCAGTTGATACATATCACCAATCAATAAAACCTGAACACCGCCAAAAGGCTCGTAATGACGTTTTCTAAAATGGCGCAACACAGTATCTATAGCATCCAGCACATCAGCCCGAACCATACTAATCTCATCAATAATTAGTAGTTCCAGCTCATTAAAAATTCTTCTTCTTTCTGTATTTATTTTTATTCGGCCCAATAAATAATGCCGGTCCATCATTTCGGGCGATGCGTTTTTGACATTTGATTGAAAATAATTTTTTGTATTGGTTTCCGGGATAAAGGGACTGAATGGCAATTGAAAAAAAGAATGGATGGTAACGCCGCCGGCATTTATGGCAGCAACACCCGTGGGTGCAACAATGGCTAATTGTTTAAACGATTGTTCTTTTATATATTTTAAAAAAGTGGTTTTACCCGTACCTGCCTTTCCGGTTAAAAAAACAGAACGTTGGGTATATTGAATAAAATCAGCGGCTAATTGAAAAGTTTTATTGGAAGTATCTGTTACCATAAGGGAATAAAGATAATTGGATGCAATTTGTTTTCAAAAACAGATGGTTGCAAAACCTTTTCTGGCATTTTTATAAATGAGCGGATAAAGGGATGATTATTTTTCTTTTTATTTCAAATGAACGATTGTTTCAGGTGTATTTACAGAAAATTTGTAATTTTTAAAAGCCTACCCGGCACTATTGCAGCAAGCCTTTATTCGGGTAACATTTTTTTAAAAAAACTGCAATTTAATGTACAGTTAAACAAGGGTTAACGTTTAAAATTACAAACAAATTAGCAGTTGCTTTTCTCTTACATCATTCCATTTATTGGTAACCGATTTTTGGCAACCAAATATCTGCTGTAATCATACAATTGCTGAATTCTGTTATTTTTCCAGCCCAAGCTTTATAAAAATAATACCACACAATACTACAGCGCAACAATCAATCTCAATTATCCTCCTTTACAATCCGCTTTAGTTTAATTGCATAAAAATCCGAATTATGTTATAATAACCATGGCAAACCATCGGCATAAAAAAATAAACAAAACAATGGTTGTAAGGATTTGCTGAACATATACTCTGTTCTTTAATTAGGTAAGTGCAGGGAAGAGTATAGAATATACCTTCCCTGCTTGTATTGCCTACCTGATGAATCATTAGGCGTTAGCCCTTTGCTTATCCCCCAACATTAATATTTCGTTTACCTGCACTTCGGTAATGTATTTTTTATTACCGGCTTTGTCGTTATATGACCGGGAAACCAATTTGCCCTCCAAAGCCACTTCACTTCCTTTTTGTAAATATTTCTCAGCAATTTCGGCAACCTTACCCCAGGCTACAATATTATGCCATTGCGTGTCGGTTACTTTTTCACCTTTGATATTCCGATAGGTTTCGCTGGTAGCAATACTAAAGCGGGCCATTTTTTTACCGCCATCTAAATTTTTAATTTCGGGAGCATTACCTAAGTTTCCGATTAACTGAACTTTGTTTTTTAAAGCGTACATAGTTTTACAATTTGTGCTGTGTTTATTTTTACAGCGATGATGAATTTTGTTTATTTCAATTAAAGCCGGCGACGTCATTCCCGCTTTAACAACACAAAATTGTCAACGCTTCAAAAAAGGAGTCGGTTTTTAATTATTTCTAATCGTATATAAATGTGTTTAAACGTTTGCACACAGATAAAAATTGACTATATTGTAGCCTAAAAGCCTTTGCTGATGTCATTATCCACCCCTGTAAAAACCTGTTTGTGTTGTGGTAAGCCGGTAAAAGGCCGGGCCGATAAAAAATTTTGCGATGATGCCTGCCGCAATACCTACAACAACGAAATCAAGGCCAAAAGCTATTACAGTAGTTATGTGCGTAACATTAATAATAACCTGATGAAAAATCGGAAAATATTAGAAGAACTGCTGCCAGATGATTTAGGTATGATAAAGCTGCCACAAGAAAAATTGTTGCAAAAAGGTTTTTCATTTACCTACCACACCCATACCTATACCAACAAAAAAGGCGATACCTATTTTTTTTGTTACGATTATGGCTATTTGCCATTAGAAAACAACTGGTATTTATTGGTAAAAAGAAAAGAGGCGTAGTGGGGGGCTACTCCTTTAATGGAGGTGTGTGGTTGTCGCCTCGATACAAGAAAGAAAAGTGGGCGCTACCTCTTTTTATACAATACACATTTGATCCGGTGTGCGGTTGGGCTAATGCCGAGCATTGTTGGGTAAAGATACACTAAGCATACTTGTGTTTAGAAAAGGCTATGTAAATGAAAAGGGGCTTTTTGTAATTGTACAAGGAGCAGGAAGCCTCTGGTAGTAGGCGTTTACAAAACTATGCTATTGTTAACCAAGCAAAATGGCATTAGTTGTTTTTTATAGAACTATCTAATACAATTTGGGTGTAGTTCAAAAAAGTAATTTTTAGAATAAGCTACTATAATTTATATGTAGTAAAAATTAATTTGCGATTTTTTAATCTGCAATTTAAAATTTTAATTCTTTTTTATTGTTAGAATACACTACTTTTGAAATGCTTTAGGGGTGCCGAAATACGGCTGAGATGATACCCTTTACCTGATCAGGATAATGCCTGCGTAGGGAAAAGTAAATACTTCTTTTTTTGCTGCTTTTTTGTATTTCCTAAAGTTTATTGGTTATTTTTTATTTCACCATTATTAATGGTATATGACTATTCATTTAAATGAGGCTCAGATAGAATTATCTGAAGGCCAAACTATTACAGCGCTACTAGATAAACTTGCAATTACTTCATACAATGGAATTGCAGTGGCAGTTAACAATACTGTTATTCAAAAAAAAGACTGGGACGAGTATCAATTACAACCAAATGATAAGCTTGTTTTGATTCGGGCTTCGCAGGGAGGATAATTTAATTATTTAATACTTTTTATTCACCACAATTATAAATATGAAGAAAGATAAAGAAATGAAAGCTGATAGTGATCTGATTATAACAACTCCAATAAGTGGTTCAAAAAAAATTTATGTACCGGGTAAGTTGTTTAATATTCAAGTAGCTATGCGGGAAATTCAATTGGGCGATACAATTCATTCCTCATTGGGAAAGGAAGAAGTATTATCTAATGCACCTGTAACAGTTTATGATACCAGTGGCCCTTATACCGATTCTGCAATAGAAATTGATATAAGGAAGGGATTACCCCGTATAAGAGAGTCATGGATTACTGAACGCGGTGATGTAGAATTATTAAATGATTTCTCATCGGAATATAGTAAACAGCGATTAAATAATCCAGATCTGAAAAGTCTGCAATTTCAACATATTCGAAAACCATATAAAGCAAAGGCAGGCAGGAATGTAACCCAGTTACATTATGCACGAAAAGGTATCATTACGCCTGAAATGGAATATATTGCTATCCGTGAAAACCAACGGATAGAGGAAAGGATAACACACGAAATACTGGATCAGCAACACAGCGGTAATAGCTTTGGTGCCAAAACACCGCAGGGTAAAATAACACCTGAATTTGTTCGCAACGAAGTAGCAGCAGGCAGGGCCATTATTCCGGCCAATATTAACCATCCTGAAAGTGAACCGATGATAATAGGCCGTAATTTTTTAGTTAAAATAAATACCAATATTGGTAATTCTGCTGTTACTTCTTCTATTGAAGAGGAGGTAGATAAAGCAGTATGGAGTTGCCGTTGGGGAGGCGATACTTTAATGGATTTATCAACCGGAAAGAATATTCATGAAACCAGAGAATGGATTATAAGAAACAGTCCGGTACCTGTAGGAACAGTACCAATTTATCAGGCATTAGAGAAAGTAAATGGTAAAGCAGAAGATTTAACCTGGGAAATTTTTAAAGATACATTGATTGAACAGGCAGAACAAGGGGTAGATTATTTTACAATTCATGCCGGGGTATTACTGCGTTATATTCCACTCACATCCAAAAGGTTAACCGGAATTGTTTCAAGAGGTGGTAGTATTATGGCAAAATGGTGTTTAGCACACCATAAAGAAAGTTTTCTTTACACACATTTTGAAGAAATCTGTGCAATTATGAAAGCTTATGATGTAAGTTTTTCATTAGGAGATGGTTTGCGCCCCGGTTCTATTGCCGATGCAAATGATGCTGCACAATTTGCAGAATTAGAAACACTTGGCGAATTAACAAAAATTGCATGGAAACATGATGTACAAGTGATGATTGAAGGCCCCGGCCATGTACCAATGCACCTGATTAAAGAAAACATGGAAAAACAACTTAAAGCATGTAATGAAGCACCATTTTATACATTGGGTCCGTTAACAACTGATATTGCGCCTGGATATGATCATATTACTTCTGCAATTGGTGCTGCAATGATTGGATGGTATGGAACGGCCATGCTTTGCTATGTAACTCCAAAAGAACACCTTGGTTTACCAAACAAAAAAGATGTAAAAGATGGTGTAATTACATACAAAATTGCTGCACATGCGGCAGACCTGGCAAAGGGGCACCCCGGTGCACAATATCGTGACAATGCTTTAAGTAAAGCCAGATTTGAGTTTCGCTGGGAAGACCAATTTAATTTATCATTAGATCCCGATACTGCCCGTTCCTTTCATGACGAAACGCTGCCTGCTGATGGAGCTAAAATTGCACATTTCTGTTCTATGTGCGGTCCTCATTTCTGTTCCATGAAAATTACACAGGATATTAGAAATTTTAGCGAGGAACAAGAAAAATTACTAATAAAAGGTATGGAAGAAAAATCAAAAGAATTTAAAGAAACAGGAGCAGAGATTTATAGATAAACATGGCAGCTATACGACCTTATATACTAACAATTGCAGGATTTGATCCGAGTGGCGGAGCTGGTATCCTCTCTGATATAAAAACCATTGAAGCAAATGGTGGTTATGGATTGGGCGTTCTTTCTGCCAATACCTGGCAAAATGATATTGCTTTTGAAAAAGTTGAATGGGTTTCTTTAAAAGACATGCAAGCGCAAATAAATATTTTAACAAGTAGGTTTCATTTTAAATATATTAAAATTGGCATAGTTCAAAATCTGGCTGTATTGTATGAGCTTCTGCTGTTTTTAAGAAAAAAAATTCCAGATGCTATTATTGTTTGGGATCCTATCCTGAAAGCCAGTGCAGGATTTTTATTTCATCACTGCATTGAAAAAAAATTATTAGAAAATATTTTAAATTCAGTAAATGTTATAACCCCCAATCTTCCTGAAGCAGAAATTTTATTTGGCGCTCAATATCTCCAATTGCTTAATGAAATCAGTAAATCTTGTGCAGTTTATTTAAAGGGCGGTCATACAACCCATCAAGAAGCAGTTATAGATATGCTTTACTACAATAAAAACAGTTATCATTATAAACACGAACGATTACCTAAGGGAAGCAAACACGGCAGCGGTTGTGTTCTATCATCAGCACTCATAACTGCATTGGCAAATGGTTTGAAAATAGAACAAGCTGCCGAAACAGCTGCAAAATATACACATCATTTCCTTTCTAGTAGCAATTCACTTATCGGATATCACTATTTAAGCAAAATAAAAAATATATGATTCAGCCCGTACAATTTATTGCCACTTCTGCCGAACAGGCTGCTGCTGCATGTAGTGGTGGTGTAAAATGGATACAACTTCGTTTAAAGCAGGTAGATTATGCTCATTACAAAACAATTGCTTTAGCTGTTCAAAAGGTATGTAAACAATATGAGGCTGTATTTATTATAGATGATAATGTGGAGCTGGCATTTGATATTAAAGCCGACGGTGTTCATATAGGAAAAGAAGATATGCCAATAACAGATGCTCGAAAATTATTAGGAAATGATTACATTATTGGTTGTACAGCAAACACACTGGGCGATATAATTAATTTAGCTGATAGTACTGCTAATTATATTGGATTAGGCCCTTTTCGGTTTACCACTACAAAACAAAAACTCAGCCCAATACTTGGTATAGAAGGCTATAGAACTATTTTCAAAGAATTGAAAACATTGGGCATTAAAGCACCACCAGTAATTGGTATAGGCGGTATAGAGGTTGAGGATATAGTTTCACTATTACAAACCGGATTGTATGGTATTGCGGTTGCAGGCGCTATTGTTAAAGAAAAGAATATGTTGAATGCAGCGCAAAGAATCATGCAGGAATGTCAGAAAACAATATCCGCAAATACATTTTGAACTATTAATATATAATTAAAATGAATGATTCATTAATAATAGCAGGAATGCCTTTTAATAGCAGGCTTTTAACGGGTACCGGAAAATTTGGAAATCATTTGCTAATGCAGGAGGCTTTATTGGCCTCGGGCTCCGAATTGGTAACGGTAGCGCTGAAAAGAATTGAAATTTTATCTGCCGACGAAGCAATTATACCCTATTTACAAAACAATCAGTTTCATTTAATTCCCAACACATCCGGTGTTCGAAATGCAAAAGAGGCTGTATTTGCTGCTCAGTTGGCACGTGAAGCGCTGGGAACAAACTGGCTTAAATTAGAAATTCATCCTGATCCAAAATATTTATTACCCGATCCCATAGAAACATTATTAGCAGCAGAAGAACTAGTGAAGTTGGGATTTATTGTTTTGCCTTATATACATGCCGATCCGGTATTGTGTAAGCGATTGGAAGACGTGGGTGTTGCTGCGGTAATGCCATTAGGGGCACCTATTGGCAGTAATAAAGGACTTTTAACCAAAGATTTTTTATCAATTATCATTGAACAAAGCAAAGTGCCTGTTATTGTTGATGCCGGAATTGGTTCGCCCAGTCATGCTGCTGCAGCCATGGAAATGGGGGCCGCAGCTGTACTAGTGAACACTGCAATTGCAGTAGCAGAAAATCCGGTAGCAATGGGCGCTGCATTTAAAAAAGCTGTAGAAGCTGGCAGAATGGCTTATTTGGCCGGACTGGCAGCAGAAAGCAGCATAGCAGAAGCAAGTAGTCCGTTTACACAATTTTTAGCTGCTTTATAAAAAATAAAATGATGTTTCAGGAACAATATAATTTACTAAACTGGGATGCATTAAAAGAAAGCATTTATAGTAAAACAGCTGTTGATGTTGAAGTTGCTTTACATAAAGCTAAACGCAATTTAGAAGATTTTAAAGCATTGATTTCTCCGGCAGCACTCCCATATCTTCAACAGATGGCAGTACTAAGCCACAAATTAACGCAAAAACGTTTTGGTAAAACACTACAGTTATATATACCATTGTATTTATCAAATGAATGCCAAAATATTTGCACCTATTGTGGGTTTAGTTATAATAATAAGCTGGCAAGAAAAACGTTAACCCCAATTGAGTTGATGCAGGAAGCGATGTATTTAAAAGAACAGGGTTTTGAGCATATCTTGTTGGTTACCGGCGAAGCCAATAAAACAGTGGGAGTTCCTTATATTCAACAGGCAATTACTTTACTAAAACCGCATTTTGCCAATATTTCTATTGAAGTGCAACCTATGGATGAAAATGACTATGCCACTTTAATTGCAGCAGGCCTTCATACAGTACTCGTATATCAGGAAACCTATCATAAAGCAGATTATCACCTACATCATACAAAAGGGAAAAAGTCAAATTTCGATTACAGGCTGGGAACACCCGATAGACTGGGTAAAGCCGGTATTCATAAAATTGGTTTAGGCGTATTAATTGGATTGGAAGACTGGCGAACAGATAATTTGTTTACTGCTATACATTTAAGCTATCTCGAAAAAACTTACTGGAAAACGAAATATAGTATTTCTTTTCCCCGATTAAGGCCGGCAGAAGGTTTAATAGAACCGAAGGTTATGATGAGTGATAAAGAATTGGTACAGCTAATTTGTGCCTGGCGTATTTTTAATGAAGAAGTAGAGTTGTCTATCTCAACCCGTGAAAATGAATATTTTAGAGATAATATCATTCAGCTTGGTATTACCAGTATTAGTGCAGGCTCTAAAACAAATCCAGGTGGGTATGTTACTTCAATAGAATCATTAGAGCAATTTGAAATAGATGACAGCCGCACACCGGCAGAAATTGTAGCAATGATAAAAAGAAAAGGGTATCAACCGGTATGGAAAGACTGGGAGCCCTTTGTGTAGAAAATAATTTGTATGCTAACTACGCAAGAGCAAATACGTTATCAACGTCAATTAATTTTACCCGAAATTGGTGTGGATGGGCAATTAAAACTGAAGGCAGCTAAAGTGTTAATTATTGGTGCCGGAGGATTGGGGTGCCCCTTGGTTCAATATCTTGCTGCTGCAGGTATTGGATACATTACAATAATGGATGGCGATAAAGTAGAAGAAAGTAATTTGCAAAGGCAAATTTTATACACATCATCAGATGTTGGATTATTTAAAGCAACAGTTGCATCTCAAAAAGTAAAAGCAATTAACCCATTTGTGAATGTAACTCCCATCAATGAATTTATTACCCCAGAGAATGCGCTTTCTATTATTGAACAATATGATATTGTGGTGGATGGTTCAGATAATTTTACTACCCGATATTTAGTCAATGATGCTTGTGTCATAAAAAATAAACCACTTGTTTTTGGTTCTATTTATAAATTTGAAGGCCAGGTATCGGTATTTAATTTTCACGATGGTCCTACCTACCGATGTATATTTCCGGAACCCTTGGAGGATGATGATATGCCAAACTGTGCAGAAATTGGCGTGGTTGCAACCTTGCCTGGAATTATCGGAACTATCCAGGCAAATGAAGTAATAAAAATGATCACTGGGCAAAAAGAAATACTTTCCGGTAAGTTACTGGTAATAGATATAACTTCCATGCAATTTCAACTATATCACTTTAAAGCTAATCCCCTTAATAAAACCATTACTGCATTGCATTCTGAACTGAAGCACTGTACTAAAAAGAATTATTTTATTGATTTAAATACATTGCTGGAATTAATCGAGCATAAAGAATTGCAACTGATCGATGTTCGTGATACCGATGAACACAATAAAGAAAACTTAGGAGGATTAAATATTCCTATAAAAAAATTAAAAGATCATTATAGAGAATTAAATCCAGAAATAATAACAGTACTGTATTGTGCAGTAGGCAACAGAAGTAAAATAGCAATGGAATTCTTGCTGCAAAAGGGTTTTAAAGAGGTATACAGCTTAGAAAAAGGTATTAGAGGATATAGAAAATAAAACATATACCCATCTATTACAAAAAATTATAAAGCAACGAAAATAATCTTTTTTTTATCAAATATTTTTGCTAATCCTATCACCTGTTAATTAAAAAAATGAAAAAGCTATTGTTGTTATTTTCTTTTGTTAATTTTTTCTCTATAGGCTATTCACAAAGCAATGCTAGTGATAGCAGCGGCAGTAAGTGGCATCCTTCGGTAGGAATTAATTTAGAGCCAGTACCTGTTTATAATATATTAGGAACAGACACAAGTTTTGTAAATAGCTTTTCTATAGCTCCTTATTTTTCTTATAGAAATGATAATGGTATTGGTATTATGTATTCGCCAAAATTTGTAATGGGAGGGGCAACTCCAGGCATTTATGTGCATGTGATTACTGCCGGAATTGAACAATATAATAAAAAAATTTGGGATTATGTTTTAGATTATAGCCACTATTTTTTTACAGGCAATACAAGCATTCCTTATACGCCATTAAATAATGAGATATATTCCTCATTAACTTATAAGAAAAGCTGGATCCGTCCATTCATTCAGGCTGGTGTAGGATTTGGAAAAGATACCGAGAATGTATCGTCAACCTCAGCTTATGATATTGGCGCCACAATTGGTATAAGTCATGCATTCAGCTGGGATAAAAATAATGCCAGCTATTTAATTAGCCCTTCAGTTACTTTAAATGCCGGTACTAATCAGTATTTTTCACTATTAAATATTACAAAATACATAGGTAGAAGTACAAAGTTTACGCAAATAGTAAAAAACAGTGTAGCAGCCGCAGCAGCCACACGCTCTGCCACTGCTAACAGAAGGGGTAGAAATACCGGCGGAACCACTACCACCACAACATCTTCTTCTATACCTGCTGAATCTTTTAACCTTAATAATATTGGCCTAGGCATTGAATCTGAAATTGATCTTGGCTCATTTAGTATTCGTCCTACTGCTAATGTTTATCTTCCGGTTAGTTCTTTTGCCGGTATTGGCGTAATTAGCTATTGGCAGTTGTCATTTGAGTATAATTTTTAATGAATATATTTTATGGTTTCTTTTCTTTTAATATTGATAAACAATTTTTTAATAAAATAAATTGTTTTACGGGGCTTGGCATAAGCCAAATACTTCCTATTGCAGCAACACCATCAAAACCGGCATTGAATAACAAATGAAGATTCGTTTCTGAAATTCCTCCCAAACCAATAATTTTTGGACAAACCTTCTTTTGCGTAGTTATTTTTAAACGGGTAGCCTGTATGTCAGAAATATTAATGTTTCCTGTATATCCAGATTTAGAAATACTGTTAAAAACGGGGCTGATAAAAATATATTCAAATGGATGATTGTTGTTTTCTAATTCCTTCCATGAATGAAATGAAGCTGAGATTATTTTTGGTAAACTAGAAAAAACATTAGCCATTTTTGTAAGATCATGAACTGTTTCCCCTGTGCAATGATATCCGATTGATGTGAAATTTTTTATTAGCTCCGGATGTGCATGAATAGAAATGCAGGGGTAAAAAGAGGGGTCTATCTTTTCAAGGAATTTATGATAATCTTCTATACTTGCTTTCGGTTTTCTAATATGAAGCCTCTGTAAGCCTAATTGAAACATCTGATGAATCATTTCTGTTTCATTGGATGTATTTTCAGGAGGAGTAATAACAATTAAGTCCATTTTATTCGATTCTTATAAATATAAGTAAAAATTCAGGTTCTCTTCAGTGGCATATTTTGGGGTTCAGCTTATTTTCTCTCCATTTCAAGTGTAGCAATTATATTTTACGATGCCTGTAAAAATTATATTTAATATCTATTTCAAAACGTAAAAATACGTTAACAACCAATATGGTCTTTTCTAACTTTATTGTTGTATAAAATGCAAATCAATTGAAAGCTTTAGTTGAATTTAATTAATGCAGTTCGGCGATATGCATTAACCATTCAATTGCTTAAAAAATTTTTTTTGTATAAAATTTTACTTAACCTGCTGGTATTATTAACGGCTTATTCTGCCACTGCATAAATTGAAATTGCCAGTATGCTTCCCCAGAATGGAATAAAATACAATTTCGGATTTGGTGCTTATGTTGCAGGAGCAATACTATTGAACGAATCTGACGCAGCCACTATAGAAATTGGTACAATGGTTTTTTCGGAAAAAAACGCATATTATGTTGGTTACTATGGTGTGGCTTATTGCCTACTTAAATTAGGATACATGTATACACTTAACCGTTCATTTGATGATGCAGGTTTTTTTGTTCATCCACAATTGGGGTATAATCTTTATGGTGTAGAAACGCATGAAGACACTTCTTCCAACAAAATTGACATCAATATGCACGGCTTGGTGGCCTCTGCCGGTTTGGGATATTTATTCAGGCCGGCAAGGTATCGGTCTATGATTGAACTTAGAGCGGACAACCGTTACTTCAAAAACAAAGTATTATACAACTATGGCAATACGCTATACAATGGTTCTTTCTTTTGGACGAAGAAATAATGATTATTAAGTTAATGGCTTGTTTACAATTGAATGTTGTTGTACACTACATCGCTACAACACAGTATCTTTATACAGTAGCTGTATAAAGTAAATGTATGTTATTAACCGAAGATGCAGTATATATATTTCAGCAAGCTATTGCAGCTGTTCAACCTGCGGTGTTATTACAAAGCAAGTTGGAGGTGAAGAGTGGTGTGTTGTATGTTGAAGAATTACCATTCAGGCTTCATCCCAATGGCAAAATATATGTATTGGCTGCAGGAAAAGCTGCTGCTGCCATGGCTTTGGCTACAGAAACTATTGTAGGCAAAATGCTTTCTGGTGGTATAGTCGTTACAAAATACGGTCACGGATTGCCGTTACAAAACATGCAATTAATAGAAGCGGGGCATCCTTTGCCTGATGCACAAAGTTTAATTGCCGCCCAAGCTATTATTCATTTTGCACAGCAGTTAACCGAACAGGATGTGGTACTGTTTTTATTATCCGGCGGTGCTTCTGCGCTGTTAGCCGATACACCACCGGGTATTGCTTTATTTGAACTGCAGCAAACTTTTCAATTGTTATTGGCATCGGGTGCTACCATTCAGGAAATGAACACGCTGCGCAAACACCTGAGTGCCATTAAAGGTGGACAATTAGCCAGATTACTGATGCCGGCCAGTGTTATTACGTTTGCCATTTCAGATGTGATTGGAGATGACCCCTCTATAATTGGCTCCGGGCCTACTTTTCCGGATACTACTACTTTTGCTGACGCATGGACAGTAGTACTGAAATATCATTTACAACATCGCATACCAAATTCAGTAATACAACATTTGCAGAAAGGGCTGAACGGGATGATTGCTGATACACCCAAAAATGATGACTCCTGTTTCAAAAAAACGCATTATTTTCTATTGGGTAGTAATGGTACGGCATTGCAGTCGGCAAAAAATACTGCAGAAAAATTAGGATACCATACTACAATTGTTACCCGGCACCTAACCGGCGAAGCAAAAGAAGTGGGTGTTGCAATTGTGCAACAAGCAATTGGCTATAATGGGCCACGCCCCGGTTGTTTGTTGTTCGGGGGTGAAACTACCGTTACCATTCAGGGAAAAGGCCTGGGCGGACGTAATCAGGAATTAGCATTGTCTGCTGCACTGGCATTGCCGGAACATTCCAATTTGGTTATTTTATCCGGCGGTACTGATGGAACCGATGGCCCCACCGATGCTGCAGGGGCTTATACAAATATTGAACAGATGCAACAAGCAATTCAATTGGGAATCAATGCAACTGAATACTTACAGCAAAACGATTCCTATCATTTTTTTGAAGTTGTAAATGGATTAATAAAAACAGGCCCTACACAAACCAATGTGATGGATTTGGTAATCGTGTTGATACCCTGATTTTACATCCATTGGCATACATCACATTCATATAAACACAACCTATGCTTCAATTACTCGTTGTTTTTATAGTAGGATTATTCCTGATTATACTTTTAACAGTAAAATATAGGCTATCGCCTTTCTTTGCTTTATGCATTGCCGCTGTGGTGGTAGGATTGGGTGTGCAATTACCGGCTGATGCTATTATTACGGCAATGAAAACCGGATTTGGCAATACCATGCAATCGTTGGGTTTACTGATTGTTCTGGGTACTACTTTAGGTGCATTACTGGAGCATACCAAAAGTACAACGGTTATGGCGCAGTATATTTTAAAGCTGGTGGGTGAAAAAAATGCTGCCTTTGCCATGAGCATCACCGGCTTTTTGGTAGGGTTACCCATTTTTTGTGATTCAGGATATATTGTATTAAGTGGTTTGAATAACACTCTGGCAAGAAAAACGGGCATACCTATGATTGTGCTGGCGGTTTGTTTATCCACGGGTTTATTTGCTGTACATGCATTAGTGCCGCCACATCCGGGCATTACTGCTGCTGCATTACTGCTGCAGGTTGATTTGGGAAAACTGTTGTGGACGGGAATACTGGTGGCGATACCGGCTATGTTAACCGGATATTTTTGGGCAATCTATGCCGGGAAAAAAATTTCTGTTCAGGCTATTACCCCTCTTGATGAGGAAGCAACGGAGATAATACAGCAATGCCCCAACGTTATTTCCGCTTTTTTACCGGTTATCTTACCTATTGTACTGATTGCAGCAAAATCTGTTTTGAATTCCCAAATTCCTCCCACTCATTTTTTGCATTCCTGGCTCGTATTGGGCGATCCTGTTGCTGCGCTAACCATTGGTGTATTGCTGGCATTAAGCAGTATTCGTAAATATAACTCAAATGGACTACAGTTGGTATTACAACATGCTGTAGAAAAAGCGGGTAATATATTAATGATCACAGCTGCAGGAGGCGCATTTGGAGCAGTATTAACAGTTACAAATATTGGCCAGTATGCCGGCCAATTGCCTTTAAAACATTTGGGCATATTATTTCCTTTCCTAATTGCAGTTATTTTAAAAACGGCACAAGGTTCTACAACCGTTGCAGTAATTACAACCGCTTCCATTGTTCTACCCTTTTTGCCTGTTTTGGGTTTGGCTACTCCAAATGGAACCATTATGAGTGTGTTGGCTATGGGAGCCGGTTCAATGATTGTTTCACATCCCAACGATTCTTATTTTTGGGTGGTAGCCAAATTTTCATCAGTTGAAATGAAGCCGATGCTTCGCGTTTTTACAATCGCTACTTTCTTCATGGGCTTGATGGCTTTTGGTATGATTTATATTTTAACCATTTTTATGTAATTGTGTTATATTGTTATACCAAACAACATCAGTTCATTTTTTCAAATTATTATTTCAGCACTAAAAAACCTGCAGCTATTAATTTTCTGAAAGTTGTGTTTTTAAAAAATAAACCATTATGCGTAAAAAAATAGCTTTGTTCTTTGCCTGCATTATCTGGTTATCGGTCGTTTTGCAATTGTATTTAATGCTGCAGAACAGAACAGCCACTGTTCCGGAAACCCTGGTACGCTTTTTTAGTTTTTTCACCATTCTTACCAATACTTTAGTTGCAGTTTATTTTACGGTACAATTTAGGGAACTGCATGTATTATCCAAACCCGGTTCACTAACGGCTATTACTGTTTATATTACAATAGTAGGGCTGGTATATCAAATTGTGTTGCGGCCTTTATGGCAGCCTGTTGGTTTGCAAAAGCCGGTAGATGAAATGTTGCATTCCGTGAATCCATTGCTTGTGATTGTTTATTGGTATGGATTTGAAGCAAGAAAACAGGTGCAGTATCAGCAAATTTTGGGCTGGCTCATTTATCCATTGTTGTATTTGGTATACATTTTAATCAGAGGATCGTTTTCCGGTTTTTATCCTTATCCATTTGTGAATGTTTTACAAATTGGATGGCAACAAACCCTTTTGAATGCCTTGATTTTATTTTTTGTATTTGCAGGCCTGGGAGCGCTTTTTATATTTTTAGGAAAAATGTTTCCTGAAAGAAAAAGTTCCAAAGCAACAATATTTTAAAAACAGATTATTTTATACCTCTGCGGGAATATATTTTTTTTAGATGAAATGAGGAATTAATGTTAAATTGCTTGTGATGATGAACAAATCAATACCCATAGTATGCTGCGCTTCCAAAGAAATATATTTTTGATACTAAGTTTATTAATGATGGCTGTTATGGCCGATGCACAATTGCCTGCCCCGGCAAAATCGATTCCTGATTTTCAATTGTATCAATTTAACGGACAGCCATTTGTGCGTGATAACCTTCCAAAGAATAAACTGCTGTTTTTTATATTTTTTGATGTAACCTGCGATCACTGTCAGCATGCTTTCCGCGAAATAAATGCGCATTATAATGCTATGAAAGGTGTTGCGATGTATTTGATTTCTTTAGATTCTGAAGCCAGCATGGCCAATTTTATAACCCGGTTTGCACCTAATTTGGTGGGCAAACCCAATATTACACTGTTGCGTGATGTGCAAAATCAGTTTATACAACAATTTACACCCCGAAAATATCCTTCTATGTTCCTGTACAATGCAAAAAGGCAGTTGTTATTGTATGATGACGAACCGGAACATTTTCAGCAATTTTTGCAGGCTATTCATTCCAATACATATGCATGAGTGAATATGACTTTTGTCACAGTTCATGGCCAAACTTTATTGTAGTTTTAAGTATTGTTTTACCTAAAATAACGGTGTATGTCTTACTATTTTTCAGCAATCGTGAACGACAGTTTCTCCAATACCATTCAAAGAGTAACCGATGCTTTAAAAGCGGAAGGTTTTGGCGTATTAACGGAAATTGATATGAAAGCCACTTTAAAAAAAAATTGGATGTTGAAATTGCACCCTACACCATATTAGGTGCCTGTAATCCACCTTTTGCCTATCAGGCCTTACAGGCAGAAGATAAAATTGGCACCATGCTGCCCTGTAATGTAATTGTACAGGAAAAGGGCTCGGGAAAAGTAGAAGTAGCTGCCGTTGATCCGGCTGCATCAATGCAGGCCATTCAAAATCCGGAATTAGAAAAAATAGCTGCTGCTGTTCGCGATAAAATGCAAAAGGTGATTCAGCACCTTGTATAATTGTCGGCAATTTTCTAACAGCAATGTACTCGTTCAAAAAAATGAGTAAAGCTTATTGCTGCATCTATACACAAACGTTTGTGCAATGCATGGCAATTGATTAAGTGTTATATTTGAAAATATCACTTCAATCATTGTTTTTTAAATGTTTGCCACATGTATTTACGGAAGAAAATTGTATGCTTAGCATTACTCACTGCTTCTTTTTATTCCTTTGTTCATGCACAGGTTGTAACCCACTATCAACAAAAAGAACAGGAACAAATTTTTACTTTGAGTAACAACAAGGTAACGCAACAAATTGTAGTAGACCATCATTTTTTACACGAAGATGCGCTATTGGCAAAAACGGATTGGCTAACAGCGTACCATAACACGCAAACACATGACGTATATACAGATGCTGATTTTGCTTTAAAAATGATGTGGACGGATTGGAGTGCGCCCGGAAAAGACTTTAATGGCGATTTGCAACTATCACTTACCAAAAGAGATTTTGTATTACAGCGATACGAATTTATTGCTTTACCCAACAATGGTAAGGAGCTTAATTTATATTTTACCCCGGTAAATAAAGAGAACTCCCTGCAACTGCGTATTACCTATCAGTTATTGGATCAGGCATTTTATGCCAGAAGAAAAATTGCAATACAAGATACATCGCTGCAAAAAAACTGGATTGAAGCCATTGTATCCAGAAGTGGTAAGATATTTACACAAAGCGGATACAATGCCGGCTATAGCATGCGGGAAGAAAACAGGGCATCCGCTCAGTATATTTCGTTACAACTACATCCGCAGGCAGAAACAGACAGAATTGTAAAACAGGGCGATTTTGGTCAGCCTTGTGCCATAAACTTTTCTGGCGGTGGTGTATTTTTCGGTATTGAATATCCGGCCGCCAATTCATCGGTGGTGCGCAACAGTGATATGAGTTTGCAATTAAACTGTAAAGAATTAATGGGTAAGGTAGTGAAAAAAGAATGGATTGAAAGTAGTTGGGTAGTAGAAGGTCTTGCACCGAATCATTCCATTCAGGATTGGTTTTATGATTATGTAAATGATATAAAAGCAGCACCCGACAAGCCCTATGCGTTATACAACAGTTGGTACGACTTGCGTTCACCATCCTATCCGCATGTTGAACCCAATCATGTAATGAATGAAAAAAATATTCTGCATATCATTGATTTGTTTAAAAAGAACATGACTAATAAATATGGCATTCATCTGGATGCTTTTGTATTAGATGATGGTTGGGATGTATATGAAAGCAATTGGATGCTAAATAAAACAACATTTCCAAATGGTATTCAACCTATTGTAAATGCTTTAAAGCCAATGGGTACTACGTTAGGAATTTGGCTGGGCCCTACAGGTGGTTATTCATTTAGAATGAAACGTATTAACTGGATGAAAGCACACGGATATGAAACAGTGGGTACAACCCCCAACGATGCCATGTTAGATATTGCGGGGCCTAATTACAGCCGATTGTTTGAACAACGCATTACTGATTTTACAAGGCAAGGAGTGGGCTATTTTAAGTGGGATGGTATTCAGTTCTCATCCAGTGAAGCGGTCAATGGTCATCCCGTTGGGTATCATTCCCCCTTTTTCGACAGAAAATAAATTCCCTAGCTAACGACTTTACTGCAACACCCCGAATTTTGCAATGACAGCTCTATGTGAGACCGACTTAAGCAGTGGTGGTTAATAACCCCGTGCGTCATTCTGGTTAAAATGTACAACTCCATTTACTTGGAGAGTTTATGAATTCAGTGGTGGCTCGCCTGTGGCGAAGACCCCGTTCAGAATAATTGATA
>NZ_LUHG01000081.1 GCF_001623405.1 Hydrotalea flava
TGTAAGCTCCCCCAAAAATAGTACGTTTTATAAGTAGACAAAAAATGTATAACTTTAAAACGTTTAATTATGAAAAAGAGTAGATTCAGTCCCCATCAGATTGCCAGTATTTTAAAAGAGTTCGATCAAGGCAAATCAGCAGAAGAAATCACCCGTGATCACGGAGTTAGTAAGGCCAGTTTATATAAATGGCGTCAGCGTTATGGCGGTATGGAAGCCAGTGAATTAAAGCGTATCAAAGAGCTTGAAGAGGAAAATAGTCGCCTGAAAAGGATGTACGCTAACCTGGCCATGGAGTTAGATACTGCTAAATATATTATTGAAAAAAAGCTTTAAAGCCTTGCGATAAAAAACGGATTGTCGAAGATATGCGCAAAGAACGACCTAAAGACATCTGCAAGGCGTGTCGGTTATTAGGGGTAAGCAGGAGCAGTCTTCACTATAAGTCTATTAAAAATGACCAGGTAGTTATGGAAAAACTATTAGCGCTTTCCATAGAGCATCCCGAGGAGGGGTTTTGGAAGTGTTATTATCGTATCCGCAATGCAGGCACAAATATGAATCATAAGAAATTACACAGGGTTTATAAGCAAATGGGAATGCCTCTTCGCCGTAAAGTAAAGAAGCGATTGCAGGCAAGGATAAAGGAACCGCTGGTTGTACCGGAAAGCTTTACTCATACATGGAGTATAGATTTTATGAGTGACGCCCTGAGTAATGGAACCAAGTTCCGGACTTTTAATGTTATTGATGATTATAATCGTGAGGTATTATTTATTGAAACAGACTATTCATTAAAGAGCAGTCGGGTGATATGGGTACTGAGGCACTTGATAAACCGGTATGGTAAGCCTAAGAAAATAAGAATGGATAACGGTCCTGAGTTTGTGGCCAAATTGGCAAAATCATGGAGTAAGGCCCACGATATCGAATTTAAATACATACAACCCGGTAAACCCACCCAGAATGCATATGTAGAACGGTTTAATAAAACATACCGGACATGTATTTTAGATGCTTATTTGTTTGATACAATTGATGAAGTAAGAGAAGTAACCCAGGTATGGGTTGACGATTACAATACTACACGGCCTCATGATGCGCTGGGTGGGATATCGCCAAAAATGTATAGAGAAAAAAATCAACAATCTATTGGGC
>NZ_LUHG01000082.1 GCF_001623405.1 Hydrotalea flava
CTTATGCCTGTGCGGGCTTATATGGTGTAGCCATTGCTGCTGCAGGCATGATGGCAACTACGGCTATGCAATTAGCCATTGATGCTTTTGGACCAATTGCAGATAATGCAGGGGGTATTGCCGAAATGAGCGAATTACCTGGCGATGTTCGTGAAAAAACAGATGTGTTGGATGCAGTGGGTAATACAACGGCAGCTACCGGAAAAGGTTTTGCGATTGCTTCGGCTGCTTTAACTGCGCTGGCTTTGTTTGCAGCCTATGTTGGAGTGATTAACAACAATGGTTATGAAATGCATGGTATTGATATTTATAAAGCAAAAGTGTTGGCCAGTTTATTTGTTGGCGGCATGATTCCATTTATTTTTTCTTCTTTAGCTATTCGTGCGGTGGGTCAGGC
This sequence comes from Hydrotalea flava, assembly GCF_001623405.1. Taxonomy (GTDB): domain Bacteria; phylum Bacteroidota; class Bacteroidia; order Chitinophagales; family Chitinophagaceae; genus Hydrotalea; species Hydrotalea flava. Next base: position 398 of record NZ_LUHG01000082.1, read on the forward strand.
TGCCATGGCTATGGTAGAAGAGGTTCGTCGTCAGTTTAAGCATATTCCCGGCATTATGGAAGGAACCGGTAAGCCGGAATATGATAAATGTGTTGCCATTTCTACCAAAGCATCCATTAAAAAAATGATGTTGCCCGGAGCAATTACTATTATTGCACCTTTGTTAATTGGGTTTATTTTAGGACCTGAAGCTTTAGGCGGATTTTTAGCGGGTGCTACTGTAAGTGGTGTTTTAATGGGTATGTTTCAGAACAATGCAGGTGGAGCTTGGGATAATGCTAAAAAATCTTTTGAAAAAGGAGTTGAAATAAATGGTAAAATGCATTATAAAAAATCTGAGCCTCATAAGGCTTCAGTTACCGGCGATACAGTTGGTGATCCGTTCAAAGATACTTCAGGCCCGTCAATGAATATTTTAATTAAATTGATGTCCATTGTTTCTTTGGTGATTGCACCTACATTGGCACACCTGCATCAATCTGATTTGAGTCAGATTCATGCACAAACCATAGAAATATCTGTTTCTGACAGTACTAAAAACATTTCAGGACATGATTCATTTTCTTCCGGTAATAATAATTCCATGAATGCATTGTTACAACAATTGCGTAATGATGGCGTGATAAAAGGGAATGATCTTAAACTGGAAATTCGTGACAGCAAAATATTCATTAATGGCAAAGAGCAATCAGAAGCTGTTATGGAAAAATATAAAGCTTTTCTGAAATAAATTTACCCGGTTGATTGAAAAATCCTTTGGCGCTTTGTTCCAAAGGATTTTTTTGCCCGCTTATTTGTATATTAGAGTTTGATTTGATTCTATTTTATGCCGCAATCCCCTAATATACTATTGCATGCCGTACCTGCTTTTGTTTCCCTCATTATTGTAGAAGTGGTTTATGCCTATCACATACAAAAAGAATTATACCATGTAAAAGATACTGCCACCAATATTGCGCTTGGATTAGGGAATTTTTTCACCGGTATTTTTACTAAAGGATTTATTCTGTTGTTTTTCACCTGGCTGTATACCCATCGTATTTACACTATACCATACACTGCCTGGTGGGCTTGGGTATTGTTATTTTTTGCCGACGATTTTAGTTATTACTGGTTTCACAGAATGGCACATACCGTTCGTTGATTTTGGGCAAGCCAAGTGGTACATCATTCTTCTGAAACGTATAATTTGGCGGGGCCGCATTGCGGCAAACATGGATAGGTAATTTAGCAGGTTCTTTTATTTTTTGGTCATAAATGAAATGCCATTGATTGGATTTCATCCAGCCATGATTTTACGGATGCTATCCCTTAGTTTACTATATCAATTTTGGATTTTTGGATTCATACCCAAACCGTTCAAAAATTTTGAAAATGGTTCGAGTTTATTTTAATATCTCATGGCACCATCGGGTACACCACGGCAGTGATATTCTGTATTTAGATAAAAATCATGCAGGTACTTTAATTATCTGGTACAGATTGTTTGACACTTTTCAGGAAGAAATTTTCACACCCAAATTTGGTCTTACTAAAAATGTAAATATATTTAGTTCTATTAAAATTGCTTTTTTTTGAATGGATAAAAATGGCTGGTGATTTTTTAAAATCACACCATATTCGGCATTTAATAGGATATTTATTTGGTCCACCCGGCTGGAGCCATGATGGGAGCAGCCAAATTACCAGCGAATTGCGTAAAAGGCAGGCTTCTGCCGAAAAAAAGCGTTAAACTTATTTTATCTTTTCTTTTACAGAGAAGCTGTGTAAATTGCTTACGAATGAAATCGTACCAACTTCAATGATTGTGAAATTGTATAACAAGTTTTAGTGATAAATCTATCATTTCAATAGATTTTGTTGGATTGTTTGTTTTACACCCAAAATTCTCAAGTAAATATGAAAAAAATAAAACCTACCGAAAGTGAGCTAGAAATTTTGCAGATATTATGGCAAAAAGGTAGTGCCACTGTTCGTGAAGTGCATGAAGTGCTTAGTTTACACAAAGATTCCGGATACACTACTACTTTAAAACTCATGCAAATTATGTATGAGAAAGGACTGGTGATTCGAAATGATCAAAATAAGACACATATTTATCAGCCAAATGTTAGCAAAGAAAACACCCAGCAACAGTTAGTAGGAAAAATGATACACAGTTTATTTGGGGGTTCGGCAACTGCTTTGGTTATGCAGGCTTTGGGTACAAATAAGCCCAATGCAGAAGAATTACAGGCAATACAAACTTTATTGGATAATTTGAAAAGTGCAAAATAATGGGCATGTTACCTGCTATTTTTACCAATTTAGGAGCAGCTATTATTTGGAATGTACTGCAGGGTAGTATTGTCTGGTTATTGTTTGTGCTCTTTAAAATATTATTTCCCAACAAAGTTGCAATGCATTACAATGTTGCGATAATAGCCATTGCAGGTGTTTTCCTGCTTTTTATTTTTTCTTTTATACATTATCTTTCAATTGCTGAACCGGTTGCCAATCAACCATTGATACTGCCTGTTTTTATTGTTGAGTCCTTAAATGGGGTGACCCAGGCAGCAAATGAACCCATTTTTTATTATGTTTTTAATGCAATAGCAGGAATCTATTTAGTATGGTTGGTGGTACAACTGATTAGATGGCCATTAATTTTTCGGCAGCATAAAAATTTATTAGCAAATACATTGCAACCGTTACCGGAAGAATTTATAAAGTTTATTGAAACAAAAAAACAGTGGCTGCATTTAAAAAAGTCCATTCGACTTTTTATAATTTCAGGTATTAAAAGCCCCATGACCATTGGATTTTTTAAACCATTTATTTTATTGCCGATTGCAGGAATTACACATTTGTCAACTACAGCGGTTGAAGCAATTTTGTTACATGAATTGGCACACATTAAACGGAATGATTATCTCATCAATATCTTAGTGCAGCTGTTACAGTCAATCATCTGGTTTAATCCTTTTGCCAAATTATTGGTGAAGGAAATGGAACGCAGCAGAGAAATTTGTTGTGATGAATATGTGTTGCAACAAAAGTATGAACCGTTATTGTATGCTGAAACCCTGTTGCAATTAGCCCGAATATCACAAAATTATTCCTTGCCCATTTTGTCGATGCCGGCTGTGCAGCATAAGGGTGAATTGTTGTTTCGAATTAAACATATATTGTATGCGAATAAGCATGCAGTATATTCAGGTCGTTTGGTATTTAAATGGCTGTCTGTTTTAGTTTTCATGATGGCAGGGTTTGTATTTGTGTATACCATGCAATTAAAGCAGCCTGTATTGGTATTGCATCCGAATGAGATGGTGCAGCAAAATCAACTATTTATTCATACAGTTGCTGATAAGAATAGTATGCTTCAGCCCTTAAAAATTTCAATGGAGCCTGTACATTATACATACAAAAAACAAAAAATAAAGCTACATTCAGACAAGAAAATGATTGCTGTTTCAAAATCTGCAACTTCCTATTTGCCTAAAGCAACTGTGCCTGTTTCAAACCTGATTATTGACCAGTCTTTGCCTGTTGTTCAAACAGAAAATAAAGCAGAATCAACATTGCCCGAAGGCACTACATTCATTCAAACAAAAAATTTGCTTTCTTCAAATTCGAACCAACAAAATAGTGCTAAAACACATTTTAATCTATTCAGCCTCACTACTTCACAATCCACTTTAAAATTGGTTACCGCAGATGATATAAACCAGCATGCACTGAAATTTTTCGCAAGTATTCAGCATCAACGGCATTTAATAAAGACTACTGATCTGAAATGGTGGATGAAAGCACTCTTGTATCAAATGCAACAGCAACAGATTGAGTTACAATCCATACATCAATTCATTCCCGTTATGGCTCATCAATACATTTTCGATGAAAATGCCTGTATTTTAAATACTTCTGCATGTCAGGTGTTTTTGGTTCAAGTACAAAAAAGCAATTGGTGCAAAGAATTTGAGCCTGGCTATTTTATGTTACTGATTATGAATCCTGCTAATAATGAAATGCCTGAAGAGGATTATGTGTATTGGTTTTCTAATCAATCTGATGGGTTTGAAGAGTCATTGCCCATCATGAATGATACTGCTTGTGATGTTGTTTCATTCAATTAAATGATAAAATTTAATATCGCTCACCACAGTCTTCTGGGGCACCAGTCAGCATAACGATTATTTAATAAAAAGCCAATTAAAATTTCATGGGTACCACTACTAACAGTTCCTAATGCTGAGGTAGTATAATCGTATGAATAACTAATATTTATAGATTGATTTAAATTGATGCCTAACATGGCTGCAAATCCATTTTTATAACGCAATGATGTACCTGCCCACAATAAATCCTGGTATTGCAATTTTACATTCACATCTATCCCCAATGGCAATGGTTGAATATATCGGATTTGGAAGGAAGGAAGTGCACTGATATCGTCAGAAAGGCTATACCGATAGCCGGCGGTAAAAAACAAATGGGGTACCAATTTGCCCGGAACAATACCAACCGGATGATTGGAAAAATAAATCTGGTCGGGAATAATTTGCTGTGCAGATAATCCCAAAAAATAATTGGCTGCATATAACCACAAACCGGCACTGATATCCGGTTTTATCCGGTTAATGGTGTTGGCATTGGCTACTGCCGGATCAACCGGTACAGCAAAATTGAGATTGGACGTATTTAAACTGAGTTGCGAAATGCCGGCTGATATTCCGGCAGACAAATTGGTGTTAGGAGTTAATCCTACATGATAGGCATAAGTAGCATAAGCAGCAAAACGGTTCAGTGATCCGAACTTGTCGTTCAGAATGGTTAAACCAACGCCTGCATGGGCGGGTGCGCTGGTGTAATTTCGCCAATAGGCATTGCCACGAGGGTTTTCGCCAGGGGTATGGTAGCCGGTTGCAGTTTTTTCAGGAAAGCTGCTTTTATGCAATGGCCCCTGAATGGTGAAATAGGTAGTAACAGGTGCATCTGTTAAACCTTCCCATTGAATACGGTGACTCAATTTTACATCAGTATAATTTTCAATTCCGGCAACTGCCGGATTAATAATAAAATTGTTTAAAATGTATTGCGTATAATAGGGTCTTTGTTGTGCTGATGTTGCAACAAAGAAAAAAGGAAATACTACTAAAATGAATAGGCGAAGCTTCATTATTATTCAGACCCGAATGTATTATAAATTCAGGGAACTATCTACAGAAAAACAATAATCTGATGAGAATCAAATACAAATAATCTAAATCATCAAATTATTCTTCAATGCGGGAAGTGTCTGACTGGCCGGAGAAAACTGAAGTCATTTTTCTAGCGCTGTAAATGTTTCGATTATACTTATTTCCCAATATAATTAAAGTGGCCGTATCATTAATTAATCGGGTAAATACGGTATTGTTGCCATGCCACCAGCCATTATGGTAAATAATGGGGCCGTTACTGCCATCTAACAACATACGCCATCCCAAACCATAATTGTGGTTCGATTTAATTTCAAGGCTTTTTGGCTCAAATGCTATTGAGAGTGTTTGTTGTTTTACAAAACTGCCTTCATACAAGGCTTTATCCCATAAAAGCATATCTCTTACCGTACTGTACACATTTTTATCACCATAAATACAATCTAATTTTTCTAATTTAAATGGTGCTTTATTGGGTTGATAAGAAGGTATATACCGATTGGTATCTGCAATACTGAATACATACGTATGCTTCATGCCCAAAACATTAAACACACTGTCTTTCATGTATTGCGGAAAAGGCATTTTGGTAATTTTTTCAATAATCAATGCCAGTAGTGCATAATTGGTGTTACAGTAATGAAATTTTTTATTGGGCAAGGAAAGGATAGCGGGTTGATGTGCAATCATATAGTTTAATACATCCTGATTGGTTTGAAAGCCTTTTACTTCATTCCCAGAAGGAACCAGATGTACAATTTTAATTCTTTTCCCTCTTTTGTTTCTTGCATAAGAAACCACTGCTTTCTTTTCATCCATGAAATAAACATAATTGGGAAGCCCGCTTCGGTGCGATAGTAAATCAGTTACGGTTATATTACGATAAGGAAAACTTGGGAAAAATTTTTGTAGGGTATCGGTTAGTTCAATTCTGCCTTGCTCCCATAATCGCAGAAGCGTCATGGCAGTATAAGTTTTTGAAATTGAGGCCAAATGAAAAGGATCATCGGGTGTTATTTTTTCATTTGTTTTAAAATTGTAATAACCATGGTAATCTTCAAAAACCACTTCGCCGTTCTTCGCCATTAAAATGGCGCCATTAAAACCTTTATCTAATAAATCTTTTTTATACAATGGATAAATGGCATCTGCATAGGCTTGTTTCTGTTGCGGGGTCAGTGTATCGAAATGAAAAGTAACCGGTGCAATAGTTTGCTGTATGGCATTTTTTTCTTTCTGCGATTTGCAGGATAAAAACAACAATGTAAACAGAGATGAAAGTACCAATAATTTGTGCATGCCTCAATGGTTTCAAAAGGCGCAAATATAAAGGATAATGTGCCGAGTTTCGTTAAGCAAAAACAAAAGTAAAATTTGCATCAACTATTAATTGGAGAATATGATTTAATTTAGCAGCCATGAGCAAGCAAACAACCAACCCAACCAGTTACCCCAAAGAAAAAATTAACATACTGCTTTTAGAAAACATCAGTGATAAAGCAGTGCAATATTTTAAACAAAGCGGGTATGCAAACGTTAAAAAATTAAATGGTGCTTTAAGTGAAGAACAATTAATAGATGCGGTAAAAAATGTACATCTGTTAGGCATTCGGTCTAAAACCAAAATTACCGAAAATGTATTAAAAGCTGCAACAAAATTACAGGCCATAGGATGTTTTTGTATTGGCGTAAATCAGGTAAACCTGAAAGCAGCAACCGATAATGGGGTAGTAGTGTTTAATGCGCCATACAGCAATACAAGAAGTGTGGCCGAATTGGTAATTGCATTATCAATTATGTTGATAAGAAGAATTCCGGATAAAAATAAAGCAGCTCATGAAGGTATTTGGCTCAAAGAGTCGAAGGGCAGTTTTGAATTACGGGGTAAAACATTGGGTATTATTGGCTATGGAAATATTGGTTCGCAGGTAAGCGTTTTGGCCGAAGCAATGGGTATGAAAGTTCGTTTTTATGATATTGAAAACAAGTTGCCATTAGGTAATGCCATTGCCTGTAAAAGCATGAAAGAATTGGTGGGTATGTCCGATATTATTACACTGCATGTTCCGGAAACACCACAAACCAAAAATCTGATTACAAAAGCGGTCATTAAAAATTTTAAACCGGGTGCCATTTTAATTAATTATGCACGTGGTGAAGTGGTTGATTTGAAAGCGTTGGCAGAAGCAATAAAAGCCGATGCAGTTGGTGGAGCAGCCATTGATGTTTTCCCATGGGAGCCTGAAAAAAGCGGCGATCATTTTGAAACGCCATTGCAAGGGTTACCCAATGTAATTCTAACACCACATATTGGTGGCTCCACCGAAGAAGCGCAGGAAAATATTGGTGAAGATGTAAGTGTTAAATTGTTTCATTATCTTGAAAGAGGCATTACCAATGGTTCACATACCGTTCCTGCCATTAGTTTGCCTCCTGTAGATGGTGCACATCGTATTTTACACATTCACAGAAATAAACCCGGTGTACTAAGTGCCATCAATAGTGCCTTGTCAAGTCATCATATTAATATCGTTGGCCAATATTTAAAAACAAATGATGCCATTGGTTATGTAGTATTGGATGTAGATAAAAAATTATCTAATCAGGCTGCGGCATTATTAAAAGAGGTAAAAGATACCATTAAAGTGAGAATGTTGTACTAATATCATCACCACGATATGACGAACAGATGATGGTAGCAAACGGATAATCAGGCTTGTTGGCAGGCATCAACATCTTCTATACTTAACATTTTTTATGAAACGTATTGCTGCTATTGTAGTTTGTATCATTTTAGGTTGTATAAGCAGTCGAAATGCATTGGCCTATACTCTTAAAGGTATAGTTACCAATGCTGTTACACATCAGCCGGTTAGTGGTGTATATATTTATGTGAATCAGTCAACCTATCTTACCATCACCAATAGTGCCGGTCAGTTTGATTTGGGTAATATTACAGGTATTGAAGCTGATTTGATTGCTACCAAAGCAGGTTTTGAAACCTTAACTTATCACATTACCACTCAAAAAATTCCAACGCAAATCCGATTTGAAATGACGCAGTTGGATACTGCCCGTTTTAATGGATGGATAGGTTCCGGTTCTGCAAATGGGAAAGAGTGGTTTCAGTTATTCCAAAACTTTTTTATGGGCCATGCGGCCTATGCTGCTCAATGTGAAATTTTGAATTCTGATGCATTGAAATTTAAATGGAACGATTCTACACAAATTTTAGATGTGCTGGCTGATGGGCCCCTCATGGTGAGTAATGAAGCGCTGGGTTATATGTTATTGATGAATTTGGAAAGTTTTAAGATGAATAAAAATGGCGACATGGTGTATGATGGCACAATTGCATTTAAGCCGCTGCATTCACAAAGTTTAGATATTAGAAATAAATGGATAGAAAATAGAAAACAAAACTATCCAACCAGTCAGATTGCTTTTTGGAAAAGCCTGTATAATGACAGTTTGCATCAAAATGGTTTTACTGTTCAATTTATACAACGCATTTTTGAAAATGAATCCGGTTATGCCAGTGCTGTTGCTAATAAAAAAAATACAACAGGTATGCAATCTTTAAAAGAAGGAAATACCATTGTTAAGAAAAAGTTTGTTGATGTTGCTGCAACCGGTGCACAGAATTTGTTATCTAATTTCCTGAAAAAGAATCAGGATAATCTTGCTGTATTATTGGCCTCACAGCACATTATGGAGGTAAAATATAAAAAAACAGATGCATGGGAACCGATTGACAGATCCAATGGGTTTAATCCATTTACCAGCTCATTAGCAGAAAACTATTCGTACATTATTTTCTCTGATAACCCGGTTTATATTGCCAATACCGGATATTCTTTTCCATCTTCTGATTATTGGGTAATTGGTGATTGGAACTGGATGGGCTTATCCACTGCCATGCCTTATGATTATGGGTTGAAAAATTAATTAGCATGTGTTAACATTGTTGTAGTATTTGTTTTAATGCTGCAATTTCTGATGTATCTACCATTATTCTTTCGCTTTTGTCCTGCATGGCATCTACCCAAAATTGCATGGGCGATGGTTCCAATTTTTTTGCACTGCTATGCACTTCATCTGTTCCGGTAAATAAAAGCAACTCCTCCAAATTACTGCTTCTAATACCTCCTCCCGGCACAATCACAATTCTGTCTGCCGCTGCTACAATCAGTTGTTGTATTAATGCTTTTCCCAATAAGGCATTGGGCTGTTGTCCACTGGTTAAAATACGCTGACAGCCACATTGAATAATGTTTTCCATGGCTTCCAATGGCTGTTTGCACCGATCAAATGCCCGGTGAAAGGTAACTTCCATTGGGTAAGCCAACGCTACTAATTGCTGTGTTCTTGCTATATCAATACTACCATCGGTTTTTAAAATGCCAAATACTATGCCATCAAAACCCATTTGCTTGCAAAGTTTAACATCTGCCTTCATGGCTGCAAACTCTGCATCAGTGTACACAAAATCTCCGGCTCTTGGGCAAATCATTACGAAAAGTGGCAGATCAATCTTTTGTCGAACCGTTTTTAAATATCCATAGGAAGGAGTAGTGCCGCCATTTTCATAGTTTTCACATAATTCAAGTCGATTGGCATCGGCTTTATAAGCAGCGATAGCAGACTCAATTGAGAAAACCGCTATTTCAAGTAGTTTCATTTATGGTAATATAAATTTTGCGTTTTCTAAAAAGTTTTTATCATCTGCAAAACAAACTGCATAATTAAATCCTTTCTGTAAACAATAGCCGCCATATTCTCCTTTTTTATTCAGAGCTACGAAACCTATTTGAATTTCTTTTGCTTTACTGCCTTTAATTTTTGCAATTCTTTCAACCGCCATTTTACAGGCTTGTTCCGGCGGCCATCCTTGCCGCATCAGTTCAACCACTGTATGCGAACCACAAATTCTAATGATATCTTCCCCCTGGCCGGTAGCAGCAGCAGCGCCTACCTCGTTATCCACAAATAAGCCGGCACCAATTAGCGGCGAATCGCCTACACGGCCATGCATTTTAAAGGCCTGACCACTGGTGGTACAGCTACCGCTTAAATTGCCGGCACTGTCTAACGCCAACATAGCAATGGTATCATGATTCCATTGTCCGGTGTCTAATTTTGCAGGAACCGAAGTGGGCACAAAAGAAGTTTTTCCTTCATTCCGTTCAATGTTGATAATAGGTTTATATTCACTTTTTTTCAGCCAGTTTTCATAAGCTTTTTTGGCTTCATTGCTAAGTTGCTCCGGTTCCAAAATAAAGCCTTCGGCAATGGCAAACTGTTGGGCTCCTTCACCAGCCAATAAAACATGAGGTGTTTTCTCCATTACCCTTCTGGCTACTGAAATGGGATGCTTAATGCGTTGCAAACAGGCAACCGCACCGCAGTTAAAATTTTCATCCATAATAGAGGCATCTAATGTAACATAGCCATCTCTGTCAGGATTGGCACCTAACCCTACACAACAATTGATGGATGATTCAGTAACCATTACCCCTTTTTCAACTGCATCCAATGCACGTCCGTTATTTTTTAAAATAAGCCATGCGGCTTTATTGGCGGCAATACCCGCATCCCAGGTAGCAATAACAATTGGTTTTTTAACCGGCCCGGCAAAGCCCGACAGCCTGTTTTTCGGCATAGCCAATGCAGTCAATCCTAAAGAACTCAGCGATAAAAAGTTTCTTCTTTTCACAATAAAAAATTTAGTTTGTCTGAAGTAGTAATTTGTTGATTTAAAGATAACACATTCAGTTCTATCATCATCGGGATATTGATGCATGTCAGCAATGTTTCCATGATTTTCTTTTCTGAAAAGGTAAATGAACCCTTTTAAACAGGTGTACCTTTACAAAAGCAGCGGAGTGTGGAAAGCAACTGATTATTCATCATAAACGGAATCATTATGAAAGTGGTACTCATTGGAGCAGGATTTGCAGGTTTAAAAATTGCACGAACACTCAACAATCAAAAAGGGATTGAATTATTGCTTTTGGATAAATACAATTACCATCAGTTTCAACCTTTATTTTATCAGGTAGCAACTGCCGGCCTCGATGCCAGTAATATTTCTTTTCCGCTCAGAAAAGTGTTTCAGAACAGTAACAATATACGTATCCGGATGGCCAACGTTTTATCCGTCGATACGCATTTAAAAGAAGTGCATACAGATATTGGTAATTTTCATTATGATAAACTTATTATTGCTACAGGGGCCGACACCAATTTTTTCGGCAATAAAAAAATTCAGGAAGCAGCATTGCCCATGAAGAGTACTGTTGAGGCGTTGCAATTGCGTCATCGTTTTCTGCACAATTTAGAAGAAGCACTTCAAATTACAGACAGAGCCATTTTGGCAAAATTGCTAACGGTAGTTGTTGTGGGAGGTGGGCCAACGGGGGTGGAATTGTGTGGTGCTTTGGCCGAAATGCGCAATTTGATATTACCGAAAGATTATCCTGAGTTAGATTTTTCGTTAATGAAAATTTTTCTGATTGAAAATAATGCACATACACTGGCTGCCATGTCTGAAAAAAGCAGGATTCAGTCAGAGCAATATTTAAAAAAATTAGGAGTGGATGTGTTAACCGGAATATCTGTTTTTGATTATGATGGCGAAACAGTAGTTTTAAACAACGGTAACAGTATTGCTTCTAATACATTAATTTGGGCAGCAGGTATTAAAGGTAATGTACCCACTGGGCTTGACGAAAGCCTTATTGTGCGTGGTAATCGTATAAAAGTAAATCGATTGAATGAAGTAATTGGTGTACCGGATATGTATGCAGTAGGCGATGTAGCTTATATGGAAACACCACTGTATCCGCATGGCCACCCACAGGTGGCGAATGTAGCAATAACACAAGGGCTGCAAGTGGCTAAAAATTTATTACACCCCGGCAATCCTCAACCGTATGAATATCACGACAAAGGAAGTATGGCAACAGTTGGCAGAAACTTAGCGGTGGTAGATATTCCAAAACCCAAATTACATTTTGGTGGATTTTTAGCCTGGTTGGTATGGATGGGATTGCATCTCTTTCTATTAGTAGGTGTAAAAAACAGGATTCAGGTTTTTATAAACTGGATTTACAATTATTTTACAAAAGATCCTAACCTTCGTTTAATATTTAGAGAATTTTATAAGCCAAAGCATCCGATACATGTTACCAACTCATCTGTTACAACAACTTCAACAGAAATATAACTGGACAGGAAATATTCAGGTTCAACCAATATCCGGCGGACTCATTAACCATACCTGGAAAGTGATTACCAATACTGGTGATTTTATTTTGCAGGCAATCAATACCCATGTTTTTCCTCATCCGGAAAAAATGGATGTAAACCTGCAAATGCTTGCTGACTATTTTTTTAAAGAAGCGTCGGATTATTTATTTGTTGGCCCGGTTGCAAATGTTGATGGGAAAACAATGATGGTTGTTGACAATACTGTTTACCGGGTTTTTCCTTTTATTCAAGGTTCACATACCCAGGAAATCTTATCAAGGTCGGAAGATGCATTTGAGGCTGCTCAGCAATTTGGAAAGTTTACCGCAGCATTGGTACATTTCAATACCAATCATTTACAAATTACCATCCCTTTTTTTCACCATCTTTCATTTCGCTATTGGCAATTTAAACAAGCCTGGCAACAGGCTGATGATGGGTTAAAAAAGCAGGCTCAAAAATATGCCACTCAAATTGCCGGACAAACACAAATTATAGAAAAGTTCAATTATTTCATTCACAAAAATACTTGCCTGCAAAGAACCATGCATCATGATACAAAAATTTCAAATGTATTGTTCAATGAAGCAGGAAAAGGTGTGGCGGTAATTGATTTAGATACAGTAATGCCCGGATTTTTTTTCAGTGATATGGGTGATATGATGCGCACCTATTTAAGTCCGGTTGGCGAAGAAGAAAAAGATATCACATTTATTGAAGTAAGACCTGATTTTTTGCAAGCTGTAACCGAAGGGTATCTTTCAGCAATGGTGCATGTGTTGACTGATTTTGAGAAAGAACATTTGTTGTATTCCGGCCAGATAATGACATATATGCAGGCCTTGCGGTTCTTAACAGATTATTTGCAACATAACTGTTATTATGCCTGTAGTTATGCAGAGCAAAATTTAGTGCGAACTGCCAATCAATTACAATTATTGGCTCAGATGCAAAACATAAGTACTCCAAAACCGAAGCAGTATTTTATGGAATAACTGACTTATGTTCTGCCAGATGTAAATCATCAATATTTGCGGCAGATTTTTATCTTTGTAAAAAAATTATTATGCCTTCATTTGATATAACCAGTAAAGTAGATTTACAATTATTGGATAACACCATCAATACGGTTAAAAAAGAAATTCAGGGGCGCTTCGATTTTAAAGATTCTCCGGTAATCATTGAACTTAATAAAAAAGATTTTACAATTATGCTGGAAGTGGAAAGCGATATGAAAATGAAGCAGGTGATTGATATTTTAATTAGCCGTGGCATGAAACAAGGTATTTCTGCCAATGCTTTTGATTTTGAAAAAGATGCTTATCCAAGCGGAAAAGTGATCAAAAAAGAAGTGGCCGTAAAAAATGGCCTAAAGCAAGATAATGCCAAAAAAATTGTAAAATCAATCAAAGACAGCGGTTTAAAAGTACAAGCGGCTATTATGGATACCATTATTCGTGTTACGGGTAAAAAAATTGATGACCTGCAGGCGGTAATTAAATTGTGTAATGAGCAGGATTTTGGCGTTCCACTTCAGTTTGAAAACATGAAATCTTAAATAAATTTGGTTTTTCTGATAGTTTAATAGCTTAATATAGAGGTTTGTTGGAGGTTTTACTCATCTAAATGCTAAAAAATTGTGTAACAACCATCTTAATTTTGGTAAAAACTTACCCAACCCTTATTTTTGCACCCTCAAAAAAAATTAATAATCGTACGGCCAAACCGTACCACCTAAATCATTCATTATGAAGAAAGGTATCCATCCCGAAAGTTACCGCTTAGTGGTATTTAAAGATATGAGTAACGGGTACTCATTTTTAAGTCGTTCAACTGCTGCTTCTAAAGAAACTGTTGCATGGGAAGATGGCAATGAATATCCATTAATTAAATTAGAAATTTCTAATACTTCGCATCCGTTTTATACCGGCAAAAATGTATTGGTAGATACTGCAGGCCGTATTGATAAGTTCAAGAAAAGATATGCGAAGAAAAGCTAATTTACACGTGAGAATAGAGCAAGAACCCGGTCTTTTAAACTGACTGGGTTTTTTGTTTTATTGAACAATAGCTTTGCTTAAATTTATAATAAATATGCAACCTTTCAAATAGAATACTGTTGAAATGATTGAAAGTTGTAACGTTTGAATAAAATTGTAAAAGATGAAATTAGATATTTTAGCTTTTGGTGTACATCCCGATGATGTGGAATTAGGTTGTTCAGGCACCATTATGGCTGCAGCTGCAGAAGGGAAAAAAATAGGTGTTGTAGATTTAACAAAAGGTGAATTAGGTACCCGCGGAACGGCAGAAACCCGTTTGCAGGAATCTGCAAAAGCTGCAGAAATAATGGGTGTATTAGTGAGAGAAAATTTAGAAATGGCCGATGGTTTTTTTGAACATGATGAAGCTCATCTGCGCAAAGTAATTACCGTTATTAGAAAATATCAACCCGAAATTATTTTATGTAATGCACCTGAAGATCGTCATCCGGATCATGGTCGAAGCGCAAAATTAGTAGCTGATGCAGCATTTTTAGCAGGGTTGCGAAAAATTGAAACAACAGATAATGAAATACCACAGGAAAAATGGCGCCCAACTTATGTTTTTCATTATATACAAGACCGGTTTATTCAACCTTCATTTGTAATAGATATATCAGCTTATATGCCTAAAAAAATTGAGACAGTACTTGCTTATACAACTCAGTTTTATCAACCTGAAATCAACTTAAACGAACCGCAAACCTATATTTCTTCACCACAATTTTTAGAAACAGTAAAAGCCAGAGCTATGATGCTGGGTAAAAGAATAGGAGTGGAATATGCCGAAGGCTTTATTTCCGAAAAAGTATTGGGCATTCGTTCTTTTGATGCTATTGTGAAAAATGTTACCTAATACAATAAAGTATTAAGGTAACGTAACCGCTTGTTGTTTAGCAATAATAAAAGCAATCAGATCATCCAACTGTACACCGGCACGGGTGCATGCATCTTGTATATCTTTTCTGGAAACATTTGCTGCAAATGATTTTTCTTTTAATCGCTTTTTTACGCCTTTTACATCCATGCCTTCATAACCATTGGGGCGCATTAAAGAATATGCATGTATTAATCCGGAAAGTTCATCAAATGCATACAGCATTTTGTCCATTCTGGTTTCAGGTACTACCCCAAAATGTGCAGGCCCATGTGAGGCAATGGCATGTATAATTTCAGGATCAATATTTCTGATTTCTAACTCTTCAATAATTTTGCTGCAATGCAGTTCAGGCCACTGATCCCAATCTGCATCATGCAATAAACCCGCCATTTCCCATTTCCATTGTGTTGCTTCAGGCAGTTGTTCAATTTTTGCAGCCCAGCATTGCATTAAATGGGCTACTTGCAACATGTGCAATTGCAGTTTAGGATTCAATACCCAAGCCTGCATTAGTTGCATGGCATCTTCTTTTGTTAAAACATTATCCTGATTGGCCGGATTGCCAAAAACAGTTCTGCCTAAATGTAATGACATATATTTTTTTGGGTAAAGATACAATCCTGAATAATTTTTTAAGGTCTGTACTTTTGTGTGTGAACTATCCTTACTTTTAAAGTTCACTATTATACCAACTATAATGCCTGCATTACGAACAGTAATTACCGGTACGGGATGTTATATACCTGAGGTAATAAAATCGAATAAAGATTTTTATGTAAACCATTTTTATGATGAAAATGGACAACCCATCGCTTTGCCATCTAATATTATTGCCGAAAAATTTAAAAATATTACCGGGATTGAAGAACGGCGTTATGCACCGGGTAATATGAATAATGTTGATATGGCTATTGCAGCAGCCACTGCCGCTATTGCAGATGCCGGAATTAACAAAGAATCCATCGATCAAATTATCCTGGCGCATAATTTCGGTAATGTTATTCAACATACCATACAAACAGATACCATGCCTGCATTGGCTTCAAGAGTAAAGCACGGTTTAGGAATTAAAAATGCACAATGTATTCCTTATGATATTGTGTTTGGTTGTCCGGGTTGGCTGCAAGGTATTATTCAGGCCGATGCATTTATAAAAGCAGGTGTTGCAAAAACATGTTTAGTAATTGGTGCGGAAACCTTATCGAGAGTAATTGATATTTATGACAGGGATAGTATGATATTTTCAGATGGGGCAGGAGCCTGTATTGTAAATGCAAAGGAAACAGATGAAGCTGTGGGTATTTTATCTTACAGTGTCCAGTCGCATGCATTGGAAGAGTTAGATTATTTATATATGGGTAAATCTAATTTTCCGCATTCTGATCCACGTATTCGTTTCATTAAAATGAAAGGAAGAAAAGTGTATGAATATGCCATGCGTTATGTGTCCGCAGCTATGAAAGATTGTTTAGATAAAAGTGGAGTTGATATCAAAACTTTAAAAATGATTTTTCTCCATCAGGCCAATGAAAAAATGGATGAAGGTATTGTTAAAAAATTGTATGAGTTGTATGGCATACATGAATTACCACCCTGTGTTATGCCCATGAGTATTCATACATTAGGCAATAGTTCTGTTGCAACAATTCCTACATTATTAGATTGGGTTCGGAAGGGGCAAATTCCGGATCACCATCTTCAGCCGGGCGATACCATTCTTTTTGCTTCTGTAGGTGCAGGAATGAACATTAATGCTATTTGTTATAAATATTAATTGGTTATGAAAAAATATCTTATTCTTTGCACTTTTATGGTTGGTATCTGTGCTTGTTCCCGCAATTCTTATCAGTCAACCAACAGAACCTATAAAAAAGAAGTATCTCGTTTTAGCCGACAGCTAAAAATAATTCCTGCAGTTCCTGCAAATGATACCATTCAACAGCCACCTTATTTTGTTGGAACCACCAACTTTAATTTACGTAAACCCAATTACGTTATTATACATCATACCGCACAAAATAGCTGTCCTGCAACACTTAAAACCTTTACCAAACCTGCAACACAGGTTAGTGCACATTATGTAATATGTAAAGATGGAACAGTATACCATATGTTGAACGATTATTTAAGAGCCTGGCAGGCAGGAGTAAGCAGCTGGGGAAATGATAAAGACATCAATTCATCGTCCATTGGAATTGAATTAGATAACAATGGCTTTGAGCCATTTGACAGTACACAAATCAACAGTTTGTTAAGTTTGTTAAGCCGTTTAAAACAAACATATCACATCCCAACACCCAATTTTATTGGGCATGGCGATATTGCACCCACACGTAAAAACGATCCCAACTACCGTTTTCCATGGCAATTATTGGCGCAACATGGTTTTGGCAATTGGTATGATGCAATGATTACTGACACTATACCCAATGCATTTAATACCTTAACGGCATTGAGGATTATTGGGTATAATGTAAAAGATACTGCTGCAGCCATTATTGCTTTTAAACGTCATTTTCTGCAGGATACAACACCCGGCATGACCGCACCGGCAAGATTGGTACTTTACAATCTTCAAAAAAAGTATATGTAGCAATTGAAAATAAAATTCCTTTGTACAAATAATGGCTACTAACAATCGTTAGCTTATTTTTGTGTGCATTAAATTAAACGCTATGGATTTTAAGTTGAGTGAAGAACATTTGATGATTCAAAAAGCTGCTCGTGATTTTGCCAAAAACTATTGTTTACCAGGTGTAATTGAACGCGATGAACACCAAAAGTTTCCGAAAGAACAAATAGAACAGTTGGCCGATTTAGGTTTTATGGGCATGATGGTGAAACCAGAATATGGCGGTGCAGGAATGGATACCATTAGTTATGTTTTGGCTATGGAAGAAATTAGTAAAATTGATGCCAGTACCAGTGTGTGTATGAGTGTAAACAACAGCTTAGTATGTTATGGTTTACAGGAATTTGGTACAGAAGCCCAAAAACAACAATACCTCACACCGCTTGCACAGGGGAAAAAAGATGGTGAACTCTATATTGGCGCATTTTTATTAAGTGAACCGGAAGCGGGCAGTGATGCTACCTCACAGCAAACAACTGCTGAAGATATGGGTGATTACTATTTATTGAATGGTACAAAAAATTGGATTACCAATGGTTCAAGTGCCAGCGTTTACTTAGTAATGGCTCAAACACATCCTGAAAAAGGTGCGCATGGTATCAATACATTTATTGTTGAAAAAAACTGGCCAGGTGTTACAGTTGGTGCCAAAGAAAATAAACTGGGTATTAGAGGCAGCGATACACATAGTATTTTGTTTAATGATGTAAAAGTGCCTAAAGCCAATAGAATTGGGGAAGATGGCTTTGGATTTAAGTTTGCCATGAAAACACTGGCAGGTGGCAGAATTGGCATTGCCTCTCAGGCATTGGGTATTGCAAGTGGGGCTTATGAACTGGCATTGCAATATGCCAAACAAAGAAAAGCTTTTGGAAAAGAAATTGCCAAACATCAGGCCATTCAATTTAAACTTGCTGACATGGCCACCCGTATTGATGCTGCCCGTTTGCTTTGTTTAAAAGCTGCCTGGGAAAAAGACCATGGAATGAATTATGACATTAGCAGCTCAATGGCCAAAGTATATGCGAGTGAAACGGCCATGTGGATTACTGTTGAGGCGGTTCAAATTCATGGTGGATACGGTTACGTGAAAGAATACCATGTTGAACGATTGATGCGTGATGCAAAAATTACCCAAATTTATGAAGGTACCAGTGAGGTGCAGCGGATTGTAATTAGCAGAAATATTTTAAAATAAGCAAATCCGTTTTGCAGTTATTTGAGTAAGTTTATATAACTGCAATGAAAAAAATCAGCTTCATACTATTTATCTTTTTTTGCAGCCATTTGCCAACCGGGTTGATGGCTGCATCAACTGATACGATTAGCGCTCACATGCTGATTCATTTATTAGCTCAACAACAGGTACAGTCTGCTAAGTTTTTTACAACAGGCACATTTCCATCATACAGAACATACCGGTACAATACATCTAAACCAGATGATAATATATTTTTTACGGGACTCATTGTATTCACACTAAAACAATTATATCCTTTAGCAGACAGTGCCGATAAAATTTTAATTGATTCCATCATCGAACGTGCAAAGTCTGCTTTCAAAAAATTTAAAAATAAAAAGGGAAGAAATACTTATAATTTCTGGGCAACCCATCCTTCTGTAGTATTTCCAAATGGTGGTTGGTTAAATCTGATGAACCGATCTATGGCGCTTCCCGATGATATGGATGATACGGTAATTGACTTGTTGGCTTTAGGCACAGATAGCATCTCTGCCAGTGCAGTACATTTACTGATGCAACAATATACCAATCATTTAAATGGTAAAATAATTCGCAATACAAAGAAGCCACTTAAAAAATTACGGGCATATTCTACATGGTTTGGGAAAAAAATGCCCATTGATTTTGATGTATGTGTTTTGGCCAATATACTCTATTTTGTTCAGGCCTATCATTTACCTTTCACAAAAGCAGATAGTGCCTCGGTGGGTCTTTTAAAAATAAGTATTGAAAAAAAATACATTTTAAACAGCAGTGCGATCATATCCCCACATTATCAAAGAACCCCGGTAATTTTGTATCATTTGGCCCGTTTAATGAGTTTGTCTGGTTTTGATTTGCTGGACGAATCTAAACCTGTACTCATGCAAACAGCGCATCAAATTTTATCAAATTCATCTACTAATTATTTTGATAAAATAATTGTTGCAACCGCTTTATTAAGATGGAGTGAAAATATAAATTCTCCCTTAAAAATGGGTGTACCTCAAATCCAAAACTTTTTTAAGAATAATCAATTTGTATTTTTTAAGGCCAATATGGGTTCTATTTTACCCAATCCTTTTAAAATGATATTTGAAAAACTGAATATTGGACAGTTTAATTATTATTCACCAGCATACAATATTGTTTTGTTATTAGAATATCTTTTGTTGCAACAACAATACAATCAGGCTCATCCTTAAATTTGCACTATGGCAGCAGCAATAGAAGTATATCAGCAAATTTTACAGGAATTAAATGTAACCAACACTACTTTAATTGCGGTTAGCAAAACCAAACCGGTTGAAGATATTGTAGCTTTATACAACGCCGGTCAAAGAGATTTTGGTGAAAATTATGTTCAGGAGTTGATAGATAAAGCTGCATTATTACCTACAGATATTCAATGGCATTTTATTGGTCATTTACAAAAAAACAAAGTAAAATACATTGCACCTTTTGTTTATTTAATTCATGGGGTAGATAGTTTGTCTTTACTGGCTGAAATTAATAAACAAGGGCTAAAATGTAACCGGGTTATTGATTGTTTGTTACAAGTTTATATTGCAAAAGAAGAAACAAAGTTTGGATTGAATGCGGAGGAACTAACCGAAATACTATCAACTGTTCAATCAGGTATTTTTTCAAATATTCGGTTAAAGGGATTAATGGGTATGGCAAGCTTTACTGAAAATCAATCTCAAATTAAATCAGAGTTTCAATATTTGAAGCATTTGTTTGAAAGCTGTAAAAAAAAATATCAAAAGCTATCAGATTTCACCATTCTTTCTATGGGAATGAGTAGCGATTATAAAATTGCCATTGCATGTGGCAGCAATATGGTACGTATTGGCAGTTTATTATTTGGCAGCAGGTCATAATCATTCTTAATTTCGTATAATGGAATCTGGTTTTGAATTGATATTTATCAAAACAAAACCAGATAATTTTTGAGCAGTATTCTTTTAAAATTTCAATCCAATTTTATCTTAAGGATGTGTTTTTGTATATTGAAAAACGATATTACAAAAAGCTTTTACACCTACAGACAACATACTGTCATCAATATAGAAATCCGGAGTATGATGTGGTGGCGCTTTTGCAGGGTCCATTCCCTTGGGCATTCCACCTAAAAAGAAAAAGAATGCAGGCGCTTTATCACCATAAAAAGAAAAATCCTCGGCTCCGGTAGTCCAGTCAGATTCTGATACATTATTTTTCCCTGCAGCCAGTTCTAATGCCGGTAAAGTTGCTTTCACTAATTCGGGGTTATTGTAAGTAACTTCTGTTTTTGTATCAATAGAAACTGTTGCAGTTGCACCGGATGCTTCTGCAATTTTTTCTGCCGTGCGTATCATTCTTTCATGCACATCTTTCTGCATTTTACTGTCTAATGTTCTAATGGTGC
Organism: Hydrotalea flava; assembly: GCF_001623405.1. GTDB lineage: Bacteria > Bacteroidota > Bacteroidia > Chitinophagales > Chitinophagaceae > Hydrotalea > Hydrotalea flava. Next base: position 22,018 of record NZ_LUHG01000082.1, read on the forward strand.
CTTCCATTGTTAATGTTTCCGGAATAATGTTGCTGCGCACTCCACTATTAATTTTACCAACAGTAATTACAACAGGTGCTTTGGTTAATTCTTCCTGTCTGCTTACAATGGTTTGAAAACTCTGAATAATTTGTGCAGCTATTACAATAGGATCAATTCCGCTCCAGGGTTGCGAGCCATGCGAAGATTTACCTTTTACTTTTACGGTAAACCAATCGCTGGAAGCCATGGTAGCTCCGGATTTATATTTTATTTTTCCGATTTCGGTTTGAGAATTGATGTGTAAACCAAAAATAGCATCTACTTTCGGATGGTCCATTACCCCTTCTTTAATCATTAAAGGTGCACCACCTTCTTCATTACCGGGAGGGCCTTCTTCGGCAGGTTGAAATATGAAAACAACGGTACCGGGTACTTCATTTCTCATTTTTGTAAGCACTGTAGCCGTTCCCATTAAAATAGCAATATGAGAATCATGCCCACAGGCATGCATTACGCCCACTTTATTGCCTTCATATTCTCCGGTAACTTTACTGGCAAATGGTAATTGAACGCGTTCAACAACAGGTAGTGCATCTATATCGGCCCTTAAAGCTACAACGGGGCCAGGCTTGCCGCCTTTTAAGATGGCCACTACACCGGTTTTAGCAACAGGATATTGTACATTTAATCCTAATTTTTTTAAATAAGCTGCAATGTAGGCGCCTGTATTGTATTCTCTGTTCGATAACTCAGGGAATTGATGGAAATGTCTTCGCCAGGTAATTACCGAATCATTTACAGCATTTGCATAAGTATTAATGGTATTTGTTTCATTTTGCGCAAATGCCAGTGAAGGCAGCATTAGTAAAAACAGTAGTTTGGCAACTTTCATAATGTTCGTTTTGATGGTTGGTATTCAAATGTAATGATTGCTTGGTATAAAATTACTTACTGCTGGTTACATTATTTTTTTATAAACAGATAGGGATCAAATTCAACAAAATCGCTGGCTTTAATTGGAATGCCTGTTACGGTATTATTTTTGGTTAAAAAGGAAGTAGTAAAAACGCCAAAAGCCGGGTTGTTATAAGTGAGCAGCCATTCATCATTATCCAAATATTGCAGTGTTGCCATTAAGTTTTGATGGCTGTTGAATTTGATCAATAAATTGCCTGGATTATTTTTTTCTTCAGAAATAGTGATCGTTCCATATAATGTATTTTCATATTGACCTGTATAGGATTTTAAAGGTAACGGTGGTGTATTGCCTTTAATTCGATCTTTCCATCCATCTATCTTTTTTATTGCTCTTGTTTCTTCATCTAAAAATCCGGGCAATACTGTTTTACTTAAATTTTCAAAAGGTAATTTTAAATAGGCATTTAAAATTTGATAGCGTAGTAATTCAAAAAAATCCTGATTATCCTGATTGGTAAGAATGGTGATACCCAGATTTTCTTCGGGAACAAAACAGGTATTGGTTACAAATCCAAATGCCCCACCGGTATGCCAGAAAACCTGTTTGCCATGGTAATCAGTTTCGAATATACCGAGTCCATAACCACTAAAATGTGACTCACCTCTTTTACGGCTGGAGATGATGGTAGCCATATCTCGGGTTGTTCTTAGAACTTCCCAGGGAATAATTCTTTTGCCATTATACCTGCCACTGTCTAATTGCATCATCAGCCATTTGGAAAGGTCGGAAACACAACTTAACAAACTTCCTGCCGGGCCTAAATTATCTACCTGATCGTAGGGGAGCAGTTGTAGTTTGCCCGAGAATGCAGTGGTATGTGGCTTGGCAGCGTTGGGCATTCTGCTGATACCATAGCCTAAGGTTTGTGTATGCTCCATTCCTAATGGTTGTATTAAACTATCGTATACATAAACTTCCCAGGGTTTTCCGGTAACTTTCGGTATAATTTCACCTGCAGTTAAAAAGCAGCTATTGCAATAACCAAAATCCTGCCTGAAAGTACCCGATGGTTTTAAATAGCGCATTTTGTACATGATTTCATGCCGCGAATTTTTGCTGTCCCAAAAAGAAAAATCGCCCTGAAATGTTTTGGTACCCAAATGATGCGATAGCATATCATGAATGGTTACCATTTTGGTTACGGCAGAATCATACAATTGAAAATCGGGAAAATATTTTATAATCTTATCATTTAAAGAAAGCTGATGATCATAAGCCAATTGTGCAAGAGAGGTAGCTGTAAATAATTTTGAATTACTGGCTATCATAAAAAGCGTGTTTTCATCAACAGGCGCTTTTGTTGTAACATCTCTTACGCCAAAGCCTTTCATTACTATTATTTTGCCATCTTTTATAATAGCAATGGCTAAACCGGGAATATTCCAGTCCTGCATGCCCTGCTCAATGTAGGTATTTAAACTATCTTTAATAAAAGTAGGTTGCGCATTTAGCTTGGTAGTGCCGGTACAAAGCAAAATGAAACTTAGAAAGCTGATCAATTTTCTCATAAAAATTAAAATATAGAGTGGAAGGTACTACATGCAAAGTGAACTGTTTCAAATTGCTTTAAAAATATTCGTTTTCATCAGTTATCATATCATCTATTATTATTGGAACAATATTGGCATAACAGTGTAACCTTGTTTACGGAATAATGCAATTAATCCTTCATTTCCACCTAAATGTCCGGCACCAACAGCTATAAAACAGGAAGTTGCTTGCATTAATTGTGTTAATTTGGTTACCCAATTTTTATTGCGCTGAACCACCAGTTCATTTTGGTATTGTAGTAAATCATCCTCAGTGGTCAGACTTTGTTGAATGCTATCTATGTTCATACGTTTGTACATTGCCACCATATTTTTAAGTTCTATTTTCGACCGATTGAAATGCAGCAGCGTTTCTTTTAACATATTGGCTTGTTGTTGGTAAGGTATGTCATCCAATATTTTAAATTGAAAACCGGCTGTTTCTAAACCCTCAATTGGAATATGATGCTGTTCTGCAATTTTTTGAATAGAAGTTTCTAAAGAAATGGGAGTGCAGCCCATTAATGCAGGATATAAGAACGAAGTAATTAGAATGGGTTTATAAAATTGAAAAAAACTGAGATTAATATTTGTTTTCTCTTGAAAAATATGATTCATAGAATCATAAGCAGGCGTGGATACAAAATTTTTAAGTGTTTGATTGTTTTGCATGGTCATTTCCTGCATCATGTTATTAAATAGAGAAGGGTCGTCTAATTTAATTTCAAAATAAACGGTATCAACTTTTTGAATGATGCTGGAAATGGTATCTGGAAGTATAAATTCATTAGGGCATAATAAGTGGAAGGTACCGAAGATATAGGCATTGGCTGGAAGATGATTGCCTGATATGCGCCAGAGCAATGATTGTTGTTGCGGCTCTTGTGACTGTAATAGCAACGGTAATAAAAATAAAAAGAGGTAATATTTCCATTTTGTATTCATGTAATAGTTTTTTGATGAAGAAGCAATACAGCATAATAAAGCCGCTTCATGAAGATAAGAAGCGGCTTTTAATTTCTACTAAAATTAATATAGAGAATTAGCTTTTTGTTTCAGTAGTATTATCATTATCTGTGAGCGACTTATGTTTATTATCTACATTTCTGTAAGCCCATCCAAAGATTAATGGGAATACCCATAGCGAAAAGATCATGGCACATAAAATACCTCCAATTACAACTCTGGCCAAAGGTCTGGAACTTTCAGAACCAATACCATGTGAGATGGCCGCAGGCAATAAACCAATGGCTGCCATTAAGGCGGTCATCATTACAGGGCGTATGCGCGATTTAACCCCTTCTTTAATGGCTGAGTATAATGTATTGGACGCACCCTTTATGTTTTCAAGATTGTGCTTAAATACTGTTATCAGTAAAACCCCATCCTGAATACAAATACCAAATAAGGCTATAAAACCAATACCTGCGGAGATACTGAAATTGGTACCCGTTATATGCAGTGCTGCAATTCCACCCACTATTGCAAAAGGCACATTTAAAAAAACAAGCCCGGCATCTTTTAAATTGCCAAACATGGTAAACAGCAATAGAAAAATTAATAATAAGCTGATGGGAACTACCTGTGCCAGTCTATGTTCGGCTCTTTTCTGATTTTCAAAATCGCCCTGCCATGCCATGGTGTAACCGCGTTTTAATTGTACAGCCTGGTCAACTTTTTTCTGCGCTTCTGCAATCGTACTGCCCATGTCTCTATCGCGTACAGAAAATTTAAGTGCAGAGTAACGTTGGTTATCATCCCTGAAAATTAAGCAGGGGCCTGTTTTTTCTGTGATGGTGGCAATTTCTTTAATGGGCACTTTAGAGCCACTTTGTGTTGGCACCAAAAGGTTCCCAATATCTTCCGGTGTTTTTCTGAAATTTTCCGGAAGGCGAATACGAATATCAAATGTTTTAATACCCTCATACAATGTTGAGGCTGCTAAACCGCCTATAGCCATAGCAACCACTGCATTGGCATCGGCAGTGGCAACGCCATACATGGCCATTTTGTTCTGATCAAGATTTACATCTAACTCCGGTTGCCCAATGTTATGGATCACACCCAAATCGGTAATGCCACGAACATTTTTCAAGATATTATATACTTCCTGTATTTTGCCTTCCATATAATTTAAAGAATCACCATATACTTTTACACTGATGGAACCTTTTACACCGGAAACAGCTTCTTCTACATTATCCATAATGGGCTGCGAAAAGTTTAGGTCAATACCTGGTATATTGGATAAAGATTTGTTCATTTCTGCAATCAATTCATCTTTGCTAATTTTAGGTTTCCAGGAATCTTCGGGATATAGCATCACAGAAAATTCATTGTTGTAAAATCCAGCTACATCTGTACCATCATCGGGCCGGCCTGTTTGCGATACTGCATATTTTACTTGTGGAAAGCCCATTAAAATTTTACGAACCTGTTTTGAAATTTCAACCGATTTATCTAAGGAAATGCTGTAAGGTGTTTGCACCCTTAACCAGATAGAACCTTCATCTAATTCAGGTAAAAACTCAGAGCCCAGGTATTTGAAAGAATAAAGACCACCTACCATAATTACCAATGCAATGGGTACAACCCATTTTCTTCTTTTGTAAGCACCTGCAAATCCTTTCTGCATAAAACCAGTGAGGGCTTCTACAAAAGGATTGTGTTTTTCGTGCACATTTTTTCTAAGCAATAAGCTTATTAAAACAGGTACCAGTGTTAGTGTTGTAATCAGTGCACCCAATAAGGCAAAACCCAATGTATAAGCCAATGGCGAGAACATTTTCCCTTCCACTTTCTGAAAAGCAAAAATGGGTAAGAGGCCTGTTATAATAATCACTTTTGCAAAGAAAATAGCTTTCCCTAATTGGGCTCCATTTTTCCTGATTAACCCTAGTTTGGCAATTTTATTGAATCGCTCCATGCCCATTTCTTTGGCTTTATGGTCAAGTATTACAAACATACCTTCCACCATGACGACCGCACCATCTATAATAATACCAAAGTCAACTGCACCCAATGATAACAAATTGGCACTCATGCCCATTAAGCGCAAACAAATAAAGGCAAACAACAAGGCCATGGGGATAATAATGGAAACAATTAAAGTGGTACGCCAGTTAAACATGAAGAGCGAAACCAATAAGGTAACCAGCAATATGCCTTCCACCAAATTATGCAGTACGGTATGTGTTGCATAATTAATTAAATCGGTTCTATCGTAATAAGGAACAATTTGTGTATCAGCAGGTAAAATAAACTGATTCAGTTTATCTATTTTATCTTTAATGGCATTCAATACTTTGGTAGGATTTTCACCTTTGCGCATTAAGATAATGGCTTCTACTACATCGGGTTCATCGGTTGCAACCCTTGTTCCATCCTTGTTTACCAAGCCATTTGAACGGGCTACCCAGCCTAAGCGGGGTAAGTTAGAAATTTCAACGTTAGCAACATCTTTTACCAGTACCGGTACCCCGTTGATGTTTTCAATAATGATGTTTTTGATTTCATTAATATCATTCAATAAACCAATACCTCGCACTACAAAAGCCTGGTTATTTTGAATAATAACATCTCCGCCAATATTAATATTTGTTTTTTGTACAGCAGTAAATACATCGAGCGGAGTAATACCCAGATTGGTGAGTTTTTCGGGGTTTACCTGTATTTCATAAGTTTTAGTTTTTCCGCCAAAACTTACAATATCGCCAACACCGGGAACGGAGCGCAATTGACGATCAATGACCCAGTCTTGCATGGTTTTTAATTCTCTTACATCTCTGATATTGCTTTTGAGGGTATAGCGATAAATTTCGCCGGTTGGGCCGGTAGGAGGTTGAACTGAAGGATTAACGCCTGCAGGAAGATTGGCATTACCCAACAAATTCATTACCTGCTGACGGGCTTGTGGGTCTTTTACATTATCATCAAATATCAATTTTACATAGGACAAGCCAAAAATGGTTGATGAACGAAGACTCACTTTATCTTGTACCGGATTCATGGCCAATTCTATAGGAATGGTAACAAACTTTTCAACCTCTTCTGCGCTTCGGCCTGGCCATTGGGTGATAATGCTAATTTCAGTATTGGTAACGTCAGGAAATGCTTCAATGGGCATATTTTTAAAAGTAATAATACCCACAATAATCATGGCCAACGACGCCAATAGTATAAAAAATTTATTTTTAAGCGAAAATCCAATTACGCTTTTTAATATTTTGATCATTGCTTCAGATTGAAATAAATGAAAACTAATTGTTTAGAGTATCATAAATTAAAAGTGCTTGCGAGGCAATAATGCGATCGCCTACGTCAATGCCGGAAGCAATATAAGTTTTATCGCCAATGGTATTGATAACCTCTACTGGCGTAATGACGGCTACGCCATTACCCTGGTATTTTAAAACATAATACCGGCTGTTATCGAACACCAATGCTTTAGATGAAATGCAAATAGATTGTTTGTTTTCTTTATTGGTAACCAATATACTGGCAAACATTTGTGGTTTTAATGCATAATCATTATTGGGCAAAACCACTTTTACTTTCATTACTTTATTGGTGGGGTCTAACACATTCATCATTTTATCAACCCTGCCTTTAAATATGCGGTTGGGATATGAAATAGTGGTTACATCAACCGGGTTGCCGAGATGAATTTTACTGATATTCGATTCATATACATTGGCATAAATCCAAACATCTTTCAAATCAGAAATTGTAAAAAGGTTAGAGCTATTATCAGTTCTTATGGCTGTATTATTGGTTACATTTTTTTGAACAATAAAACCACTGATAGGTGCTTTAATCACATAATTGCCTTGTGTATTATTACCATTAATTTTTAAAACTCTATTCACCATTTCTAGTTGGGCTACAGCTTGTTGATAAGCAGCTTCAGCTGCATTTACATCTAATTGTGAGGCAAGTCCACTTTTAAATAAATCGCGTTGAGCATCTAAATTTTTCTTGGCAACCGCTAAGTTAGTTTCTGCATTCACTAAGCTGTTGCTATATCCAGCCATTTCACTACTTTTAATAACAGCCAATATCTGACCTTTTTGAACATAATCTCCCAATTGTACTTTTACATCTTCCACATTACCACTTACTAACGGATATACATTTACTTGTTTATCCTGATTAAAATCAACAGTTCCGGTTAAGGTTAATGCGTCTACAAGTGGGCATTTTTGAACTGTATCTATTTTTAATGTTTTTAATAATGAGTCAGGAATTACATATTGTTGCCTTTCTTCTTTTTTTACCGATTCCTCTTTGCAGGCGGTAATACTGCATATAGAAACGGCTATAAAAAAAGCGGATACTATCCATTTGTTATTAATATTTTTCATACTTGAATATTTCAGGGTTTAATAAAGTGATGTTCCAGTATAATAATTTAGATCTTCAAATGCGCTGATGCGGTTGAATTTAATGGAATTGATTTGTAATGTATTTTGTTTATAAGCATCATAAAAATCTAAAAAGTCCAGCAAACTAATATTTCGTTTTTTGTAATTCGATAAAACTTCATCCTTCAACCGGTCAAAATCTTTTCCGAAAGCCGGATCAATTTTTTGGTACAATGCGGAATTGTCGTATGCCTTTTGCAAAGCCCGGTATATTTGTGCTTCAATACTTGCCTCCGTACTTTTTTGGCTGGTGGTACTATAATCAATCATCGACTTTGCCGATTTGATATTACCCTGATTTCTGTTGAAAATAGGAATATCTATTCCAAAACCAACATTATTAAAGTTTTGTATATAGTTGCCTTGTTGGTCATATCCTAATTGCAGGGCAAGATCGGGAACAGCCAAAGCTTTTTGCAGGTCATAATTTTGTTTACTCATATCTGTATAAGCCTTTGCAATTTTAAGATCGGTTCTGGCCTGATAAGCCGAATCGATTAATATCGCAATAGGATATTTGGCAGGGCTGATTTTTGCCAGTTCGGTTTCATTAACTTCCGGTTGTATAAAACTGTCTTTTAACTGCAATACCAGCCGCAATTCACTTTCTGTATCATTAATTTGATTGATTAAATCGTTGTATTCGCTTTCTAAGCTATACAATTGCGCTTTAATTCTAACTACTTCTTTTTCGGCAATATATCCCCTTGATTGTTGTTGTTCAAAGGCTTTTACCACTTGCAGCAACGATTGAATTTCCTGTTGGTATACTTTAGAGGATTGCGTTAAATAATAAATATTATAAAAATCGGTTCTTAGTGTATACCGTAAAGTGCGCATTAAATCATAAAACTGATATTCAGCCAACTTGGCATTGGTTTCGGCCAGTTTAATTTGCTTATTTCTTTTGCCTGCCAAAATAATCATTTGTGAAAGCGTAGCCTGAATTTCGCCTTCCGAACCAAAGGGCAGCACTTTTTTTGAAACTGGCTGCAGCATCATTTGCGAAATGTTGATATTCGGATTGGGATAAAGTTTGGCTTGTATAATTAATGCCTTTTGCGCATCTACATTATAACGTTGGGCTAAAAGCAGCAAATTATTTTGCAAGAAGATACTTTCAGCACTATCTATACTTAAATGGACAGTATCACTAGTGGGAGGTTGCCATTGTGCCATTGCAATTCGGGAACAAAGCAATATTGCCCCAAACAAAAAAATCGTTTTTAGTTTTTGCATATAAAACCTGTAATATTCTATGAATAAATTATATCTGTTAAAATACTAAGCATTTGTCAATATTTCAACCAAATACACACAATAATTGTAAAATAATTTTATGCTATGAATGGCTTTGGAGGGGGAGGTGTGATTTCGCGGATAAACAGTAAAGTAAAAAATTCGTTTCTGCTTCTACGGTAAGTATTATCCTCCACATGTTGAAGCGGGATTAATTTAACAGGTAGTTGCTGGCAAATTTTTACATCAAAATGTTTGATGTTTTGAGATTCTCTGGCATTGTGTTTACAATATTCCGGGAAGGCATCTTTATTGCCTAAAATAATTTCATCGAAATATTCTACCATTGAATTTAAATAGTTAAAATCGCTGATAGTATTTCTGTGTTTATGTGGATGAAAATCGATAGAGTCCATGCTGAAGTTTAAAATTTGCAGGGCTACAACCAATAAGAGGAATTTCGTTACAAAACTTTTTATTCTATTTTTAAATAATACATCCACGTTTGCAAATTTAAAAATAATACGGGCTAATCGGATATATCTGCATACTTTAATAATCTTTTAACGTAGAACATTTAGGCTGGCTGCTTTACTTCTACGACTGATTATATAAAAAACCTGTTGCATGGGTACAACAGGTTTTTTAAATTAAATTTATTGATGTTGCAATTATTTCTTTTCAGAAGAATCGCCCAGTGGTTTATCTTTTGCCATATCAACCAAAATCGGTGCGGCAACAAATATGGAAGAGTAAGTACCGGTAATTACACCAATTAACATTGCGAAAGAAAATCCGCGGGTAACCTCACCACCAAATATGAATAATATTAACAAGGTGAGAAATACGGTTAATGATGTCATAATGGTACGACTCAATGTATCATTAATCGATTTATTGATAATGGCTCCTTTTGTGGCCCCTTTCATTAAGTGACTGTTTTCCCTGATTCTGTCGAACACAATTACGGTATCGTTCATAGAGAAACCAATTACGGTTAAGATGGCCGCAATAAAATGCTGATCAATTTCTAATGGGAATGGTACAATTTTTCTAAAGAAAGAGAATACAGCCAAAGTAACGCATACATCATGCATTAAAGAGAAAATAGTACCCAGCGAATATCTCCAGTCTCTAAAACGGATGAAAATATACAAACATATAATAATCACTGCAATGATGGTTGCTTTTTTGGCACCTGCTTTCAAATCATCTGAGATAGAAGGCTGAACAGTTTGAGAACTTTGCTTGTATTTTTTATCAAAATCGTAGAAAGTAGTACCGGCCGGTAAATAATTCTTCAATCCTTCAAATATAGTATGTTCTACAATTGAATCAGTATTGGGTTTTGATTCTTTAATCAGATAAGCTGTTGTAATATTTAACTGATTATTGGTTCCAACTGTTTTAATTATCGGCAATTCACCACCCAAAACAGGACGCAATTCATCGGCTAATTTTTGCTGATTTACCGGTTTATCGAACTTAACGGTATAGCTACGCCCCCCTTCAAATTCAACGCCTTCATCAAAACCATTGAAATAAGAGGCAATTCCCAATGTAAATACAATGGCAGAAATAATATAAGTAATTTTTCTATACTCAATAAATTTGAATGCAGAATGTTTAAATATTTTTCTGGAGATGGCAGTGAAATAGTTAAAGTGGCGCTTCCTGGTCATGTATATATCGGTAATCATTCTGGAAACCAGAATACCACAGAACAGTGATAATAAAATACCGATAATTTGTGTGGTAGCAAATCCTAACACAGGACCCAATCCAAAATAAGCCAAAATAATAGCGGTTAACAAAGTAGTTACGTGGGCATCTAATACAGGTGCCAATGAACGTTTATAACCGTCGTTAATTGCATTTTGATAGCTTTTACCCTTGGTAAGTTCTTCTTTAATTCTTTCAAATATAATAACGTTCGTATCTACCGCCATACCTACCGTTAATACCAAACCTGCTATACCGGCTGCGGTAAGGGTAAATCCTAATGCACTCAATATACCTATGGTAAATAGTAAGTTTAGGATTAATGCAATATTGGCTACCCAACCACCATTGTTATAATAAATAAGCATTAAAGAGAATATAACCAGGAAGGAGATAAAGAATGCCAAAGCACCACCTTTAATGGCTGCACTACCCAAAGTAGGCCCTACAATTTGTTCCTGTACAATTTTGGCAGGAGCAGTTAATTTACCACTGGTTAATATTTCGGCAAGGTCTTGTGCTTCTTTAACAGTATAGTTACCGGAAATTTGTGAATTACCGGTTGTAATGGCATCATTTACATTGGGTGCAGAGTAAACAAAATTATCTAATACAATAGCAATAGGTTTGTCAATATTTCTGGCAGTCATTTTTGCCCAGATATTGGTACCCACATTATCCATTGACATGCTGATTACCACACGGCCTCTTTCATCATTATCCTGACGTGCATTGGTAACATGTTCACCTTCTAATTCAGCCTGTCCGTTGTCTAAAGTTTTGATAGCATATAGATTCAGGAAATTTTTTGCCTTAGGATCATCACTGGTATTATCGGGTTTACCATACATGAACACGAGGTTAGATGGAAATTTGCTTTTCACAATATCCATATTGAAGTACCTGTTAAACGTGCCTGTATCTTTAACCTGAATCATGGCAATAACACCCGGATATACCACTTTGCCGGTAGCATTACGATAGGGTTGCGGGCCGGGTAACAACAATCTTCTTAACGGATTTTCATTGTTTTTGAATGTGGTAGAATCGGTTGTAGTGGTATTGTTATTTGAAGCAGATGATAATTGCGATAATGTAGCGGTTTGTGTTGTATCTGTTTTTTCTGATTTTTTTGCTACAGGTGCAGTTTCCGATTTTGCTTTTGCAGTATCAGTAGCTTTGATGCCATTTAAATAATCCTGTAAAGCTTTGTCTGCACTTAATAAACCATTCACTAACTCCGGATTTTCGGCGGTATACACTTCAAAGAATTGTAAGTTGGCAGTAGATTGCAGGTAATTTCTAACCCTTTCCGGATCAGTAATGCCGGCCAATTCTACATTGATAATCCCTTTGGCAGGATCGGGGTTGATATTGGGAGAAGAAACCCCAAATTTATCAATACGTGTTCTTAAAACCCGTAATGTGTTATTAAAAGCAGCAGTAGCCTGTTCTCTTAAATAATTGGTAACATCATCATTAGATGTGTTGTATTTTAATTTGCCATTACTTCTGGCTACAAAGAATGGTGCCAATTGTGCATTGGGATTAATTTTTTTGTATTCATCAATAAACAGGGTAATTAAATCTGCTCCACTATTTGCTTTTTTATTGACTGCAGCTGCTAAAGCCTGATTAAATTGTGGGTCTTTGGTATAATCGGCCAACGATTTGATTAAAGCATCTAACTGTACTTCTAAAGTAACACTCATACCTCCCTGCAAATCAAGCCCCAATAATAGTTCTTTATCTTTTGCGCTGCGGTAGGTTGTTAAACCGAATGGCCCAATTTTAAAATCTTGGGTACTGTCCAATAACCTTTTGTATTCAGCTTCTTTTAACTGTTTTAAGGTATCGGCATACAAATCCCGCAAATCAGTATTATCAGGATATTTTACTGATGGGGCAGGGTAGGCCTGTACATATTTTTCGGCCTTGGCTTCCATGGCACTTTCGTGGCTCTTTACAATCCATGTAAAAGAGAGCTGGTAAATACAAATTAAAATAAGAGCAATCGTAAAAAATCGCACTAAACCTTTCAGTTGCATACTAGTAAGGGTTTATAAAATTTTAGAGTGGGCAAAGATAGGGGAATGAAAATGATATTTAATTAGAAATTAACAACAGTAAAATTGTTTAAAAAAAATTATTGTACATCCACCAGATTCACATCAAAAAATAGCGGCGCATTGGGGGGTATCGGGCCACTGCCAATACATCCGTAAGCCAAAACAGAAGGAATAACCATTTTAATTTCGCCTCCTTTCTTAATCAGCGGAATGGCAATTTGCCAGCCCTGAATCAGTGAATACAAATTCCATCCTGTTTGACTGGCATTGGGCTGCATATCGAAGGTGGTTCCATTTAATAATTTTCCGGTATATGTTATATATATTTTTGAATTGAGTGAAGGGGTTGCGCCTGTTCCCGATGTGATAATTTGATATAAAATGCCACTGGTATCAGTTTGGTAGGTAATGCCATTGGCCACACAAAAGGCTACCATGGCATTTTTTTCTGAAGCTACCGTTGCTGACTGGCAAGGAGCACCTCCACCGGAATTGGATTTTGAACAGGCAGAAAAAAAGATTACTGAAATAAAAGCGGCTGTTAACAGTTGCTTCACCATCATTGTTTTTTTATGAATGAGTAGAATTGTTTGGGTTGTTAGAACCAGTTGTTGTATTATTTTTTTCAAGTTTTCGTTTTTTGGATAGTAATTCTAAATAATGCTGCTGGTTCATTTCCCATCGGTAATTCCTGTACAAAAAAGCCATAAATATTGAAATGATGAGAATGATCAACAATAAAAAAAATGGGTTTAGTTTGGTATGCGCTTCCATATCTGCACGTTCATACCATCCGGCAGCTATCAGCAAAATGATGCCTGCACCCATACTGATTCCTGATGAAAATCCTTTCAATAATGTGCGGACACTGGTTTTTTGCTTTTCCCCGTTAGCAGACCAATAAACAATAAATTTTTCTTCCTCCTCGGTTAACATGTCGCAAATGTAATATTTAAGCTTTCAAAATTGCTGCTATGGTATAAAAAATCGATTTTTTGGGTTAAAATGTCAAAATCAGGTATTACATATTGTATCTACCTGACATTATTATACTTTTAGCATACATTTTTTTAAAACAGAAATTATATTCCTGAATCGGCTTATTTTCGTAGCATACACTTAAAATTAACTGCATGCGCTTACTTAAAAAGCATGGCATATTGGTATTCTGGTTTTTTTTATTGGCCGATTGTTACCTCCTTCTTACAGAAAAAGAGCAATTGCAGATATTTACTAAACCCTTGTTAATACCCATTTTGCTTTTCTTTATTTTTTTAAACGCAAAACATAATTTGTTTAAACATACTAAAACATTGGTGTTTTTAGCATTCGTATTTGCCTGGATAGGCGATATTTTGTTAATGGGGAAAGGAACCCTTTTCTTTATTTTCGGAATGGTGGCATTTATTGTTGCACACATTTTTTTCATCATTACTTTTTTAAGAATGCACCAGCCTGAACTAAAACATAGCCAGGAAGCATTTATTGGTGTGGTTATTTTGTTTTGTTGGAATTATTTAATCTTTCACTTTATTGGTGCCAATTTAGGGGGCATGAAATGGCCTATACTAATATATATGTTGATAATTAGTACAATGGCTGTTAGTACGGTTAATTTATTAAGTAGTAGAAGCAAGAAAAATTTAGCCATTAATTTTTTTATACCTGGCGCTGCATTGTTCATGATTTCTGATTCGGTACTGGCATTAAAAATGTTTTTATATACCGATGTATCTTTTCTTGGTGTAGTAGTAATGGTAAGTTATGGTTATGCGCTGAGTTTATTGGCAGATGGGTTTACCCGTTATTTTAGGGGATAAAAAAATACCTCATAAAATGAGGTAAGGATTGTTAAAGTCATCATCTTTCTTCAGTAAAAAATAATTCAAAACTTTTTTCCACCATTGTATCCATTTCATAGTTCAACTGTTTTGTCATAAAACAATAAAGGAATTGATTGGAAAAAAAATCCCGAAAAAAATAATGACTATTCGTTTCGGGATTTTTATATGTTGTATGGTTAGAAGGATTAGTAACCCATTCCGCCCATATCAGGTGCAGGATGTGCTGCAGGTGCTTCCGGTTTTGGTTTGTCGGCAATTACACATTCGGTAGTTAAGAACATACCTGCAATAGATGCGGCATTTTCTAAAGCTACGCGGCTAACTTTTGTAGGATCAATAACGCCGGCTTTAAACAGGTTTTCGTATTGTTCTGTTCTGGCATTGAAACCAAAATCACCTTTGCCTTCTTTAATTTTTTGCACTACAATTGAACCGTCAACACCGGTATTGGTAGTTAAGATGCGGATGGGTTCTTCCAAAGCACGGCGAATAATGGCCATACCGGTTTGTTCATCAGCAATTTGGCCTTTAATTTTGTTTTCCAATACCTCAATGGCGCGGATGTAAGCAACACCACCGCCGGGAACAATGCCTTCTTCAACGGCTGCTCTTGTAGCATGTAAAGCATCATCCACACGGTCTTTCTTTTCTTTCATTTCCACCTCGGTAGCTGCGCCAACATACAATACTGCAACACCCCCGGCTAATTTAGCCAAACGTTCCTGCAGTTTTTCTCTGTCGTAATCAGAGGTAGTATTTTCAATTTGTGCTTTGATTTGATTCACTCTTGCTGTGATATCTTGTTTTTTACCTTTTCCGCCAACAATAGTAGTATTGTCTTTGTCGATGGTAACAGAAGCAGCCTGTCCTAAGTAACTTAAATCAGCATTTTCTAATTTAAATCCTTGTTCTTCGCTTACTACAGTACCTGCAGTTAAAATAGCAATATCGTTCAACATTTCTTTTCTTCTGTCGCCAAATCCGGGAGCTTTTACAGCAGCCACTTTAATGGTACCACGCAATTTGTTCACCACCAATGTAGCCAATGCTTCCCCTTCTAAATCCTCTGCAATAATTAATAACGGACGGCCACTTTGCGCAACTTTTTCAAGTATGTGCAAAATATCTTTCATGGCAGAAATTTTCTTATCATATATTAATATGTAAGGGTTCTGCAATTCAGCTTCCATTTTTTCGCTGTTGGTAACAAAGTAAGGAGAGATATAGCCACGATCGAATTGCATACCTTCTACAACATCAACTGTAGTATCGGTTCCTTTAGCTTCTTCAACGGTAATAACACCTTCTTTACCCACTTTTAAGAAAGCTTCTGCAATTAATTTACCGATGGTTTCATCGTTATTGGCAGAAATAGTTGCCACCTGTTGTATTTTTTTAGAATCATTTCCAACAGTTTGGCTTTGTGCTTTCAGGTTTTCAACCACTAAGCTAACAGCTTTATCAATACCACGTTTTAAATCCATTGGATTGGCACCGGATGCAACCATTTTTAAACCTTCACTAATAATCGCTTGTGCCAAAACGGTAGCAGTTGTAGTTCCATCACCGGCTAAATCGGCGGTTTTAGAAGCCACTTCTTTTACCATTTGTGCGCCCATATTTTCAATAGGGTCTTCTAATTCAATTTCTTTTGCAACGGTAACACCATCTTTAGTTACCTGAGGTGCACCGAATTTTTTCTCAATTACAACATTTCTGCCTTTAGGCCCTAATGTTACTTTTACGGCGTTGGCTAATACATCAACACCTTTTTTCATTTTATTTCTTGCTTCAATGTCGAAGAAAATTTGTTTTGCCATCTTTTATTTTTTAAAAGTTTGGAAATATTTTGTTTGAATATTTTTTCGAAAATGGATAAGATTCTCAATTAATGCATCATTCGGTTAGGATGTTTGAATGGCTGATGAATTAAACTATCGCCAAAATATCGCTTTCCCGCATAATTAATAAATCTTCTCCTTCAATTTGAATTTCAGTTCCGGCATATTTACCATATAAAACGGTATCGCCTACTTTTACAGTTAAAGGTTCATCTTTTTTACCGGCCCCGGCAGCAACAATAGTTCCTTTTTGGGGTTTTTCTTTTGCAGTATCAGGAATGATAATTCCACCTGCTGTTTTTTCTTCTGCCGCAGCAGGCTTAACAATTACCCTGTCATGTAATGGAGTAACGTTTACTTTTTTAGCCATACGTTATAGATTTTTAGTTGTTAAAAGAAAACTGATTTTGATGAAACGTTACTTGCTATTTTTATGCCACCGCGACATAACAAGTCAAATTTGCAGACTTTGCCTATTTTCTTTTCAGTAAATTCCCCAGCTTGGCAGCAATCTTTGGTTAAGTAACCTTCATAAAATAAGCTAAGTGTCAAAATTTCACACCCTAACCATTTTTTATCGACTACCCGGATAAAAGAAAAAAAACTTTTTTTTCAATCCAAATGAAATCACACTTCGTAAGTGTCATTAAACTGTCATTTATGAAAACAACAAAAATACTTCGTATAGGGGCCATTACCCTCTCTGTTTTAGTGGTTGTTTTATTTGTTCACATTTATTGGGTGACCCGGCCCCAAAAAATAGATGTAAACAGTATTGCAATGGCACGGATAGATTTTAAAACGCCATTAACCGAACAACAAGGTGCCGCCATTACCGAGTGGTTGTATGCCCAAAAAGGGGTTTTACATGTTTTATGTAATACTAAAACCAGGATTGCAGTGTTTACCTTTTATCCTGCTCAAATAAATGCCACTCAATTAACGGCTCAATTATCAAAATCAATGGCACTGCCGGCCAGCCGTTATTTGCCTTCTTCGGAAGAAATGGCTTCCGGTTGTCCGGTACTGCCTAATTCAACCGAGAAAAAGCTGATGCAAATGGTTCAATCTGTTTTTTAATCATTCTTAAACAATAAAAATTCAACACAATGAAAAAAGTACAAACCGTATTTCTGGTAACCGCATTTTTTGCAGCCATCGCTTTATTGGGCAGTTCGTGTAAAAAAAGTGACAGCGCGCCGTCTGTAATGACACAAACATTATATGATTCTTTAGGTGGAACAACAATGGTACCTGACCCGGCTGTTCAGGGTGCCATGATTGAAAAAGGGCGTTTGGGTATTCGTTCGGTAGTTGATAGCGCCATTTTTGTAATTGCTGCCGATACAAACATTAATGTCTACTTTAAAGTTTTGTTACAGGAAGTTTCATCCGGAAATTTGAGTGGATTTAAGGCTTTGAGCAAAAATTTAACTGATTTTTTCTGTGTAGGCACCGGTGCTAAAAACTTTACTTATGGTGGGAAAGATATGGTATCTGCCCATAATCCTGCCACCAATCCACGTATGAATGGCAAAGCAATGAACGATGATTTTGATTCATTTATTAAGGATGTGGTTGTGGCAGCCAAGAAAAATGGATTACCCGATTATTTGATTGCAAGATTAGGTACCATTATTAATTCACTGCGTTCGCAAGTGGTGCAGGCATAAAACATAGTTGGTACTATAGTTAGGTAAATGTTGCGTGGTAAGTCCGCTATTTCCGGGGATGGATAATAGCGGACTTTTTTTATACCTATATTGTAATATTGTAAAAGTGTACATCTGTTACTCAATCACATTTGGAAACTACGTATAAACCATTACTTTTGCTGCCACTAAAACAGTTCTTTCAGCAATGATTAGCAGACGAAATATACGCGTTAAAGTAATGCAGTTAATCTACATTATTGAGAGTGCAAAAGATCCTGAGTGCTTTAAAAATCCGGTACAACAACTTGAAAATAATTTTAAAAAAACCGGTGAACTCTTTGTTTACCTGCTTTATTTTTTAACCGAAGTTGCAAAGTATGCAGAGCAGGACGCCCGTTTAAAAGCCAGTAAAAATATTACCAGTTTTGAAGATTTGAATGTCAGTACTAAAATTGCAGGGAACCAAATCCTGTGGAATATTTTAGAATTGCCAGCCATTCAGGAGGCCATCAAATCCAATCAACCGGATAAAATGATTGACAGGGAACTGGTAAAAAAAATTTATCACAATATGATCATCTCTACAGAGTATAAAACCTATATTCTGGAAGAAGGTCGCGATTTAAAGAAGGAAAAAGCCATTTTACTCTATATTTTTAATCAGTTCATTTTACCGAATGAAGATTTTGAAGCACATGTAGAGTATTATTTCCCCAATTGGCAGGATGATGGCGATATGATGATGCAATCCATTACAGAAATCATTCAAAAACCGGCGGCAAGTAATTTTCCGCAATTATTATCGGAAGATAAATGGAAGTTTGCCAAAGATTTGCTGATGACAGCCATAGAAAAAAAAAGTTTTACATTGAGCATCATTAAACCCAAATTAAATAATTGGGATGCAGAAAGAATTGCATTATTAGATATGATTATTATGCGTTTGGGTGTATGTGAATTTCTTTATTTTGAAACCATTCCAACCAAAGTAACCATTAATGAGTACATTGATATTGCAAAAGAATATAGTACGCCGCAAAGCGGCCATTTTGTAAATGGCATTTTAGATTCTATTCACAAAGAGCTGGTGTCTGAAGGTAAAATTGAAAAAGTAGAATTTAAATCCGGGCAATAATACATTTGCAGCTATGAAATTATTCCCATCAGTTACTATAACTTTACTGTTCTTTGCTATATTCGCCTGCAGTATGCATCATAAAGAAGCGAATACCGATATAAAAGCAGCATTAGATACTGCTCATTATACAACGGTAAAATGGTTAGATAGTACGGTTCAGTTTGGCAGCATACCTAAAGGTGAACATATTGCGGTGCGTTTTCGATGTAAAAATACCGGTAATAAACCATTCATATTGGTGAATGTAAGACCTGAATGCGGTTGTACAGTAACCAGTTATACAAAACATCCCATAATGCCGGGTTCTGAAGGGTTAATTGAAGCGGCGTTTAACAGTGAACATGTGCCGGTGGGAAATGTGCGTAAAACGGTTATTGCCAATACCAATACCAAAAATGGAACGGAACATTATTTGTTTTTTGAAGGGCAGGTTATTGCAGATAGTGTTGCCAACCATTAACCATTACTTTGTATCTATTTAATCAATTATAAAACAGAATTACATGTTCAATGTTATTTTAATGGCCGGTAATCCACAGCAGGGTGGTGGATCTATTCAATTGTTTTTAATGATTGCCATCATTGCCGTATTTTACTTTTTCATGATTCGTCCGCAGGCAAAAAAAGCCAAAGAGCAAAAAAAGTTTATCGATAACCTGCAAAAAGGGGATAAAATTGTTACACTTGCCGGCATACATGCCACTGTTAACAAGGTAAATGAAGATGGTACCCTGCAAATTGAAGTAAACCCGGGCAGCTATTTAAAAATTGAAAAATCTGCCATTAGTATGGAATGGACAGCAGCACTGAATAAAGCAACTGCTGTTGCCGAAAAAAAATAATTAATTTAAGTAAGTAAAACCCGGCTGTGCAAACATGGCCGGGTTTTTTATGCACTTATATCAAAAGAGAAATACTAATTTTAACTATGCTTAAAATAGGGTTAACAGGAGGAATTGGTAGTGGTAAGACAACCGTTGCAAATATTTTCAAAGTATTTGATATACCCGTGTTGGATGCAGATACTGTTGCAAAGGAATTAATGGAGAAAGATATTGCAGTTGTTACTGCCATTCGTAAAGTTTTTGGCAATGAAGTGTATCTGCATGGAAAATTAAACAGAGCTTATTTGGCTGGAATTGTTTTTAAGGATGAAAATAAGTTACATGCCCTAAATGCTATTGTACATCCGGCAACCATTGCTTTTGCTCAACAATGGATGGCACAACAGCAATCTGCCTATGTAATTAAAGAAGCTGCTTTGTTTTTTGAATCGGGGTCAGATAAGGAAATGGACTATATGGTTGGGGTTTCAGCCCCTTTGGAATTAAGAATTGCAAGGGTAATGAAAAGAGATAACACCACAAGATCTGCCGTACTGGCACGGATGAATCAACAAATGGATGAAAATGAAAAATTAAAACGCTGCCAATTTGTACTGCAAAACGATGAAACACAACTACTATTGCCACAGATAATAAAATTACACAACCATTTTTTAGCATTAGCAAAAACAACTGTGTAATTCAGAAGTATAATGTTCCAATTGGATTGTTTAAAATATGTATTTGAATGCCCGGGAAATAAAAGGAATGACCAATGTTGCAAATCCGCCTGATATTCCAGCATAACCCATAAACTGCATACGAAATGCATCATTATAAATTGGAATTGCAAACTTGTTGCCAATATGGCTGGCAGCTATAAAAAGAAAAATGGTTAATACTCCAAAACCAATCATATAAATAGTGGCACCGGCCATTTTAAAATTTACAAACAAGAAATGGTATATTAAACTGGCAATAATCATAAACAACATGGAAGAGAATATGATTGACGAAACATTTACAATTTCTGAATAAGTAAAATTGGTTAATGAACGCAATAAAAAATCGTAAAACAGATTAAAAATTGTTAACAGATAACCTGCCAAAACGCCAACTGATAAATGTTTTGAGAGAGTGGTTTGTTGATATGTGTACTCCATAGATGAATTTTTAAAATTGATTGACATGCTGTTTATTTTGTAAAATTAAAGAATGTGCCGCTGCTTTTAAAATTAAAATATGCTAAGCTAAACATTTACTTTACAATAAGGTAACACCATCTTTTTAATTTCCCTTCAAAATCAAATGGTGTTGTGGCTCTTGTAATGTCTTTAATAGCAGCGGCTCTAATATTGTCCTTATCTATCACAAATCGGGTAAAATTGGTGCTGAAATATATTTTACCGCCTGTGGGTAATGCAGTCAGCACATCATTCAATAACTCCACATGATCACGTTGTATATCTAAAATATCCTTCATTCTTTTACTGTTACTAAAAGTGGGCGGGTCCATGATTACCAAATCAAAACTATTGGGTGGCAAAGTTTTTAAGTATGGTTTTACATCAGCATGTATAAAATGAAATGCGTTTGCATTTTTCAATCGGTTAATCGAAAAGTTATCCTGAGCCCATTGTAAATATGTTTTCGATAAATCAATTGTTGTAACACTTGCAGCTTTTCCTGCTGCCGCATACACTGAAAAAGAACCGGTATAAGCAAATAAATTCAAAACACGTTTGCCACCAGCCTCGTTGCGAACCATTTGGCGGGTAATGCGGTGGTCTAAAAACAAGCCGGTATCTAAGTAGTCGGTTAAGTTTACTAAAAATTTTAACCCATTTTCTGTAACAGTAAAATATTGTTTGGTATTGCCTGTTTTTTCATATTGATCGTTTCGGTTGGCCTTTCTTTTGCGTTCTTTAATGTAAATATTTTCGTTGGCTATCCCAAGATATTTGCTTATCAAAGCAACACAAGCCTCTAACCATTCCGTATGCTGCTCCTCTGTCATCTGGTGCCTGCGCTGGTATTCGGCTAAATACACTTTATCCTCATACAAGTCAATACAAAAAGGAAATTCTGGTAAATCATGATCATAAACCCGCCAGCAGGTAATATTTTGTTTTTTTGCAATTTTATATTTGTGTTTAAAAACCTTCATTAAGCGGTTCTCAAACATTGCAGCTTTTTGAGGTGAAAGAATGGAGCTGAAAGGGCTTTCATTGGGTGTATTCATAAAGCCCAAAATTAAGTGCAATACTTAATGAATAGATAAAATTTTTCTACGGTAGCCTTGCTGAATAGAATGGTTGCCGTACAAGTGTGCGATGCAACCGGTGTTACATAGTAGTGCTGAAGCCGGTAACAAAATTATCTTCAACAGCATCGTTATATGCTTTAGAATATCAACTACCTTTGCGCCGAATATGAAGTCAAAAACACTGAAACAAAATAAAATTAACATTATTACACTTGGTTGCAGTAAAAACCTGGTGGATAGTGAGGTACTGAGTGGGCAATTGATGGCCAATGCTATTCCGGTGGTGCATGAAAACATAAAAACCGACCATAATATTGTAGTGGTAAATACTTGCGGATTTATTGATAAAGCGAAAGAAGAAAGTATTGATACTATCTTGAATCAGGTAGAATTAAAACGTAGAGGGAAATTAGATAAAGTGTATGTAACAGGTTGTTTGAGTGAACGCTACAGAAATGATTTGGAACAGGAAATACCCGAAGTTGATGCCTGGTTTGGTACCATGGAACTGCCTTTAATTTTAAAACAATTGGGTGCCGATTACAAATCTGAACTATTGGGCGAACGCTTATTAAGTACGCCAAAACATTATGCCTATCTTAAAATTAGTGAGGGCTGTAACAGAACCTGTGCTTTTTGTGCCATACCCCTGATGCGGGGCGGCCATGTTAGTAAGCCTATTGAAGCCATTATTGCCGAAGCAGAAGCGTTGGTAAAAAAAGGGGTAAAGGAAATAATGCTCATAGCACAAGAATTAACTTATTATGGTTTAGATATATACAAAAAACGATCATTGCATATTTTGTTAGAACAATTGGCTGATGTAAAAGGGTTGGAGTGGATACGTTTACATTATGCATATCCCAATAAATTTCCATTGGAAGTGTTGGCTGTAATGCGTGAAAAGAAAAACATTTGCAATTATTTAGATATGCCCTTGCAGCATGCCAGCAATAACATGCTAAAGGCCATGCGCCGAAACAGCACTAAAGAAGAAATGAGTGCATTGATTAAAACCATACGGGAGGAAGTACCGGGTATATGTTTACGTACAACACTAATTGCAGGTTTTCCGGGAGAAACGGAAGAAGATGTAACAGAATTGAAATCTTTTCTGGAAGATCACCGCTTTGACAGAGTTGGAATTTTTACATACAGCCATGAAGAAAATACCGGCGCTTATACTTTAGAAGACAATATACCTGCTGAAGTAAAACAACAAAGAGCACAGGAAATAATGGAGGTACAGCAGGAAATTAGTTTAGAGAAAAATCAGGAAAAAGTTGGGCAGGTTTTTAAAGTGCTGATTGATAAAAAAGAAGCCGGACGCTATATTGGCAGAACAGAGTTTGATAGTGTTGAGGTGGATAATGAAGTAATTATTTCAACTGATCAAAAACTTTCTATTGGTGAATTTGTTAATGTATGTATTACTAAAGCATACGATTATGATATTGAAGGTGAACTGGTATAATACTGTGAATTGAAATAATTGCGCTGATTGCCTTTATTACCTTTTTTAATAGAAACAAGCATTAATGCATGGAAGCAACGTATCGTTATTTACCAATTGAGTCTACCGGTTTTTTTTCTAAAATTGCAGTAGATTATGTTCAACAAAATAAAAGCTTAAGCCCTTTTTATCAACATGCAGTTTCTATAGAAGGTATTCAGGCCGCTATTCAGGCACGGCAACAAACAACCAATCATCGTCAATTATTGTATGATGTTTTGGTGGAACAATATGCAGGTTTAACCCTAACCCCGCTACAGCAAAATAACTTAGCGGCTATTTTGAGCGAAAATACCTTTACCATTACAACGGCCCACCAACCTAATATTTTTACCGGCCCATTGTATTTTATTTACAAAATAATACACGCTGTTCAACTGGCTGATTATTTAAAAGAACAATTGCCCCAATATTGTTTTGTTCCTTTTTACTACATGGGTAGTGAAGATGCTGATTTGGATGAATTGGGAACCATTACCATTGATGGCAAACAACTTACCTGGCAAACCAAACAAACAGGTGCAGTAGGCAGAATGAAGGTAGATCAGCCTTTTCTGCAACTGATTACGGAAATAAAAGGGCAAATTGATGTATTACCGTATGGTAAAGCATTAAGTACATTGTTCGCAAATGCCTATACGTTAGGCAAAACAATACAACAAGCAACTTTAGAACTGGCGCATGCTTTATTTGCTGATTTTGGTTTGCTGATTGTAATACCCGATAATACCCGTTTAAAAAAAGTATTTGAACCGGTTATTGTTAAAGAATTGACTGAACAGTTTTCGCATCAGGCAGTGGAAGCTACCATCCGGGAAATGCAGCAGCATTATCCCATTCAAACACAAGGGCGAAGTATTAATTTATTTTATTTAATGGATACCTATCGGGAACGCATTGAATGGGAAAATAATGTATTTGTTGTAAAAAAAGCCGGTTTGCAATTTAGTAAAGAAGCTATATTGGAAGAACTGCAACAGCATCCCGAACGATTTAGTGGAAATGTTATTTTAAGGGGGTTATTTCAGGAAACTGTGTTACCCAATATTGTTTTTATTGGTGGCGGTGGCGAATTGGCTTATTGGTTAGAATTAAAGCGGGTTTTTGAATCGGCAGGCGTGCCTTATCCTATGTTATTGTTGCGCAATTCGTTTGTTTTAATACAAGAACGTCGGTTGGAAATTTGGCGTTCGTTGCAATTTAGTGTAGAAGATTTATTTAAACCGGTATTGCATTTGCAAAATGAATATGCAAAAAGGCATAGCGATTATTCTTTATCATTAAATGATGAGATAGCGCAAATCAGCGCTATTTATGCGCTCATTTCGGCACATGCTGCTAAAGCAGATAGTGCTTTAACTACACATGTTCAGGTATTACAGCATCGGGCCATTGAAAAAATTGAACAATTAGAGAAAAAAATGGCAAGAGCAGAAAGGCGAAAATATGCAACTGATATGCAACGAATTGCCAACATTAAAACACAATTATTTCCTAATAATAATCTGCAGGAGCGTGTGGAGAATTTTTCTGTCTTATATGGAAAACATGGCCCTGAATTATTTCATCATATTTATGCAGCTTCAAAATCATTTGGGCAGCAAATGGGCATTATTGCAATGTCTTAAATATCAAACTGATTTACCCAGTCTGATTTTATTTTAGAAATTTTTTCTTTTACTTCCTGTTCTAACTGATTTTTATATTGTTCTACCAAAGTACCTGTAATGGGTTCAAAAGCACCAATTATTTCTGCGGCCAAAATACCGGCATTTTTTGCAGCATTTAAGGCAACTGTAGCTACCGGCACACCGTTGGGCATTTGCAGAATGGATAAAATAGAGTCCCACCCATCTATTGAGTTGGATGATTTGATGGGTACGCCAATAACCGGCAATGGCGTAATGGCAGCCAGCATGCCGGGTAAATGTGCCGCCCCACCGGCACCGGCAATTATTATTTTTAAGCCTCTTTGTTTTGCTTTTTGAGCATATTCAACCATACGCAAAGGCGTTCTGTGTGCTGAAACAATGGTTAATTCAAACGGTATTTTAAATTGTGTTAGCATATCTGCAGCAGCCTGCATTACGGGCAAATCGCTGTCGCTTCCCATTACAATACCTACTTTAATGTTTCCTGTTTCCATATCATTTTTTTTATACTGCAATTTGTAATTGCCGCTTATATAATTGAATGGTATTTTCAAAACCCAAATACAATGCGTCGCAAATTAAGGCATGGCCAATGCTCACCTCATCCAAATTCGAAATATGTTGCCTGAAATAGTGAAGGTTATATAAATCTAAGTCGTGCCCTGCATTAATACCCAAACCTAAGGTGGACGCTAATTTTGCAGCTGACTGATAGGGTTGAATAGCCATTTCCTTTTTCCCTGCAGCAAATTCACGGGCATACATTTCTGTATACAATTCAATTCTGTCGGTATTGGTTTTGGCTGCGGCTTCTACCATTTTTAAATCCGGGTCTATAAAAATTGATACCCGGATTCCTGCCTTTTTAAATGTGCCGATGATATCTATTAAAAAATCTTTGTGTTGAATCGTGTCCCAGCCATGGTCGCTGGTTAATTGTTTTGTGGCATCGGGCACTAATGTTACCTGATCTGGTTTAGCAGCCAGCACCAGCTCAACAAACTTTTGTTCAGATGGGTTTCCTTCTATATTAAATTCAGTAATAATCACTTTTTTAATATCCAACACATCCTGGTAAGTAATATGCCGTTCATCAGGTCGGGGATGCACAGTAATACCTTCTGCACCAAAAAGCTGTGCATCGATAGCGGCTTTGACTACATTGGGATTATTGCCGCCCCTGGCATTGCGTAAAGTGGCGATTTTGTTTATATTAACACTTAAGCGGGTATGCATACAATTGCACTATTTTTTGCAAAGTAATTATAAAAAATGTAAATGCTGCAGAGAATGATTGATATAGATTGCCTTTTTATAGATAACGGAATAAAAGGAGTTAAATGGTAATGTAGTTCATTTAAAACAATGCTAACTTCGCAAAGAACATTTTAAACGTACAATTGTTTTAACTGTTATGTCGTATGCCACATTAGAAACCTGCCTTCTGGATTTAGAAAAAAACGGTCACTTAGTGCGTGTTAAAGAAATGGTTGACCCGCATTTAGAAATGGCTGCTATTCATTTAAGGGTGCATGCTGCCGGCGGGCCTGCATTGTTATTTGAGCATGTAAAGGGTACACCGTTTAGAGCTGCATCGAATATTTTTGGAACAGTTGAACGCAGTAAATTTATTTTTAGAGATACTTTTCAGTTAGTACAGCAGTTAATTGAGTTAAAAGACAATCCTGCAAAAGCTTTACAATCGCCTTTTAAATATTTATACACCGGATGGGCTGCATTGAAAGCATTTCCCTTAAAAAATCCCATTCTAAAGCCGGTATTAGCTAATCAAATTCAAATCAGTGATTTGCCGTTAATACAGCACTGGCCTAATGATGGCGGGGCATTCGTTACGCTTCCGCAAGTGTATACGGAAGATGTTGAACAACCTGGCATTATGCATGCTAATCTTGGCATGTACCGCATTCAATTAACAGGGAATGATTATGTATTGAATAAAGAAATTGGGTTGCATTATCAATTACACAGAGGTATTGGTATTCATCAAACAAAAGCCAATGCAAAAGGCGTTCCATTAAAAGTAAGCTGTTTTGTGGGTGGCCCGCCGGCACATAGTTTGGCAGCAGTAATGCCATTACCAGAGGGCATAAGCGAAATGACTTTTGCAGGGGCATTGGGTGCCAGAAGATTTCGTTATACCTATGTAGATGGATTTGCCATTAGTACTGATGCTGATTTTGTAATTACGGGTGAAGTAATGCCGGGAGGAAACAAACCGGAAGGACCATTTGGTGACCATTTAGGTTATTATAGTTTGAAACATCCATTTCCTGTAATGAAAGTGCATAAGGTATTTGCAAAGAAAAATGCCATTTGGCCATTTACGGTTGTAGGCAGGCCACCACAGGAAGATACCAGTTTTGGAGCATTAATTCATGAACTTACCGGTAATGCTGTTACAAAGGAAATTCCGGGTGTGCGTGAAATTCATGCAGTGGATGCTGCAGGTGTACATCCTTTGTTGCTGGCTATTGGCAGCGAAAGATATACGCCATTTAATCCTGCCAGAGAGCCTGTAGAAATTTTAACCATTGCCAATCATATTTTGGGAACCGGCCAATTGAGTCTGGCTAAATTTTTATTCATTACTGCTGATGATACCAAACAGTTAACTACATCTAACGTACCTGAATTTATGCAGTTTGTATTGGAGCGAATTGATTTTACCCGTGATGTGCATTTTTATACCAATACCAGTATTGATACATTGGATTACAGCGGAGCAGGATTCAACAAAGGCAGTAAGGTAGTATTTGCTGCATACGGAAATCCAATTAGGCGCTTATGCACTGAGGTGCCTGTTCAATTAAAAGAACTCCATTCTTTTGAAAATGCGCAACTGGTAATACCCGGGGTTATTGCCATAACAGCACAGCCTTATACAGATACAGATGCAGCAAAACAAACTTTAGAAATTTTAGAAACACAACTCAAAGAGAGATGGAATACATTGTCTGATGTGGCTTGTATTGTATTATGTGACAGCAGTGCATTTACTGCGGCTACCCTCAACAATTTTTTGTGGGTTACCTTTACACGTTCCAATCCATCGCATGATATACATGGTATTGGTGCCTTTATTGAAAACAAACATTGGGGTTGCAAAGGACCATTGGTAATTGATGCACGCATTAAACCACATCATGCTCCTCCGGTTGAAGTATTGCCGGAAACCAATAAAAAAATCGATCCGCTTTTTGCAAAAAGCGGAAGTTTATATGGAATTGTATAAGCTGTTACAATAATATGCCTCTTAAAAGAAGATAGGCAACACTGAAATAAATAATCAGGCCGGTAACATCCACCAATGTTGCCACAAAAGGCGCGGAAGAAACTGCAGGGTCGGCCCCCAATTTTTTAAGCAACATAGGTAACATTGAGCCGGATAGGGTTCCCCATAAAACCACTCCAATTAAACTTACTCCAACCGTAAATCCAATTAACAACCAGTGGGTACCATATAAGTCCTGAATAATGCCATGCTGCATTAAAACATGCCAGGATGCAATTCTGATAAAACCAATGAGTCCCAAGATACTTCCTAAAATAATTCCACTGCTAATTTCTCTGCGCATTACCCGCCACCAGTCGGTTAAAGAAACTTCGCCCACTGCCATTGCCTGAATAATAAGGGTAGAGGCCTGCGAGCCGCTATTGCCGCCACTCGACATAATGAGTGGAACAAATATGGATAAAACAACAGCTTTTTCAATTTCATCGGCAAAATAGGCCATCGCTGTTGCAGTTAGCATTTCACTTAAAAATAAAACGATGAGCCATCCTACTCTTTTTTTGATGAGTTTAAAAAAAGAGATATCCAAATAAGGCTCATCTAATGCCTCCGTTCCACCTATTTTTTGTATGTCTTCACTAAATTCTTCAT
Source organism: Hydrotalea flava (assembly GCF_001623405.1). Lineage (GTDB taxonomy): Bacteria > Bacteroidota > Bacteroidia > Chitinophagales > Chitinophagaceae > Hydrotalea > Hydrotalea flava. The sequence continues at coordinate 51,598 of NZ_LUHG01000082.1, forward strand.
TGGTTACCCAAAGTATATCATCAATGGTAACAATGCCCAATAAAATATTATTGTCATCCACTACCGGTAAAGCTACCCGGTTATTCATTTTAAAAATTTTACCGGCATATTCCTGATCGTCATGTACATTCAATGTAATGACTCTTCCATCCATAATTTCAGAAACCAAAGCGTTGGGTGGCGCCAATAAAATATCCTTAATACGTATATCATCTAATAATTTCCCCTTTTGGTTAATGACATAAATAACATCAATGGTTTCGCTATTCTTGGCAAATTTTCGGATAGTAGCAAAAACTTCCTCTATGGTATTGTATTCATATACATACACATAGTCGGGTGTCATTAAGCGGCCTACAGAATCTTCCGGATAACCTAATAAAGCCAATGTAATTTTTCTTTCTTCTGGATTGAGTAGTTTAATTAAATCGCGAATAATATGATTGGGCAATTCTGCTAAAAAAGCAGTTCTGTCATCGGGTGGCAATTCATTCAGTAATTCAGCAGTTTTGGCAGGTGGTAAGGCTTTAATAATGTCTTTCTGTTGCGCAATATCTAAAATTTTAAAAACATTGATGGCTCGGTGAATAGACATGTTAGAGAGGATGGTAGCCTCTTCATCCGGAAATTGGTTCACCAATTCAACAACATCGCTGATATGCAGGTTATTTAAAAAATAGGAAAGCCCTTCTTTGTTATCAGATTGCAGATAATGCAGGAATTGATCTTCTTTGGAAATATTTTTTTTAAAAATTGCAGCCATATTGCAATTTAAGCCTTTAACAGAGGAAGAAAAAATTTGAGATACTGAATTCTGCTAACTTCGCCTACATTAGTGAATAAGAAATGATATTACCAGATTTAATCATAGCACCCTCTCCAAAAGGAGGGAGAGGAGTATTTGCTTTAGCCGTTATACCATCCGGAACCATTATTGAAATTTCACCGGTGTTGGTTTTTAGTAAGCAGGAACGTTTGATTGTAGAGCAAACTTTGTTATATAATTACATTTTTGAGTGGGGTAGGTCGCGGAAGCTGGCAGCATTAGGGTTAGGCTATCTATCTTTATACAATCATGATTATGATGCTAATGCTGATTATACGATGGATTTTGAAAGCGCATTAATGACGATTACTACTGTAAAAAAAATTAATAAAGGCGATGAGATTTTTATTAATTACAATGCAAATCCAAATGATACAACAAAAATTTGGTTCGATGCAAAGTAATGTGATACAGTTATAAAAGGGGCTGTAAGAATACAGCCCCGTTATTCACCAAAACCCAACTATAAAAAAATTACCAATACTGATAGCCAATTAGTCGTGCTAATTCAATTTTAGCCAGGCATAATTGGTATTCATATTGCAATCTGGTTAAAGCAGCCCTTTGCACGTTGGTACTGGCATTGGTTAACTCTAAATTGGTGCCTGTACCATTTAAAAACCGGGAAGCGGCTAATTTTTCTGCATATACAGCTTCTTCAATTTGTCCGGTTGTATTTTGAATTCGTTCCATATTACTTTTAATATCGGTAAGGGCTTGCTGAATATTTTTTCGATAATTGTTATTTAAAGTTTCCTGTGCCAATTCATTTTGTTTTACAATATTTTGTGCCAGTTTAACCTGCTGTTTGATTTTACCGCCATTATAAATAGGAATGGTGATTCCAACACCTGCAACATAATTAAAACGGGGATTTTCAACTTCAGGAACATATCCATTTTTGTAACCTGCTGCTGCCTGTAAACCTACTATTGGTTTATTGGAAAGTTTGGCAATATTTACATCGCTTAAAGCCTCTTTTATTTTATCTTTCATAATAAAAAAATCCATATTGGTGGCTTGTGCAATGCTGATTAAATCATCAATATTATTGGGGGTTGTTAAATCAAAATCGAATGTTGTTCCATTTTCAAAATTGGTGCCGGTAGTATATGCCAGTAAATTGAGTTGCTTTTGTAATGAATTTAGAAGATCAACTTTTCTGTTTTGTTCATTATCAATTGCGGCTTGTATATTCAATACATCAATTTTAAGTGCATCGCCATTTTTTAATTTTGCATCTACTATTTTTTTATTGTCATTTAAAAACTTTAAAACACTATCCTGAATTGCAATTGCTTTTTTCAAATAAATCATATTATAATAAATAATGGAAACCTGATTGGCTAATTGCGATTTTACATTTGCAAGATTATGTGTGGCAGTTTGCAATTCATCTTTCGATTTTTCAATATTGGCTTTCAATCTTCCAAAATCAAATAATGCATATTGCACATTCATACTGGCATTCATACTGTTAACAGGTGCAAACTGAAAATCAGTACCACCTAAAGGAATGGTGATTTTAGGTTGTATGTATGCATAACTGGCATTACCGGTAATTTCCGGCATATTATTCAGTTTGGTGAGTTCTAATTTTTCTTGTGCAGTACTAATGGTATTATTTACTTCTTTTACTTTGGGATAAAAAGTAAAAGATTGATTAATTAAATTTTTTAATTCTGTGTTTACCTGTACTTGTGCCCGGCAAAAGAAAGCCATTAAAACAAATAATATTAAAAAATTATATTTTTTCATTTTCCGTATTTTAATTCATTTTACATTTTAAATATTACCTCATTTATTTAATGTGCTTCACTGGCTGCTTTCATCATAGCTGCTTTTTCAGCAGTACTTTGTTTTTTCACTCTTAAAAATGCCACTAATGGTATTACTATTATAAAAAATATTGCCACTAGTCTAAACGTATCCAGATAAGCTAAGTAATAGGATTGTCTTTCTACCGAAGCATTAACAAAACCATAAGCCTGATGGGTTGCATCTTGTAAGCCGGCACCTGTTTTAGAAATCAAGCCATTTGCAATAGTTTGCACACGCTGCAATAATAATGGTGACCCTGCAGGCATATTGCTTACTATATCGCTTCTATGTTGCGCATATTGATGCGATATATAATTGTTGGCCATAGCAATACCAAAGGCACCGCCTAATTGCCGGATCATATTATTTAATGAAATACCTGCAGCATAATCTTTGGGTTCAAGTCCGGCTACTGCCTGATTAATAAGTGGTAATTGTACCATTGAAATGCCAATGGCTCTCAACAATAATGGGAAAAAGAAATCCCATTTTCCTACATCAGGACTAACTTGTGAAGTTAATATACTGTAAGCAGCAAACAATAAAAAACCTGCTACTACAAATGGAATGGGTGAAACTCCTTTACTCATAATTTTACCTACAATGGGTAACATTACAACGGCCATAAGGGTAGGAGGCAGTAAAGAAATACCGGTTTCATAAGCTGTAAAACCCAGTATCCGTTGTGCCAATACCGGATATACAAATACGGATGTAAATAATCCTAATCCTGCAACAAATGTAAATATGGTAGTAAATGCCAGATTACGATTACCCAATACCCTTAAATTTACTGCAGGCTCTTTAATACTTAGCTCATAAATAATAAAGCCTACAATACTTATAACTGCAATAACAGAGCAAATACGAATGGCTTCACTACTAAACCAATCATCAGCTTCACCACGTTCCAATACAAATTGTAAACAACCAATGCCTGCTGCCAGCAATAGTATACCGTTATAATCGATATGTATAGATTTTTTCTTTTTCCCTTCCCCTTCCTTTTTTTCAATAAAGTAAAAGGTAAGCATGGTAGCAATAATACCAATTGGAATATTGATCATAAAAATAAGCGGCCAGGAAGCGTGGTCTATAATATATCCGCCTAATGTTGGCCCCAATGTTGGCCCTAACACAACACCCATCCCAAACAATCCGGAAGCAATTGGCCGATCTTGTGGTTCAAATGCATCGAATAAAATAGCTTGGGAGGTGGATAGTAATGCACCACCACCAATACCTTGCACAAAACGCCACGCAATAATTTCAACCAGTGAGGATGATTGAGCGCACATATATGATGCTGCTGTAAAAATAACCATGGATACCAGATAATAATTTTTACGGCCAAAATATTCTGCTAAAAATCCTGTTAGGGGAATAATAATTACGTTTGCTATGGCATAAGAAGTAATTACCCAGCTAATATCTTCTATACTTACGCCCAAACTTCCACTCATATCATTTAAAGCCACGTTTACAATAGATGTGTCAATTAATTCCATTACGGCTGCCGTAACGGTAGTTAACACAATAATGGTACGGGCAAATCCTTTTGGTGTAGCCATGAATTTTTTTTATTTGTTATTAGCAACTACATATACACTTAAACCGGCCCTCAATAAATCTTTGAATTGATCAATATTGTCGAAATTTATTTTAACAGGCACACGTTGGGTAACTTTTACAAAGTTGCCGCTAGAATTATCTGGAGGAAGCAAGGCAAATTTGGCACCTGTAGCATCACTTAAATTGGCAATGGTTCCTGTAATTTTTAAATTCGGATAAGCATCTATATTAATTTCAACTTTTTTGCCTCTATATAAATGGCGAAGCTGGTTTTCTTTAAAATTGGCCACTACCCAATAAGTACTATTGTCAACAATCGAAAACAATGGGGTACCCTCTTGCACAAACTGGCCTTCGCTAACATTTCGTTTGCCAATTTTTCCCGATTGTGGTGCAAAAATTTTAGTGTAAGTTAATTTCAGTTTTTGTTGGTCAATTTTTGCTTGTTGCACAGCAATAGATGCTTCGGCTTTTTCAACAGAAGCTCTTAAAACTGCCAATCTGCTATCGGCTGCATTATAATCTTTATGCGAATTTTGGTATTGTTGCAAAGCTGTTTCGTAATTGTACTGCGAGTCATCCAATTGTTTTTTGGTAATGGCTTCTGCTGCAAATAAATTTTTATCTCTATCCAAATCCTGTTGCGCTTTCTTCAGTCTTAATTCGCTTAAGTCAATATTTCCTTTGTTTACTTTTAAAGCAACCAATGCATTATTTAAAGTAGCTCTGGCATTTACAATATCTATTTTTGTTTGAGCCAAAGTAGCCTCCATTTCTTTCAGTTGCAACAATAAATCTGCATCATCAATTTCTGCCACCAGTTGTCCGGATTTTACACTGTCGTAATCTCTTACATACAATGTTTTAATATAACCTGAAACCCTCGGTAAAACAGGTGTAATTTGCCCCTCTACCTCTGCATCGTCGGTAGTTTCATGGGTTAGTGCAAATTTTATTTTATCGAATATAAAATATCCTGCCACCAATAAAACCGCAATGAGTATAATTAATCTGATGGGTGATTTTTTCTTTTGTTCCTGTGCTTGCTGTTCCATTTATTTTGATGATTTATTTTTTATTATTGTAATAATGTAGAATGAACCATTTGTTGAATGTGTGTAACGAGTCGTTTCCTAAATTGTTCATTGGAGTAAGGATTAAAATCTTTATTACTTTCTCTGAAAATATATACACAACAAATTTGTTTCGATTTCAGTACCTGATTAATGGTTCCAATAATGCTGGCAAAAAGGAGGGGAGCATCTACCTTTTTAAATACTTTTTTTCGAATCCCTTTTTCAATAATTTTTGTAAAATTGTTGATGTTCTGTGTAACAACCTCAATCACTTTTTGATGCAAATCTTCTCGCTGCGATACCAGCATTTCCTGTTCCATTACCTTATGAAAATCTGGATAGGATAAGAAGCGATTTACATAAGCTTCTATAATTAAATCAATTTTTTCAATTTCAGTAAGGTTTTTATCATTTTCCAAATCCTCAATTCGCCCCTTTATATAGCGAACCTTTTCTTCTACTATGGCTTCAAACAATTTCTCTTTTGAACCAAAGTAGTAGTTTACCATAGCAATATTCACTTCTGCTTTCTGTGCTAAATCACGAATGGATGTACCCTCAAATCCCTTCTCTGAAAAAAGGGAAATGGCGGTTTGCATAATCAATTCCTTCTTGTCTATACTCATAGTGTAACTATTAAAATGCAAATTTTAAACAAATGTTTGAATTAAACAAACGTTTGATTTATTTTTATCAAATTTTAATGTGTATATCAAAATAATCATGGAATTTTAGGACATTCAAATTAATATGTATACAGCTACATCGTTCAATGCAGCAGATTTTGGTTCTGATTTTTTATGGGGTATTGCCATTGCAGCCGCACAAAATGAAGGTGCTCATAATTTATATGGACGCGGCCCCTCCATTTGGGACCAGTTTGCCATTCGTAGCGGAAAAATTAAGGGGAATGCCAAACCTGATGAGTGTTGCGATTTTTACCACCGTTATAAAAATGATTTGCAGTTAGTAAAACAGATGGGATTTAAAGTATTTCGTTTTTCAATTTCCTGGAGCCGAATTATACCGAATGGAACCGGTTCTGTGAATAAAGAAGGAATTCTTTTTTATCATCATGTTATAGATGAATGTATTGCTTTAGGGTTAACACCCTGTATCACTCTCTATCATTGGGATTTACCATTGGCATTGCAAAAGGAGGGTGGATGGACTTCACATTCCTTACTTAAATGGTTTACAAAATATGTTACGGTTTGTATGCACGAATATGGCAATAAAGTAAAGCAGTGGATTATTCTGAATGAACCAATGGGGTTTACCTCATTGGGGTATATGCTGGGTAAACATGCACCAGGGAAATCGGGTATACAACAATTTTTTGCTGCTGTACATAATGCGGTATTGGCTCAGGCTGAAGGCGGCAGAATTGTTCGTGCAATGGTGCCAGACGCAGTGATTGGTATCACATTTTCGTGCAGTGAAGTTGTACCGGCTTCAGAAAAAAAAGCAGATATTGTGGCATCCAAAAAAATGGATATTTTATTAAACCGATTATTTATTGAACCTGCTTTGGGTATGGGTTATCCTTCGGATGATTTTATTTTAATGGATCGATTACACCTTTATACCAAAGCATGGAAATATACCGAAAGGATGAAATTTGATTTTGATTTTATCGGCCTTCAAAATTATTTTCCCGTTACGGTAGCCCATCAGGCTATGATTCCTTATGTGCAGGCTATTGAGGTGAAAGCTGCCAAACGTAAAGTACCGCATACTGATTTGGGATGGGAAATTAATGCAAAAAGTTTTTATAATATTTTAAAACAGTTCGCAGATTATCCGAATGTAAATAAAATGATTATAACTGAAAATGGTGCCTGCTTTAAAGATAAACTGCACAATGGTATGATTCATGATGTGCAGCGTATTGCATATTTTAAGAGTTATTTAGGGGCACTGTTACAAGCAAAAAAAGATGGAATACCTATAAAAGGATATTATGTATGGACATTAACCGATAATTTTGAATGGTCAGAAGGTTTTCAGGCTCCATTTGGGTTGGTACATGTTGATTTTAAAACGCAACAACGTACCATCAAAAATTCAGGTTTCTGGTGGCAGCAATTTTTATTAAACACAAAACAATGATTAAAACAATGATTAAAGCAATAATGCAAAACGAACAACGAAAATTCATTTTATTTTTTCTTTTCATTACTTTTTTTGTTACACAACAAGTAAATGCCCAAAGTATTTGGACTGCGGGTATGAAACGTCCGGATGGGAATACTATAGTATTTAATTTTCAATTGGCTACCCTGCAGCACAAAGCCGTTTTGTATCTGTTAAATGGTTCGGATAAATTTTTGGTGGACAGTGTTCAATTCAGAAACGATTCTGTTTTTATACAGATGCCTGTATTTGAATCGCAGTTTAAAGCCAAAGTACTGGCACCTGATTTATGGCAGGGGGTTTGGAAAAAAGAAACCTCCACAATACCTGTTGAATTACCTTTTACAGCAACGGTTCAACCAGATAAATTTCAACAAACAAGCCCTGCTTCTGCTAATTTATCGGGCAGATGGCAGGTAACATTCACCAGACCCAACGGAACTTTACGGCCTGCCATTGCTGAATTTAAACAAAACGGTAACAATATTACAGGTACATTTTTAACACCCAGTGGCGATTACAGATACCTGAGTGGAATTGTAACCGGCGATACATTAAAGCTCTCTACTTTTGATGGAGGCCATGCTTATCTTTTTGAGGCCATTGCTGAAAACGACACCATTTTAAAAAATGGTTTTTTTTATTCTGATGCTACGGCTACTGAAAAATTTTCTGCTATTAAAAACAGCAACGCACAATTGCCCGATTCAATTGCTGCCACTTATATGAAACCCGGTGAAACAACATTGCATTTTACTTTTCCCGATTTAAATCATCATCCGGTTTCTTTGCAGGATGCTGCGTTTAAAAATAAAGTAGTGGTTTTGCAAATTATGGGTTCCTGGTGCCCTAACTGCATGGATGAAACACAATTCCTCAGTAAGTTTTATGATGCCTATAAAGATAAAGGCCTTGCAGTCATTGCTTTGGCTTATGAATTGAGTACTGACTTTAACCGATCAAAAGCCAGTCTTGAAAAATTTCAGCATCGGTTTAATGTACAATATCCCATTTTAATTACAGGCGCAGCGGTAAATGATAGTTTGAAAACAGAGAAAACTTTACCGGCTTTACAGTCCATTAAAGTATTTCCAACGCTTATCTTTATTGGTAAAGATGGGAAAGTTGCCAAAATAGATACCGGCTTTTATGGCCCGGGTTCAGGTGAATATTATAAAAAATTTCAGGAAGATTTTGAACATACTATACAATATTTGTTGCAGCAAAATAGTACTACAGAATAATTCTAAGTATTTGTGAAATTTTAAGCAACGGATTGTAACTTTATCTATCAACATTTGCGGGTAAATGAAATCATGTAAACAATTATTTCATTCATTTTTTTCATTCACTAAAACTGTATTGCTATATGAAAACAATTCGTCAATTTTTAATTGCTATATTAATTATTGCAGCCCTTACTGCATTGTATATCGGATTTAGCTTAATCAACGATTCCAGTGGCCGTTCATTAGGATTGTCATACGATGATTTACAAGGCACTCCATTTTCATCTTATAGCACACCGGGTTGGTTATTGGTTGTTTTTATTGGCTTGGGAAGCCTGATTGCAGCCTGGGGCTGCATACAGCATATTGCATTTCATCCTATTCTTGTTATGGCAGAAGGTATTATTTTTGCTATTTGGATTATAATACAAATTACCATTACCGGTAACATTAATTTCCCTATTATTTTGTTTGCATTGTTTGCACTTGCCCTTATTTTATTAGGCAATCTGTTACGCAAAAAAATGTTACAACCTACGCATCACCCACCGCAAACGCACCAATACAAGCATCGCGTTAAAAAAACAACTTCACATAAAAAGTAATTTCATAAAAAAACCGGGTAATAATCCCGGTTTTTTATGCGCTAAAATTGCTTCAACTTTTATTTAAGATAACTTCTTACAAACCATGCCCATTTTTCGTGCATTTTCAACAAACCGGTTAAAAAATCTGCATTTCCCAAATCCTTGTATTCGTCAGAAAATAAAACAATATCATTGCGTAAACTGCGAATCATGGTTTCGTGATCATTCAACAAATTTTCTAATTGTTTCTTTTGGTTATTGGTATATTCTTCTTCCAATAAGTTGGTTAAAGCTAAAAAATCTTTTAGTCTGCCTTCTGCATAATGGCCTAACATTCTAACTCGTTCAGCAATTTCGTCAATTATTTCATCAATGCCATTGTACATATCTTCATAAAATTTATGCATTTCAATAAAGTTGCTGCCTTCAATATTCCAATGGCAATTCCTTACTTTAGTGTATAGTACATATTCATCGGCCAATATCTGGTTTAATTTTTTTGCGGCTGATTGCGCATGTTGATCGTTGATTCCAATATTTGCTTTCATAAAATTTATTTTTAATGGCTTCTTGCAAAATTAGCAAATAAATTTAATTATCTTGTTATAAGATTGCTATAAATTGCGTGTATTACATCTGTAATACGGAATATTTTCTTTTCTATTCAAGTGTTTAGGCTATTTTGAATTTTCGATGGCAGCATACATTCCGGTGTACTGTTATTCTAAAAAAAATTTCTCCTTTCCAATCAATACCTTACTTTTGCTGCGTAATTAAAAATCAATGAATTTAAACAACGTATACATGCATCATCATACACTGCCTACTTTGTAAGCAGACGATGTTTGGTGTTTATACTTTTCATAACATTTGAAGCTTACTCCGGTAAGCTTTTTTTATTTTACAAACATTCACAAAATTGTGAAAAACAAAATGCGTATGCAAAACGAAAAATTAAAATTGGCAATTCAAAAAAGTGGCAGATTACATGATGATTCGATGAAATTATTAAAGGAATGTGGTATTGATATTACCAATGGTGTAAATAAATTAAAAACCGAAGCCAGCAATTTCCCCATTGAAGTATTTTTTTTAAGAGACGATGATATACCGCAATATGTAGAAGATGCTGTTGCAGATATTGGATTTGTTGGTGAAAATGTGGTGTATGAAAAAAATAAAAAGGTAACTGTGGTTGAAAAATTGGGTTTTGGAAAATGCAGATTGTCTATTGCCGTTAGAAAAGGCGATGTGTATGCCGGGCCGGAATATTTGCAGGGTAAAAAAATTGCAACCAGTTATCCCGTTTTATTACAACAGTACTTACAACAAAAAAATATCAATGCCGAAATACATGAAATTAGCGGCAGTGTTGAAATTGCGCCGGGAATTGGTTTAGCAGATGCTATTTGTGATTTGGTAAGCAGCGGTTCAACTTTATTTATGAATGGATTGGCAGAATCGGAAGTAATTTTAAATTCACAGGCAGTATTAATTCAAAATGAACAATTACCACAGCACAAACAACAATTACTGAACAAATTATTGTTTCGTATACAGGCAGTAAAAAAAGCTAAGAATAACAAATACGTTTTATTAAATGCGCCCAACCATAAATTAGCTGAAATCATTGCTTTGTTGCCGGGTATGAAAAGCCCAACGGTACTGCCCTTGGCAGAACAAGGGTGGAGCAGTGTGCATAGTGTATTAAGCGAAAATCAATTTTGGGATATTATTGAACAATTGAAACAAGCCGGCGCTCAGGGCATTTTAGTAGTACCCATTGAAAAAATGATTATTTAAAAAAGTTTTGTCATGCAAATTTTTGAAAATCCTTCCCATCAGCAATGGAAAGCAATATTACAACGTCCGGCATTAGATAATGCCGGTTTGCAGGCTACCGTGCAAAATATTTTGCAGGAAGTACACAAGAATGGTGATGCAGCTATTCGTGCATTTACACATTCACTGGATAAAGTTTTATTGGATAATTTTGCGGTGCAGGAAGCTGAGATTGCATCTGCAAGCTTCAAAATAAAACCTGAACTTAAAAATGCCATTCAGGTTGCAGTTAATAACATTACATTATTTCATGAAAAGCAATTACAACCTGTTGAGAAAATTGAAACAATGCCGGGTGTTACCTGCTGGCGCAAATCAGTACCTATTGAGAAAGTTGGATTGTATATACCCGGTGGTTCAGCTCCTTTATTTTCAACCCTGTTAATGTTGGCTATTCCTGCAAAAATTGCCGGTTGTAAAGAAATTGTTTTGTGTACGCCTCCACGTAAAGATGGTACCGTTGATGAAGTAATATTATATACAGCATCCTTACTTGGAATTAAAAAAGTATTCAGTATTGGAGGAGTACAGGCCATTGGCGCCATGGCATACGGCACCAATACCATACCGCAGGTATATAAAATTTTTGGACCGGGTAATCAGTATGTAACCGCTGCTAAGCAATTGATACAACAGGAGGGTGTTGCTATTGACATGCCTGCCGGCCCCAGCGAAGTATGCGTATTGGCCGATGAATCGGCTAATGCAGCATTTATTGCAGCAGATTTATTATCGCAGGCTGAGCATGGACCAGATAGTCAGGTAATGTTGGTAACAACACATGCTTCATTGGTAACCTTGGTCTTGGAGGAAATTGAAAAGCAACTGAAGGTTTTGCCTCGTAAAACATTAGCTAAAAAATCTTTGGATAATAGCAAATGTATTGTACTTCAAAAAATGGAGGAAGCCATTGCATTTGTAAATGCTTATGCAGCCGAACATTTAATTCTGCACTGCCGGCAACCGGAACTGATTGCCGAACACATTACCAATGCAGGTTCTGTATTTTTAGGTGCTTATTCTCCTGAAAGTGTAGGCGATTATGCCAGTGGCACCAATCATACCCTTCCCACCAATGGTTTTGCAAAAGCTTATAGTGGTGTAAGTGTAGACTCATTTGTAAAAAAAATTACCTATCAGCAACTATCACAGGATGGATTGGCATTAATTGGCCCATCAGTAGCATTAATGGCAGCAGCAGAAAGATTGGATGCGCACCGTAATGCTGTTCAAATCCGATTAAATACGATGGAATAATGTTTTCTGTTTAAAAAATCATATATCATGTCATTCTCACTACAACAATTAATTAGAAAAAATATTGCTGCATTAAAACCCTACTCCTCTGCAAGAGATGAATTTAGCGGGGATGCTTCGGTTTTTTTAGACGCCAATGAAAACAGTCTGGGTTCTCCATTACTGAAATGGTATAACCGTTATCCCGATCCGCATCAAAAAAAATTAAAAGCTGCCATAAGCTCCGTAAAATCAGTTCCCGCCTCACAAATATTTTTAGGAAACGGCAGTGACGAATGTATTGATGTTTTATACAGAACTTTTTGTGAACCGGGAGTTGATAATGTAATTATTTGCCCGCCTACCTACGGCATGTACGAGGTATCAGCTGCCATTAATAATATTGAAATAAGAAAAGCACCTTTAACAGAGCATTTTCAGTTAGATACCATTCATTTGGAAAATTTGGTAGACATTCACACTAAAATTATTTGGCTTTGTTCTCCCAACAATCCAACCGGTAATTCATTGAATCGGGTTGATATTGAAACCATTCTCAACAATTACAACGGCATTGTTGTAATAGATGAGGCATACATTAATTTTTCGCGCCAAAAATCTTTTATTCAGGAGCTATCCGATTATCCTAATCTTGTTATTCTGCAAACTTTTAGTAAAGCATGGGGACTGGCCGGTTTACGATTGGGAATGGCTTTTGCTCATGAATTGATTGTGGAAATTATGGATAAAGTAAAGCCACCCTACAACATTAATCAGGTTACACAAGATTTAGTAACGGAAGCATTACAGGAAGTAGGAATGGTAAATGATATGATTAAAGAAATAGTAGCCATGCGTGAGGCGTTAGCAAAAGTATTTCTTCAAATTCCCGTAGTTGAGAAAGTATACCCATCGGATGCTAATTTTTTATTAGTACAGGTAAAAAATGCATCATCGGTTTATAACTATTTATTAACAAAAGGTATTGTGGTGCGTGACAGAAGTAATGTGCAGCTATGCGAAGGTTGTTTGCGCATTACCATTGGTACTGAAAAAGAAAACACTTTATTGGTAGATGCCCTTGCAGCCATTGAATAGCATCAATTATTTGCTTTAAAACTAAAATCTTTATTTATCTTTAGAAGCCCAAAGACAATTGAAGCCAATTGCAATCATTTAAAAACTATTTTCCCGCATTTTCTCACTTGTAATATAAAATATATTTGTATGAAAAAATTATTTTTATCATTAGCAGTAACCACTATCTCTGCATTTTTTGTGCAGGTGCATAGTACTGTTTACAATGATTCAACCATTCAAAAACCAGCAGTTATTGTGCCTGATCCCGATAATGCAGGATTGATTTTACCCAAAGGATTCGGTGCTTTAAAAGTTACTGATGCTTATGGTAAGCCCAGGCATATTACTGTAACTCCGGAAGGATATATTTATGTAAAATTGGCTCGTTTATTTAACGGCAATGGTATTTATTTACTGAAAGATAAAAATGGTGATGGAAGGGTAGATGAAGGTAACGGATTTGGAAATTATATAGGTACCGGCATAGCATTGAAAAATGGTTATTTATATGCTTCATCCGATGAAAATGTTTATCGTTATAAACTGAATAATCAGCATGAAGTATTAACACCCAATCAACCTGAAGAAATTATTCATGGGTTATTGAACAGAAGAGAACATGAATCTAAATCCATTACATTAGATAATGATGGCAATATTTATGTAAATGTTGGTGCTTACTCCAATGCCTGTCAGGTACAAGACAGAGTAGCAGGCAGTCCGGGTATGAAACCCTGCCCCATATTAGATTCTGCCGGAGGTATTTGGCAATTTAAAGCCGATCAACTCCATCAAACTTATGGTAACGGTGTGCATTATGCTACAGGTTTACGTAATGTAGTAGGATTAGACTGGAATACACAAACCAATTCACTGTTTGTTATGCAACATGGTCGTGATCAGTTGCATGATAACTGGCCCAATTTATATACCATACAACAAAGTGCCGAATTACCGGCTGAATGTATGTATGAATTGTATAAAGGTGCGAATGCCGGATGGCCATATATTTATTACGATCAAATACAACACAAAAAAATTTTAGCGCCCGAATATGGTGGCGATGGTAAAAAAACAGCAGGTGAAGATGCCATCAATCCTGTTATTGCGTTTCCCGGTCATTTAGCCCCGGATGGTTTATTATTTTATACCGGAAATATGTTTCCCGAAAAATATAAGCACGGTGCTTTTATTGCTTTTCATGGTAGTTGGAACAGAGCACCTTTACCACAGGAAGGTTATTACGTGGTATTTGTACCTTTTAAAGATGGTAAGCCTACCGGAAAATGGGAAGTATTTGCCAATGGTTTTGCAGGAAAAGCACCCATCACATCGGCTCGAAATGCACACCGTCCCTGTGGTTTAGCGCAAGGCCCTGATGGTTCTTTATATGTAACAGACGATAATAAAGGTGCCATTTACAGAATTATTTATACCGGTAAAGAATAATGCCATATACATGATAATAGATTTTTTGTAAGACTTAAAATATGCTTTACTAAGGATGGTGCTCATGATGTTTGAAAAAATTACTGAATTCCAAATTATTAATTTTTATACATGTTAAAAAAATATAGTTTTTTAATTATTGGTTTGTTTTTTATTTGGATATTTTCCGCTGCTATCCCCCCATTTCAAAATACAAGCAATAAAGCATCCATGCAGCGCGGAGAAAAAGTGTATAATAAAGTTTGTCTTCCCTGCCACATGGCCGATGGGGGAGGTGTACCCAATATGAATCCGCCACTCATTCAAACTTCTTATGTACTGGGCGATAAAACAAAATTGATTTCAATTGTTTTGCATGGCATGACCGACAGAGTTGCTATTGATGGTGATTATTATTCTAATAATATGGCACCTCATAACGATTTAACAGATCAACAAATTGCAGATGTACTCACTTTTGTACGCAACAGTTTTGGTAACAAAGCCAGTGCCATTACTCCGACTGAAGTAAAATTAGTAAGATTTAAAAAAAAGTAATTACAAATTATTCTTTTCAGATTATATCTCTTCATGCATGAAAAAAATATTATTTATTGATCGTGACGGTACGATTATTAATGAAGTTCCACCCACTTACCAGATAGACAGTTTTGAAAAATTAAGTTTTTACCCAAAGGTATTTCGTTATTTGGGTTTAATTGCAACAGAATTAGATTTTGAATTGGTGATGGTAACCAATCAGGATGGCTTGGGTACAACTGCTTTTCCGGAAAATAGTTTTTGGCCAGTGCAAGATTTTATAATGAAATGTTTGTTACAGGAGGGAATTGAATTTAGTGCGGTACATATTGATAAAAGTTTTCCTGAAGAAAATGCCCCAACCAGAAAACCCGGCACCGGAATGTTAACTGAATACATCAATAATAGTAACTACGATCTGGAACATTCATATGTAATTGGTGATAGAATTACCGATGTACAGTTGGCTAAAAATTTAGGTTGCAAAGCTATTTGGCTGAATATGGATGAAACCTTAGGAAGTAATGAAATACAGCATGCCAGTACTGAATTAGAACCCTGTATTGCATTGAAAACATTAGACTGGAGTGATATTTATGCATTTTTAAAATTAAAAAGCAGAACTGTTATTCATGAGCGTAAAACCAATGAAACAAAAATTTTTATAGAGTTAAATCTGGATGGAAATGGCAGTTCAGAAATTCATACAGGCATTGGTTTCTTTGATCATATGTTAGATCAGGTGGCCAGACATGGCAAAATTGATTTAAAAATTAATGCACAGGGCGATTTACATATTGATGAACACCATACCATAGAAGATACAGGCATTGCACTGGGCGAAGCATTTGCCTTGGCATTACAGGATAAAAGAGGCATGGAGCGTTATGGCTTTGCATTACCAATGGATGAAGCTTCGGCGAAAGTGTTGATTGATTTTGGCGGTAGAAACTGGTTGGTTTGGGATGCTGAATTTAAACGTGAAAAAATTGGTGACATGCCCACTGAAATGTTTTTTCATTTTTTTAAATCGTTTACAGATGCAGCCAAATGCAACTTAAATGTTTCCTGCAAAGGAGAAAATGAGCACCATAAAATTGAAGCCATTTTTAAAGCCTTTGCAAAAGCCATTCAAATGGCTATTAAAAGAGATCCGTTTAGTAATTATTTACCCAGCACAAAAGGGGTTTTGTAATGATAATTTTTCATTGTTGTCCGATTAAAATTGTAAAATAATGGCTCAAACCCTTTACAGAACCATATTTCAGCCGATTTCAAAAGAAGGGGTACTCCCTCCAATTTTGAAACAATCATTTTTTAGCCTGTAATTCTTTACAGCAAAAGATTACAGCGATTTTTAAGTTAAGTTTTGTCGGACAATAATGATAATTTTTATTGAAATAGTAGCCATTAAAATGTGGTAAACTATTTACTTGTTTTTTTTATAATAACAGTTTTCCCGTTTATTTTCAACCAAAAATAACCAAGCAGCATGGCAATAATGGTGGCCAGCAAAACAGATATTTTAGCCACATCTTGTTCTGTAGTTGTTTTAAAAGCAAGTGTTGCAATAAAAATACTCATGGTAAAGCCAATGCCTGCCAACATTCCGGCACCAATCATATGATGCCAGTTTACCTTGGCCGGTAAAACTGCCCAGCCTCGTTTTACAATTAAATAGGAAATACCACAGATGCCTAATGGCTTTCCAATCACCAATCCGGCAATGATGCCCCAACTTAACGAACTATCCAATGCTTCAGTAAAGTGGCTGGGTAATATTATGGCAGTATTGGCCAGTGCAAAGATGGGTATGATGATAAAATAAACCGGAAGATGCAATTTAACTTCAAAATTTACAATGTCTTTAATGGGTATAAAAAAAGCAAATAGTACACCTGCTACCGTTGCATGTATACCTGAGTTAAACATAAAATACCAGAGTAAAATTCCTGATACAATATGCATCCACCCAAATTTTTTATTGGAACGTTGTAACCACCAGAGCAAAACAATGGTTATTGTGCAGCCTAATAAATAGCCTAAATGTAATTTTCCACCATAAAAAAGTGCAATAACAACGATAGCACCTAAATCATCAATAATGGCCAATGCCGTTAAAAATATTTTAAGATTTACCGGTACTTTATTACCTAATAAAGAAGCAATACCTAATGAAAAAGCAATATCTGTTGCAGTTGGAATAGCCCATCCGCTCATAAATGCCGTATCGCGGTTAAACTGAATGAATAAAATGGCCGGCACCAGCATGCCGCCCACAGCACCTAAAGAAGGAAGTAAAGCTTTTCTTAATGTATTCAATTCGCCCTGTACTACTTCTCTTTTTATTTCCATTCCTGCCAGGAAGAAAAAAAACGCCATTAAGAAATCATTGATTATCAAAACAGGCGAATTGGGTAAATGAATACCGAATATATTGAAACTGTGTGCTTCTGTTCCATTAAAATGAATATGCCAGATATGTGTAAAGTACACTCCTAAATTTGGAATGTTGCTGAGTAATAATGAAAGTGCAGTACATGCCAATAATATAATACCAATTGACCTGCTATCATGCATAAATGCCAATAGCGGATAAAACCATTTTTGTGTTTCTTTTTTGTGGGCAACACTCATATACAAATTATTTAAGCAGTTAATTGAAATGATGCTGATCTTAAATGTATCATTTCAATTAGGTAATGTTAGCATTCAATGAAGCAGAAAAAATGGTTATTGTTTTTGATGCATGGCATACAAAATACCTCCCAACAAATGCCCGAGAAATAATGGATCACTATAAGATGCATCGGTATGGCCTAAAGCAGTGTAAAATGCCCGGCCGCCATCAAATGAATGATACCAACTCATAGGATGGTAATCGCCATTTTCACCACCTTTATAACTTTTTTCATTAATGGTTATCAATACATGTACACTGTCCCAATGTGTATCTTTAAAATTATACCATTCATCCCAACGGTTCCATGTTGACGGTAGATGTTTGGTAGCAATGAATTTTTTATCTACTATATTTAGTTTAGCGTTTTGCTGTGCGGGATGGCTTTTGAAATAGGCGCCCACTAATCGGTTGTACCAAGGCCAGCCATATTCCGTATCGGTAGCTGCATGTACGCCCACAAAACCACCTCCGTGTTCAATATATTGCTGAAATGCCCGTTTTTGTTCAGCATTTAAAACGGTGCCTGTTGTACTTAAAAAAATAGCAGCCTTATATTGTTTCAGATTTTGTTCTGTAAACGCAGCACCATCGGTAGTAGTATCTACTATAAAATGATTCTCTTTTCCCAACTTTTCAATGGCTTTAATACCTGCAGCAATGGATTCATGGTGATATCCCATTGTTTTGCTGAATACCAAAACTTTTGCTTCTTTTTTTGAAAAAGAACTTATGAATACAAATGCGAATAAATAAATGATATTTTTAAAAAATTTTTTCATATTGCAATGAATAGATTATAATGAAATTGAGTTGCCAGATATGATAATTTTGTTTGAAAATTTTTAAGTTTTAAATATGCCCAAGTTTATAGAAATGTGTAAAGTTTAAAATACTGATTGCTTTCATTCGGGTTTTACTGAATCAAATACCACTACTTTTTCCCACAAATGGCTGCAGGTTTCAATAAAATATAAATGAATAGGATGGGTTTGATAAATTTCTTCATTTGTTATATTTTCAAAAATGGCCAACCATGAAAAATGATAGCCTCTTTCTATTACACTTCTATTGGTTGCAGCAGGCACTCCTATATGAAAACTTTTAATTTCAGGAACTTTGCTGAGTGCCTGTAAACCTTTGTATAATTCCTGATGTGCCTGAGCATTCTGCGGTTCTTTTAACCAAAAATATACATGGTGAATAAAATAATTAGATGGTATCATTGTTGTTACTTTAATGTTTATTGGGTTTAAAAATATTTTAATCTAATTGTATTGAATGGTGTACCGGTTTATTTTTTAAAAGCTTCAAATTTAATTCAACAGTATAATTAACCATTTTTCAACAATTTAAATTATGGCTTTTATTGAACAACTTAAAACTTTAAGACAATCCTTTTTGTATAGTTTCAATATTTTTAACAAATATCAATTCAAATTTTCTATTTGAATTCTCCAAAAAATACTCGTAGTGTATCTGCAATTTCCCCTAAAGTACAATAATGTTCAACGGCCTCAATTACTACCGGCATTATATTAGTGTTCTGTACGGCTGCGGTTTTAATATTATTCAAACAACGTTCTACGTCAGCAGCATTGCGCTTTGCTCTTAACTGTTCTAGTTTTTTTATCTGAACTAAGCGAATACTATCATCAATTTTAAACCCAGGTATGGTGGTGTCATCTGCTACTGTAAATTGATTAACGCCTACGATAACTTTTTCACCCGATTCAATTTGTTGTTGATAATGGTATGCACTTTTTGCTATTTCATTTTGAATAAATCCTTCTTCAATGGCAGCAACACTTCCGCCCATAGCATCAATTTGTTGTATCAGTTCCCAAGCTTTATGCTCCACTTCATTGGTAAGTGATTCAATAAAATAACTACCTGCAAGCGGGTCAACCGTGTCAGCAATACCACTCTCAAACGCTACAATTTGCTGGGTTCTTAAAGCAGTTCTGGCGGCTTCTTCAGTTGGTAAACTCAATGCCTCATCATATCCGTTTGTGTGTAAGCTTTGTGTGCCACCCAAAACTGCTGCTACAGTTTGTAAAGTAACGCGACTAATATTATTGATGGGCTGTTGTGCAGTAAGGGTACTACCACCTGTTTGTGTATGAAAGCGCAGCATCATTGCTTTCTCGTCTGTGGCTCCCATTGATTGCATGATTGTAGCCCACATACGCCTCGCGGCTCTGAATTTGGCTACTTCTTCAAATAAATTGTTATGCGCATTAAAGAAGAAGGAGAGTCGTTTTCCGAAAACATTAATATCTAATCCTTTTTCTAATGCAGCCTGCACATAGGCCTTACCGTTACTTAATGTAAATGCAATTTCCTGTACTGCAGTGCTGCCTGCTTCACGTATATGATACCCTGAAATAGAGATGGTATTCCATTTGGGTAATTCTTTTGCACACCATTCAAAAATATCGGTAATAATGCGCATGGAGGGTTTAGGGGGGTATATGTAAGTGCCTCTGGCAGCATATTCTTTCAATATATCGTTTTGTATGGTTCCTGAAATTTTTGTCAAATCGGCCCCTTGTTTTTTAGCAAGTGCTACATACAAAGCCAATAAAATAAAACCGGTTGCATTAATGGTCATAGAAGTAGATACCTTTTCAAGTGCAATGCCGGCAAATAATTGTTCCATATCTTCAATACTATTAATGGCAACACCCACTTTCCCAACTTCGCCTTCGGCTAATGGATGATCACTATCATACCCAATTTGTGTGGGAAGATCAAATGCCACACTTAAACCACTAACACCCTGTGCCAATAGATAATGGTATCTTTTATTGCTTTCTTCTGCTGTTGAAAATCCGGAATATTGGCGCATTGTCCATAATTTGCCCCGGTACATATCCGGTTGAATTCCTCTGGTAAATGGGAATTTCCCCGGCATCTCAGTTACTATTTTATCTTTTAGTGGAAGTATATCTTTTGCGCTATACACCGGTTGTATGGTAATGCCTGCATCTGTTTTTTTTTCTTCTAAACTCATAGCATTCATTTTTATTACAAAACCTGTTTGGCTTCGTGGCTAATAATTTCACTGGCTACTTCATATAAATTGCCTTTTTTATCTGTCATTAAATATTCTAACAATAATTTGTTTAGGTCTACTCCCGAAGCATTGGGTGGTAAATTATTCGCCAATTGATTGATGATATAAATATTTTGATCTTTTAAATTCTTAACAGCTTTCCAGGCATCGGCACTTACATAAATTTGTTGCGTAATATTATGTTCAAATTCTTGTTTGATGGTTTGGGTTAATAATACTTGTGCTTCTCTTGCAGAAATACCCGGCGTATTTAATCGGGCAATTAAGTTGGGAAGTGCAATTCTTTCAACAAATAAAACAAGTCTTTCATAGGCCTGCAGTTGCATTAGTTTTGTGTTGGCATCATTTGCGAGATTTTGGCCGGATGCAGATTCCTTCGTTTTATTTTTACCCGGCCAGTTATTCCACAACACATTCAAAATTAAAAGGGCTATTAATATACTAAAAATCACTGTTTGATTCATTCTGCCATATTTTAAACAAAAATAGATGAAAGTAAATGGAATACCACCATTCACTTATATACTAAATTTCGTTAAACGTAAATGCTTTGATTCATTAAATTGGGAAACGAATGTAAATTTGTATTGTATTTAGAGAAATTGATTTTTAGTATGGCAACAGTAACAACATCTGTACCGGTAAGTTTTACAACAAGTGCTTTGCAGGAAATTAAGCGTTTGATGCAGGAAGAAGGTTGTGATAACAGCAAACTTTTGCGGGTGGGCGTAAAAGGAGGGGGGTGCAGTGGCATGACTTATATTTTAGGATTTGATAAACAAGAACCTGCAGATCATATTTATGAAGTGGAGGGCTTGCCATTTTTAATGAATAAAAGCCATGAATTGTATTTGTATGGTATGCAAATTGACTGGCAGGATGGTTTGAACAACAGGGGATTTACTTTTTCTAATCCCAATGCTTCAGCTACTTGCGGTTGTGGAAGTTCATTTGCTGTGTAGCATTATAGCTATTGCATTTAAAAGCCCCGTTATTGCAACGAGGCTTTTTTATGAAGAGTTATTTGCTTCTCATTTCCTTTATGGCAGCTGTTAATTTGGGCACTACTTCAAATGCGTCACCTACAATGCCATAATCAGCTGCTTTAAAAAATGGTGCTTCCGGATCTTTATTAATCACCACAATGGTTTTACTTCTGTTTACTCCCGCCAAATGCTGAATAGCTCCCGAAATGCCAATGGCAATGTATAAATTGGGGGCAATTTGTACGCCGGTTTGTCCAACATGCTCATGGTGTGGCCTCCAATGTGCATCGGCAACCGGACGGCTACAAGCAGTTGCAGCATGTAATACATGTGCTAAATCTTCAATCATTCCCCAATTTTCAGGGCCTTTTAAACCGCGTCCACCGCTTACTACAATATCGGCTTCACTTAATGGCACTTCACCGCTTACTTTGTTGGTTGCCAATATTTTTACCGATGCGGCAGGTACCTCAACATCTAATGCTTCAACAGTTGCATTTCCGGTTGTAGTTTGTACTCCAAAACTATTCGGGTTCAATGTAATGACTTTAATTGGAGTGGTAATATTTACCAATGCAAATGCTTTGCCGCTAAATACTGTTTTTTTAACTACAAAACCATTGGTGGTATCGGGCAATGCACAGGCGCCTGCAACCAAGCCTGCTTTTAACTGAACGGCCACTCCGGGTGCAACCGCTTTACCGGTTTGTGTATGGCTGAATACTACTACTGAAGCTTCTAATTGTTTAACAACTGCAGCAATTACCTGCGCAAATACCAGCGCATCTACATGATTGAAACTGTCATTTTGGGCCTGATATACTTTGCTGATACCATAATTACCCAATT
Source organism: Hydrotalea flava (assembly GCF_001623405.1). GTDB lineage: Bacteria > Bacteroidota > Bacteroidia > Chitinophagales > Chitinophagaceae > Hydrotalea > Hydrotalea flava. Next base: position 74,565 of record NZ_LUHG01000082.1, read on the forward strand.
GCGTTAGATCGTCTGCTACATTTCCCAACACCAATGCCAATGCGTTGGTATTGAATTGTTTTGCGATAGCTGCCCCATAGGCTGCAGCCTCAAAAGATGCTTTTTTTAAATGACCATCTGACTGATCGATAAATATTAAAACTGACATATTTTTTTTATTTTTCGAATGAAATATATTTGGCATCCAAGTGCATTTTTAATGTCTTGGATGTATTTGATGAATACTTAAATTACTTTTGCTTCTTCATGCAATAGTTTAACCAACGTAGCCACATCATCTGCTGTCACCAATTTAACACCGGCTTTTGCAGGTGGTAATTCATATTGAACAATATGGGTTAATGCCTCTGTGGCAACAGGTGCAACCACTTTTAACGGCTTGGTTCTGGCAGCCATAATGCCACGCATATTCGGGATGCGTTGTTCGGCCATTCCTTTTTGACAACTAATGACAGCAGGAAGTGTTACTTCATCAACTTCTTCACCACCTTCTATTTCTCTCGTAACTTTTGCCTGACTTCCATTCAACTCAAATTGTGTAGCAAGTGCTATGTAGGGCATCTGCAACATTTCAGCTAACATGCCACCTACTGCAGAGCCATTGTAATCGATGGTTTCCTTTCCTGTAAAAATTAAATCATAACTCCCTTCTTTTGCAACAGCAGCAATTTGTGTAGCAATTACATAACTATCATCACTTTCTGTATCTACTCTAATAGCTTCATCGCCACCCAAGGCCAGTGCTTTACGAATAATGACATCACAATCAGCGCCACCAACCGTAATTAAATGTAAAATAACAGAAGGATCTTTTTCTTTTAATTCAATCGCTTTTATCAATGCATACCATTCATCATAAGGATTGATGATCCATTGAACACCTGCATCTTCAAATTGCGTATTGTTGTTTTTAAAAGCAATTTTTGCAGTAGTATCAGGTGTTTTACTAATACAAACCAAAATTTTCATATGTGCGTTTTTTAGATGAAACAATATTTTTCAACCATTTGTTACATTTGTGCACTAATTCAATAAATTAGTTGTTTATGCAACTATTAGCAAATATAATAAGCTTTTTATACAAAGCATGTGCCGTTCAAAAAAACTTCCATTAATTTTAAAATTTGTACCTGTTATTTTTTCTAACTCAATAAATTGCTGCACAAAATTTTTTAAAAATGAATAGAATTGAGCAGTTAAAGAACTTTTTGAAAGAAAATCCAAAGGATAATTTTTTAAGACATTCACTTGCATTGGAATACATAAAAATGGGAGATGATCTGAAAGCAAGAATACTGTTTGAAGAAATCTTAGCCAATTCGCCCGATTATGTAGGCAGTTACTATCATCTGGCAAAACTGCTGGAAAGGCTGGAACAAACGCCATTAGCTATTGAATGGTATGAAAAAGGAATGCTGGCTGCAAAAAATGCCAATGATCAGCATACTTATAACGAATTGCAATCTGCTTATGAAGATTTGATTGATTAAGGTATTTTAAAAGTGCTGACTGTATAATTTTTTATAACTTTAATGCTAAAACGATTGCCATGTTAGCTACTGAATCTGCTGTATTTCATCCGGAGAAATATAAAACACCCGTCGGAAATCATTTAAACTGCAAAGGTTGGGTTCAGGAAGCTGCTTTGCGTATGTTATTGAATAATTTAAATCCTGAAGTAGCAGAAAAGCCGGAAGAATTGATTGTATATGGCGGGAGAGGAAAGGCTGCCAGAAATATTCCATCACTCGATTTGATTATTAAGGCGCTGAAAGATTTAAATAACAATGAAACCCTTTTGATACAAAGCGGTAAACCGGTTGCAATTTTAACCACGCATGAAGATGCGCCCAGGGTTTTAATTTCAAATTCGCAGTTAGTGCCCAAATGGGCTACCTGGGAACATTTTGATTTGCTGGAGAAGAAGGGATTGATGATGTATGGTCAAATGACTGCCGGTAGTTGGATCTATATCGGTTCACAAGGAATTGTGCAGGGTACATTTGAAACCTTTGCTGCTGTAGCTAAAAAACATTTCCATGGTTCACTTTCAGGTATTTTAACTGTTACAGCCGGTTTAGGCGGTATGGGTGGTGCACAACCGCTGGCTATTACTATGAATGATGGTGTTTGTCTGGTAGCCGAAGTGGAAGAATGGCGTATTGATAAAAGATTACAAACCCGTTATCTGGATATAAAATGCCTGGCAATTGATGAAGCAATAGATAAAGCTTTAGACGCAAAAAAGAATAAACAAGCTTTAAGTATTGGGGTGCTTTGCAATGCAGTTCATTTACTGGAACGATTGATTGAGAGAAATATTCCGGTTGATATTTTAACCGACCAGACCTCGGCCCATGATCCTTTAATCGGATATATTCCACATACCCTAACTAATGAGCAGGCCAATGTATTGCGTCATGATAACCCCGAGGCTTATACTGCTTTAAGTTATGAGAGCATGAAATTGCATGTTACCTACATGCTAACCTTGCAAAAAAATGGTGCCATTACTTTCGATTATGGCAACAATATCAGAGCTAGGGCAAAGGAAGCAGGTTTGCAAAATGCATTCAACTTTCCAGGGTTTGTCCCTGCCTATATTCGTCCATTGTTCTGTGAAGGAAAAGGCCCTTTTCGTTGGGCAGCACTCAGCGGTGATCCTGCCGATATTGCTGCAACCGACCAATGTATACTTGAATTGTTTCCTGAAAATGCAGGCTTAAAAAAATGGATTACGATGGCACAACAACGCATTGTCTTTCAGGGGTTGCCCGCCAGAATTTGTTGGCTCGGACAAGGCGAAAGAGAAAAGGCCGGGTTGGCATTTAATGAACTGGTTAGAAAGGGTATTGTGAAAGCGCCAATTGTTATTGGACGTGACCATTTGGATACCGGTTCTGTTGCTTCGCCTAACAGAGAAACGGAAGCCATGTTAGATGGAAGTGACGCTGTGGCCGATTGGCCTGTTTTAAACGCATTAATTAATACTGCTGCCGGAGCCAGTTGGGTAAGTCTGCATCATGGCGGCGGGGTAGGAATGGGCTATAGTATTCATGCGGGAATGGTGATTGTGGCGGATGGTACAGATGCCGCAGCAAAAAGATTACAACGGGTGTTAAGAAATGATCCCGGAATGGGCGTAATTCGGCATGCAGATGCAGGTTACGATATTGCGCTGGATATGCTTCGACAAAGTGGTTTGAGCATTACAGACCGCCTGCATTAAAAAAACTGCCTGTTCTAAAATGTTCATTTCAACAGGCAGTTTAAAAATAATGATTTTTGAATTATTGAACCGCAATGGTTTTTGTTACGGGTGCCTTTTCAGCTTTTATGGGCAATACTACCCTTAAAATACCATCCTGATAAGTTGCCTGAATAGTATCAGTTTGAATGCCGTCGGTTAAACTGAATACTTTTTTAAAGGCGTGGGCAGTAAAATCCTGTTGTACAATTTTCTTTTTTTCATTTTCAACAGGTGTAGGTTGGTATTCAATTGTCAATAGCCCTTTATCTGCTTTCAATTGAAAATCTTGTTTATTTCTACCTGGTACCATTAATTCAATTTCAAATGCATTGGAGGTTTCATAAATATTAACAGGAACAGAAAAATTTCTACTCATTCCCCTGAAAGTATTCAAAAATGGATCGCGGTTTATATAACCGGGTTGTGTTGTGTGGTTGTACATAATTTTTAATTTTTATTCTTACAAAGCTTTTCAAATCTTATTCCAATAGAAAAACATGAATAATATATGTCACAATGGCACTATTTTTTATTTTGTATGCCTTTGTGACATTTTCGATTCAGGTAAAAAGCAACAATTGACTGATTCAATGATGCGGTTTTTGATTAATTTTGCTTTCTAAAACAGAAAATATGTATCCCGAAGAGATTGTAATACCCATGAAGGCTGAATTAACCGAAAGTGGATTTGAGGAAATGCTAACAGCGGCCGATGTAGATGCCACCCTTCAAAAAGAAGGAACAACACTTGTAGTTGTAAACTCTGTTTGCGGTTGTGCAGCAGGTAGCTGCAGACCCGGGGTTTTAATGGCAGTGCATAATGCAACCAAAAAACCCACCCGTTTGGTAACCAGTTTTGCAGGTTTTGATATGGAGGCAGTAAACAAGATCAGAGAGCATTTATTGCCTTATCCGCCATCATCACCCGCTATTGCGCTTTTTAAAGATGGCAAATTAGTGAGTATGATTGAGCGCCATCAAATTGAAGGAAGACCGGCACAAGTGATTGCTCAATATTTAATTCATGAATTTGAACAATATTGCAACTAATTCTTTGTACTTTGTTATAGATGTGTTAGTAATGTACAAAGTCCCGTTTCTACGGGACTTTTCTTTATGCAACCATACAGAATAATTTAAAGTTTTGGTATTTTCTAATTAACATTGCAATTCAAATTTTCACATCAAAAAAAGGCTATGTATCCAAACCTGTATTATGTATTCAAAGACTTATTTGGGGTTGAATGGAACGGATTGAAATTAATTAACTCATTTGGTTTTTTTGTAGCCCTTTCTTTTGTAATATCTGCATGGATATTAACATTGGAATTGAAACGTAAACAGTCAGCAGGAATTTTAACTTATACAGAAAAAACAATTTTAGTAGGAGGGGCAGCCACCACGCAGGAATTATTGCTGAATTTCTTTCTTGGATTCATCATGGGATTTAAAATTGTGGGTGCATTTTTGATACCAACAGCTCTGGCGGATCCGCAAAGTTTTATTTTATCTGCTCAGGGAAATTTACCAATGGGTATTTTGTTGGGTGTATTATTTGCAGCATTAAAATGGTGGGAAAAAAACAAAGAAAAATTAGCAAAACCTGAAAAACGAATTATTAGAGTATGGCCGCAGGATCGGGTGGGTGATATTGTAATTTATGCTGCCATATTTGGGTTTGCAGGAGCTAAAATTTTTAATAGCCTTGAAACCTGGGATGATTTTATCAGTGATCCTATAGGTTCTCTTATATCCTTCAGCGGACTTACTTTTTATGGTGGATTAATTTGTGCAACTATTGCTTTGTATTTCTATACCAAAAAACACAATATTCCTTTTATTGCTCTTTGCGATGCCGCAGCACCGGCTTTAATGCTGGCGTATGGTTTGGGCAGAATTGGTTGCCAAGTTGCCGGTGATGGCGATTGGGGAATTTTAAATAGCGCTTATGTAAGTAATGCACAAGGAAAATTAGTTCCAGCTACCGTTGAGCAGTTTACCAGAGCGCTGCAAGCTAATCAACACTACTATAGCGAACAGTTTACAACTTTTAAAATTGAACACTTATCTGTTCACTCATTTTGGGGTTTACCCAATTGGCTGTTTGCTTACAATTATCCGCATAATGTAGTAAATGAAGGCGTTCGTTTTGCTGATTGTACCGGTAATTATTGTTCTTATTTGCCTATTGGGGTTTTTCCAACACCATTGTATGAAATTGTAATGTGTCTGATTCTTTTTGGTATTTTGTGGATGCTGCGCAAAAAAATTGCAACACCTGGTCGATTATTCGCTATATATCTTATTTTGAATGGTTTAGAACGTTTTTTGATTGAAAAAATAAGGGTAAACACCCGTTATCATTTTTGGGGATTACAACCTACCCAGGCTGAATTAATTTCTAGTGCATTAGTAATTGCAGGAATTGTTCTTTATTTTTACGCTAATAAAATTAAAATCAAACAATATCCTGTTCATACTTAATCAATAATGCCTCTGCTGCATAAATAAGCTGATGTCATCCTGTAAAATGGATGACATTTTTTATGCTTTTCAATCAATGCCGGATGCACTTAAATTTACTTTAAATTACTTAGAAGTTTTTGTATCGAATACTTCATTGCATCGTTCTATTCGTGTTTTGGTACAATATCCTATTCTTCCTTCCTAATTATTCGCCAGTCATCCATTAAAATAGCCATCCAATATAAAACAATATACTATGCTTAGCATACTACTTAGTTTTGTGATGTAATATTTATACACCAGAACTAAAAAATAAACATCATGAAAAAAACTACATTTATTTTAACCCTGTTGGGCATAATAGTATGCTTTGTTACATCGGTTCGTGCCCAATCTTCACCAGGCCTTACCATAAAAGGTCAGGTAACAGCTCAGAAAAGAGCCATTGAAGCAGCCAATATCATGGTTTTAAATACGAAAGACTCAGCTATTGTTAAAATGGCTGTAACTGATAAATCCGGGCAATTTAAGGTTGATCATTTAAAAAGCGGCAGCTACTTAATTAAACTGATTGCAATAGGTTATGAAACTTATTTTTCAAATCAGATTAAGTTATCGGCAGCTCAAACTATGGATATTCACTTAAAACCCGCCGAAAAAGAACTGGCCGGAGTTACTGTAACTTCTAAAAAGCCACTAATAGAACAAAAATTAGATAAAACAGTCATCAACGTAGATGCTTCTCCTTCCAATACCGGTTTAACTGCTATGGATGTGCTGGAAAAGTCGCCGGGTGTGTTGGTAGATAAAGATGGGAATATTAGCCTGAAAGGAAAACCAGGTGTTTTGGTTTTATTAGATGGTAAACCTTCTTATTTAAGTGCAACAGATTTGGCTAATTTATTGAAAAGCATGTCTAGTAGTTCTATTGATCAAATTGAATTAATGACCAATCCACCAGCCAAATACGATGCAGCCGGCAACTCTGGTATCATCAATATTAAAACCAAAAAATCAAAAACAGTAGGTTATAATGGTAGTGTTACGGTAGGATTGGGTCAGGGTGTTTATCCTAAAAGCAACAACAGTATAAATCTGAATTATCGTAAAAATAAAGTGAATTTATTCGGGAATTTGAGTTACAACTATTATGGTGGCTTTCAGGATTTGAACATTACCAGAAATTTTAGGACTACTAATGGAGAAGATATCCTCTCTATTTTTAAGCAACAAAGTTTTATTAAGCGCACTCAAAATAACACTGCTTACAAAGTTGGGGTAGATTATTATGCTTCTAAAAAAACAACTTTGGGTGTTGTAGTAAATGGATTTTCCAATCCATCTACCGACAATAATCATAATACTACCAATATTTTAGATCCCAATAGTGTTTTACAAAGTACCACACTGGCCAATTCTCAAATGATAAACAGTTTAAACAATATGGCGGTTAATCTCAATGGCAGACATGTATTTGATAGCACAGGGAAAGAGCTTACCACAGATTTAGATTACGTGCACTACAATACCGGAAATGCGCAAATGTTTACCAATTCATTTTATGACAATACCGGTAATAAAATCATGCCCGACCAGTTGTTAAGAGGAAGTTTGCCTTCTACCATTAATATTTATACTGCCAAAGCCGATTATACACAACAATTGAAGCATACAATTAAAATGGAGGCCGGTTTTAAAGTGAGTTATATAAAAACTGATAATGATTCCCGCTATGACAACCAAATCAATAACCAATGGGTAAGGGATAGTGTCAGAAGTAATCATTTTATTTATGAAGAAAACATAAATGCAGCTTATGTATCGTTCAGCAAAGAATTATCAAAAAAATGGAGCATACAATTGGGTAGCAGGGTAGAAAATACACATGCTATGGGAATACAATTATTCAATGGGGCATCATTCGATAGAAATTATACCCAATTATTCCCAACATTATTTCTCGGGTATATGCCAAATGATAAAAATAAGTTCTCATTAAATTATGGTAGACGTATACAACGCCCTGATTATGAATATTTAAATCCATTTTACTATTTCTTAGATAAGTACACTTACATTGTTGGTAATCCGTATTTACAACCACAAATTAGTCAGAATATAGAGCTAAACCACATTTACAAAGGATTTCTTACAACCAACTTAAGCTATGGTGTAATCAATGATTTAATTACACAGGTATTTAAACAAATTGACAGTACACATACCACTTATGTTATGAATGATAATATTGCCAAAGTGCAGAATTATACTTTAAGTGTAAGTGCTTCATTTCCAATTACTAAATTTTGGAAAGTAAACTGGTATAATCAATTGAATTACAATCAATATGATGGATACGTAAATGAAGGGCCCATACATGTTTTTGGCATTAATTATGCTACCAATTTTACCAATAGTTTTGAGGTGAAAAAAGGTTGGTCATTTGAATTGAGTGGTTTTTACAGAACGCAAACTCAGGAAGGAACGATTGTTGGAAATGAAATGAGTCAGTTAAATTTTGCCATTAGCAAACAAGTACTGAAAAATAAAGGCAGTATTAAGTTAAACTGCCGCGACTTTTTGAACTTGCAGCATTTTAGTGGATATAGCAAGTATCAAAATATTGATATTCAAATATATAACAGATGGGATAACCGTGTTTTTAATGTAAGCTTTACTTATCGATTTGCAAAAGGAAAAGCAGGTGTTGCACCCAAAAAGTCTGCTGGTGCCATTGATGAAGCATCCAGAGTTAAATCGAATAATTAATTACAACATGATTTTACAAAACTGTAATTGCTACTACTTAATCTGACAACCGGTTAAATTTAGAGCAGGTTTTTTTAAGGCATATGCGATAAAAATTATTGGTTAAAAGCGGTTGGGTTTTGATCAACCGCTTTATTATTTTCATCGGTCAGAATATTCCTGGCAGGTTGCTCCTCAGCAGAGCCTGCTTCCGCTTCTTCTGACATGCTAAAGTTAGCGTCTTTTTCCAAGAGTTCATCGATACGTTTTTCTTTGGCTAAATGCACACTGTCAATAAAAGTTTGCATGGGCGTTTTGCCATAGCAGTATTTACCTGAGTGTGTCCGCTCTTCATTGTAGTGTCTTAGCCATTGGTCAAGATCCTGCTGCATTTGATCTACGGAGGTGTATATTTTTTTTCTGAAGGCTACTGCATAAAATTCTTCCTGAATGGTACGGTGAAAGCGTTCACAGATACCATTGGTTTGAGGGCTTCGGGCTTTCGTTTTTGAGTGTTCTATTCCTTCGATTTGAAGATACAATTCATACTCATGATACTCCGGCTTGCCACAGAATTCGGTTCCACGATCAGTTAAAATCCGCAGCAGTGGCAGTTGTTTAG
>NZ_LUHG01000037.1 GCF_001623405.1 Hydrotalea flava
CTAAACAACTGCCACTGCTGCGGATTTTAACTGATCGTGGAACCGAATTCTGTGGCAAGCCGGAGTATCATGAGTATGAATTGTATCTTCAAATCGAAGGAATAGAACACTCAAAAACGAAAGCCCGCAGCCCTCAAACCAATGGTATCTGTGAACGTTTTCATCGCACCATTCAGGAAGAATTTTATGCAGTAGCGTTCAGAAAAAAAATATACACCTCCGTAGATCAAATGCAGCAGGATCTTGACCAATGGCTAAGACACTACAATGAAGAGCGGACACACTCAGGTAAATACTGCTATGGCAAAACGCCCATGCAAACTTTTATTGACAGTGTGCATTTAGCCAAAGAAAAACGTATCGATGAACTCTTGGAAAAAGACGCTAACTTTAGCATGTCAGAAGAAGCGGAAGCAGGCTCTGCTGAGGAGCAACCTGCCAGGAATATTCTGACCGATGAAAATAATAAAGCGGTTGATCAAAACCCAACCACTTTTAACCAATAATTTTTATCGCATATGCCTTAAAAAAACCTGCTCTAAATTTAACCGGTTGTCAGATTAAGTAGTAGCAATTACATATTATTTTACTTCAAAAAACCAACACTACTACACTTATGAAATATAATTGGATTAAAATCTTGATGGCATCTTTTTTAGTCTTGCTGATTACCCTTATTCTCCACACTGTTTTTCAAAAACCCTGGCCTGCACAAAAAGCAAAAGCATTATTGCCATTACCCGACTCGGCTATTGTACACATGAGCCGGGCAGTTCAAATATCTACTATATCGCCGGAAGATACCCTGCATATTGATACCCTGCATTTCACTCAATTCAATCAATTTTTAACAACTTCCTATCCATTCATTCATCAGCAACTCAAAAGAACCGTGGTAAATGGTTATAGTTATGTGTACGAATGGGATGGAACAGATAAAACTTTGGCACCTATTATTTTAATGGCTCATTATGATGTGGTACCCGTTGAAAAAGCCTCAGTTTCAATGTGGAAACATCCGCCATTCAGTGGTGCAGTAGCAGACAGTGCCATTTGGGGACGCGGCTCTGTTGATGATAAATCGGGTGTTGTTTCGATATTAGAATCCGTAGAACAATTATTGAAGGAAGGCTATCATCCTAAAAGAACTGTTTTACTTTGCTTTGGCCACAATGAAGAAGCTACTGGAACCGGCGCCATTGCCATTGTTGATACTTTGCAAAAAAGAGGTATACGTGCAGATTTGGTGATTGATGAGGGTGGCGAAATCAGTACCGAAAAAATGAAAGATGTGCCACGCCCCATTGCTTTTATTGGTGTAGCAGAAAAAGGTTACGCCACTTTTCAGTTAAAAGTAAGTATTCCGGGCGGACACTCATCGAAACCAGCCAGAGAAACCGCAATCGATGTATTATCGAGAGCTTTATATAAATTACGCAGCACACAAATGCCTGCAAAAATTACAGCGCCCGTTGCTACTTTTTTAAACAGAGCAGGTACTTCTTCTACTCATTTTTTAAATAAGGTACTGCTCACCAATCAATGGATATTTTCATGGGCAGATAAAAGAATTCTATCTGCCAGTCCCGAAAATAATGCCATGATCAGAACAACCATAGTACCCACCATACTGGAAAGTGGTGTAAGAGAAAATGTAATACCCACTATTGCAACTGCAATTGTAAACTCCAGAATTCTTTCGGGAGAAACAACCCATGATGTCATTCAATTTATGAAAAATACCATTCAGGATGAAAGGGTACAAATAACAGTTACCGGAGATTTTAATGCAGAACCATCTGCTGCTACCGATACACATGGACCCGCATTTTTAGCCGTACAACAGGCTATTACTGATGTGGTGGATGATGTAATACCCGTTCCATTTATTATGATAGGTGCTACGGATAGCAGAAGCTATCGAAAAATCAGCAATGGCGTGGTTAATTTTTCTGCATTGAAAGATAGTAAAGGCTATCATGGATTAAATGAACGGTTACCCATTATCGATTACAAAAGATGTTATAATTTCTATAGAACTATTATTGAAACCGATGCAGGTTTGGTTCATTGAGAATAATGGCCGGTTTATAAAAAATTTTAATGGCTAATCACCTAATTTCAGTTTTATATGGTATATTATAAAAGCATTGCTATTTTTACAGATTAATTGTTCAATATGATGATAGAACTTGGAAAATACAATACCCTTACCGTTAGTAGAAAAGTTGACTTTGGCTTTTATATGGATGATAACGGAGAAGGTATTTTATTACCGAAACGCTTTGCACCACCCGAATTAAAAATTGGAGATAGTTTAAAAGTATTTGTATACCACGATTCAGACAACAGACTGATTGCCACCACCCAGCAACCCAAAGGAATGGTTGGTGATATTGTTGTTTTAAAATGTGTAAGCGCAACAGCCGCCGGTGCTTTTTTAGATTGGGGTTTGATGAAAGATTTATTTGTGGCAAAATCGCAACAAATAGTGGGAATGCGCATTGGTGATACTTATTTGGTTAAAATTTACATTGACCAACAAAGCAATAGAATAGCAGCTTCCGAAAAAATAGACCATTTTTTAAGTAATGAAATATTAACTGTTTCAGAAAAAGAAATGGTGCAACTAATGGCTTATCGCAAAACAGATCTTGGATATAGCATGATCATCAATCAGCAACACCTAGGTTTGTTGCATGATAACGAAGTGTTTAAAGATTTGGTGATTGGCAAAATATATGACGGCTATATCAAAAACATATTACCCGATAATAAAATTGATGTGGCATTAGGCAAACCCGGTTTTCAAAAAGTGGCCGATGAAAGTGAACACATTCTGCAACTGCTGCAACAAAACAAAGGCTTCTTACCTTACCACGATAAATCAGCACCGAAAGAAATTTATAAAGTGTTTGGAATGAGTAAAAAAACTTTTAAAATGGTAGTAGGTACATTATACAAAAAAAAGAAAATTAACTTAACCGAAAATGGTATTGAATTAATTGGTTAACCTTATTTAAATACCTACTTACAAAAAAGCCCCACTTTGTTAATGAGGCTTTTTGAATGCAATCAATGTAAGAAAACATCATTTACTTTTTTACATTCACTGTAATGGCAGCAGATAATTTACTTCCATAAGAACGATGAATACCATCTGCAAACTGTAAAGCCAAACGGTGTTTACCAGGTGCTAGCTGAATGGTTGTTTCTTTTTGTGCATTCCCAAAATGCAAATGCAGACTATCTTTTGGAACTACTACACCCATTGGAATAGAATCGCCACTATCAATTAACAAATGATGGTGCCCTGAATTGGCAACCACATGGCCTGATGAATCTACACTAATACCTTCAGCATCCATTTCAATTTTAAGTGGTGAAGTAACCGTCTGCCCATCTTTTAAATTTTTAAAAAACACTTTTGCTCCTGCAGGGATAGCAGGCACAGGAGGTATGGCTTCTTCCATTTTAGCAGCAGTATCTGTTGCTTTTGCAGCCATTGAATCTTTAGAAGCGGCCGATTCTGAACCGGAATTACAGGCAGTAAAAACAATCATTGCTGCCGCCGAAACAAATAAAAACTTACGCATATGTATTATTTTTTAAGTTGGTAAATGCATAATTTATGCATGCTATGCTTTGTTTGAAGTGAATAAAGTTAGCGAAGTATTACGGATAAGTACTTATAATTTTCATTAAAAAACAATTAGACTTGTTTTCCACTTTAACAGTTCTGCATCATTTTTAAACCATTATGAATTACTTTTGTTGTTTCTTTTCTGTAACAAATCAATTCATGAATATGACAGCAACAAAAGCTTATGCTGCACAGGCAGCAACAACCCCTTTAACACCTTTTCAGTTTGAAAGAAGAACACCAGGATCGCATGATGTACAAATTGAAATATTGTACTGCGGTGTTTGCCACTCCGATATTCATCAGGTGCGCAATGAATGGGGCAACTCTATTTACCCCATGGTACCCGGACACGAAATTGTAGGTAGAATTACGCATGTAGGCAACCATGTTAAAAACTTTAAAGTTGGTGATTTAGCCGGTGTAGGATGTTTTGTAGACTCCTGCCGTACCTGTCAAAATTGCTTAGATGGTTTAGAGCAATACTGCGATACAGGTATGATTGGCACTTATAATTCATTAGATAAAGAAGGAAAACCTACTTATGGCGGCTATTCTACTCAAATTGTTGTAGACGAACAATACACCTTAAAAATTCCTACCAATTTACCATTAGAAGGCGTAGCACCACTATTATGTGCCGGTATTACTACTTATTCACCTTTACGCCATGTTGGCGTTAAAAAAGGCCATAAAGTAGCCGTTTTAGGTTTAGGTGGACTTGGCCACATGGCTGTAAAATTTGCAGTTGCGTTCGGGGCTGAAGTAACCATGCTCAGTTCATCTCCCTCAAAAAAAGCAGATGCAGAACGCTTGGGTGCACATCATTTTGCACTTACTTCAGATAAAACAATAATGCAACAATTAGAAAACAAGTTCGATTTTATTTTAAATACCGTTTCTGCTCCGCACGATTATAATGCTTACCTGCCACTTTTAAGAACCAATGGAACCATGATTGTAGTGGGCGTTCCTCCCACTCCATCGCAAGTACCTGCTTTTAACTTAATTGCCAAAAGAAGAAGCATTATTGGTTCATTAATTGGCGGTATTAAAGAAACTCAGGAAATGCTGGACTTTTGTGGGGAACACAATATTGTTTCAGATGTTGAAGTAATTAATATTGATTATGTAAATGAAGCATACGAAAGAGTATTAAAGAGTGATGTTCGCTATCGCTTCGTAATTGATATTGCTTCCCTAAAAAATAAGTAAGGCACAACCAAACAAAAGCCTGTTGCCAACCAGCAAACAGGCTTTTTTATTTAAAAAAATATTGCAATACAATGGTTACAAAAACAATACAAAATATTATCCGTTCAAAGTACCCATCATACTCTCTGGATATCTTGTTCCGGCTGCTGCATCTTTTGGGAATACCGCATCAATAGCAGCTAAATCTTCCTGAGTAAGTTGCACCGATAAAGCACCGATATTTTCATCCAAATACTTCATTTTTTTTGTACCGGGGATAGGGAAAATATAATCACCTTGTGCCAATACCCAGGCTAATGCCAATTGAGCCGGGGTGCATTTTTTTTGTTCAGCCAATTCCGTAATTTTTTCTACCAATTGCAGGTTTTTGGTAAAATTTTCGCCCTGAAAACGGGGAGAAAACCTACGATAATCATCCGATGCAAAATCTTCAAACTTTTTAAACCGCCCTGTTAAAAATCCTCTGCCTAAAGGGCTGTATGGCACAAATGCAATACCCATTGAGCTGCATGCAGCTAACATACCTTCCTCAGGTTCTCTTGACCATAATGAATATTCACTCTGAACGGCAGTAATAGGATGAACGGCATGGGCTTTATGTAAAGTTTCAACAGATACTTCACTTAAACCAATACCCCTAATTTTACCTTCTTTTACCAATTCGGCCATGGCACCCACTGTTTCTTCAATAGGTGTTGCAGGATCACGTCTGTGTAAATAATACAAATCAATCACATCGATATTCAATCTTTTCAAACTGGCTTCGCAGGCCTGCTTTACATATTCAGGTTTTCCATTCAATGCTCTGGTCTGGTTATCGGCTCCACTCCGTACAATACCAAATTTTGTTGCCAGTGTTACCGCAGAACGATGACCTTTTAGTGCTTTTCCAACCAAAATTTCATTGGTGTACGGACCGTACATATCGGCAGTATCCCAAAAATTGACACCAATTTCCAATGCATGATGCAACACTTTTATGTTTTCGTTGTCATCTGCCCGGCCATAAAATTCACTCATACCCATACATCCCAAACCCAATTCAGATGCCAGAATTCCCTGGCTGCCTAATTTTTTTTGTTTCATAAATATATATTTTTAAATTAATGATTCAATTTCATCGATCAAATACCGATTAACTTTTTAACCAAGATTCGATTTCATTTTATGAATTTGTTGCTTAGAGCCTAAAATAATTAATTTCATACCGTCTGAAATAGCAGTATTTTCCGGCGGATTGATCAAAAACCTTCCATTTTTTTGTTTGATACCAATACAATTCACACCTGTTTTTTGCCAATCCATAATTTGTTGTAAAGTGCTATTACGAATGGCTGCAGGTAATTGCTCATACCCTACCGATTCTATATTCATACTTTCATCTTCATGGCCCGTTAAATAATCAATAAATGCAACCACATCAGGTTTTGATACAATGGTAGCCATGTGTTTACCACCAATTTTATCGGGCATAATTACATGATTAGCACCGGCTTTTTTTAGTTTGGGTACTGCTGAATTAAAAGATGCCCTGCTGATAATTTGTAAATGCGTATTTAATGAACGGGCCGATAAAACAATAAAAACATTATCCGCATCATCGGGTAAAGTAGTGATTAAACTTACTGCCCGTTCAATTCCTGCTTTTTTTAACAAAGCATCTTCCGTAGCATCGCCAATAATAAAAATGAGATTAGGATACGCACTGGTAAACTCCCTGATATTGCGTTCTTCCGGTTCAATTACTACAAATGGAATTTGTTGGTCCATTAACGTAATGGCTGCCTGCTGACCATTTCGGCCAAAACCACATATAATTACATGATTGCGGAGGTTATCTAAACTGCTCATAATTTTTTTGTTTTTAAAATACAATTGCATTTCACCACTAATAATATAGCGGGTTAAACTGGCCAAAGCATAAGTAAAGGTTGAAAAAGAAGCAATAATGAAAATTATATTAAATATTTTTCCATTATCAGTAAGTGGCTTTATTTCCTGATAACCAACTGTGGTGATGGTAATGATGGTCATATATAACGCATCTAAAAACGACCAGTGCTCTACCAGCATAAACCCCAAAACGCCAATAGTGAGGACGAGTATGATGATGCCGGCCCAAATAACTAAAGGATGTGTTCGTTTCAAAATATGTTTAGATTTTTTATTTGCAGAACATTTTATCAACTCCCCGCTGCATTGTATTAGGAATATAAAATTAAGTTTATTTCTACAGAAATAGATGAATTACTCCGTTTACAATTAAGTTTGCAAGAAAAAAGCAAATGAGCCTTTCTGATAAACTATTCCAATGGAAATCAAAAAAAGCCAAGGAGAACTTAGCAGGAGGTACAATTTTTCTGGAAGAAAATGCTAAAAGAAATGGAGTAACCTTGCTTACAAGTGGATTACAATTTGAAATTTTAACAGAAGGGCATGGAGAAAAGCCATTAGCTACTGATACAGTAACTTGCCATTATCATGGCACATTGATAGATGGAACCATTTTTGACAGTAGCGTACAACGGAGTACCCCTGCTGTATTTCCATTAAACCGGGTAATAAAGGGTTGGACAGAAGCTTTGCAATTAATGCCGGTAGGTAGTAAATGGCGTTTATTTATTCCGCCTCATTTAGCGTATGGCGAAAGACAGGTAAGTGCTGCCATTGGCCCCAATAGCACGCTTATTTTTGATGTTGAATTAATAGGTATACAATAGTGGATACCTACATTTTATCACTTAATTCAAGCCAACGGTTTTCTTTAACCGAAAGTGCTTCGGTTATTGCTATCATTTTTAAACTTAGCTCCTGTAAAGCATCAAAACTTAATTCACCACTGCTCATTTGAATAGTCAGTTCATTTTTCTGTGCCTCAAGTGTAGCTATTTCCTGTTCTAACAATTCAAATTCACGTTTTTCTTTAAAGCTTAGTTTCTTTTTTTCTTCAGTTGTGCTTTCTGTTTTATTTTTTCCGCCTTTTTCTTCCTTTGCTTCAGACAATGGGCTCACCATGTTCAGTGTTTTCTTTTCCTGATCTTTTAGCCAGATACGATATTGGGTGTAATTTCCAGGAAAATCGCGTATAACGCCATCTCCTTCAAAAATAAATAAATGATCTACCAACCGATCCATAAAATAGCGATCGTGGCTTACAATTAACACACAACCCTGGTATTCGCTTAAAAACTGCTCCAGAACGGCCAAAGTTGGTAAATCTAAATCATTGGTAGGTTCATCTAAAATTAGAAAATTAGGATTTTGAAAAAGCACAATTAATAACTGTAATCGTTTTTTTTCGCCACCACTCAATGATTGTAAATAAGTATATTGTTTATCAGGAGTAAAAAGAAACAATTCTAAAAACTGCGCAGCGCTGATAGAGCCGCCATTTGCCAGAGGAAAGCTTTCGGCAAAAGTTTTTACGTATTCAATTACCCGCATGTTTTCTTTAATCACTAACCCGGCTTGTGAAAAATTTCCAAATAACACCGTATCGCCTATATTGATTTTACCGCTATCGGTTGGTTCAATTTGTTGCAACACATTTAAAAATGTACTTTTTCCTACCCCATTCTTTCCTACAATACCAATACGCTCCCCTTTTGAAAACGTATAATCAAACCCTTTTAATACATTAAGATTGCCATAGCTTTTGCATACTTTTTTCATTTCAACAATCTTACCTCCCAGCCTGCTCATTTTTACGTTTAATTGCAATTGGGCATCTTCTATTCTTTGTTTGGCTTTGGCTTCTACTTCATAAAAATTATCCTGCCTGCTTTTGCTTTTGGTGGTGCGTGCTTTTGGTTGCTTACGCATCCATTCCAATTCTTTCCGGTATTGATTTTTTGCTTTGTCAATACTGGCTAATTCACTTTCAATACGTGCCGCTTTTCGTTCCAGATAATTTTCATAATTACCTTTATACACATACATATTTTCGCGTTCCAATTCCCAAATTTCTTCGGTAACGGCATCTAAAAAATAGCGGTCGTGGGTAACCAATAATAAGGTAACATTCTGCTGACTTAAATAATTTTCGAGCCACTCAATCATTTCAACATCCAAATGGTTGGTAGGTTCATCCATCATTAACAAAGTATGTTGATGATTAAAACCTATGTCAATTAAAGTTTTTGCCAGGGCTACTCTTTTTCTTTGCCCGCCACTCAATGCACTAACCGGTTGTTCTAAATGATGAATGTTTAATTTGGTTAAAATCTGCTTTACCTTCACTTCAAAATCCCATGCCTGATAAGCATCCATTTTTTCAAACAATTCGGCCATTGCCTCTCCATCTTCTTTATCAGCCGCAGCTTCATAAGCCCTGATTACATTCATAACGGGATGATCGGATGAGAATATATTTTCCAATACCGTTAAATGTTCTTCAAATTTGGGTTCCTGCTCAAACAATGCTACGGTAACATCTTTGTGTATAAAAATGGTGCCCGAATCAGCTGTTTCATCCCCATTTAAAATACGCAGTAAGGTTGACTTGCCTACTCCATTGCGGGCAATCAATGCTATTTTATCTCCTTCATTAATGTGAAATGAAATATTTTTAAACAAGGGATTGATCCCATAACTCTTTGTAAGTCCTTCTACAGAAACATAATGCATGCTGCAAATATACTGCCTGATGCAGGTTAAACCGCAAGGTTCAATACAATACGCCACCATCTTTCAACAATATATTCCGCTTTAATGAAATGAGCGCATGTTCTCAGTGAAATGAATACAGATGAATGATTGCAAGTATCTGTTTATTTTTGCGAAATAATCATATACCATTATTTTACAGCGTTATAACCCCAAAAAACAAAGCATTGAAACTTATTGTTCAATTTTTGAAACAACATATTGACACTTGTATTGCTGCAGCACTGGCATTTTACTTTGTATTGTTACTAACGCAACATGGTGGCATTGGTATTTCGCCCGACTCAATTATGTATACCAGCGTAGCCAGAAACCTTACGTTGGGCAATGGCTTTCTGCAGTTTGATGGCAAACCGCTTACCATGTTTCCGGTTGCCTTTCCTTATTTTTTACATTTGATAATGTTGCTAACACAGCAGGATATTGTTGTGGTTGCTCCCTACCTCACCGCTATTTTATTTGCCGGTAATGTTTGTATAGCAGGGTATATTTTAGAAAATGCAAGCATGAAAAATCGTATATACAAAAATGTTGTACTGCTGTTGCTGATAACCAACCCTGCACTTTTGGAGGTGTATACCATGCTTTGGTCTGAAACACTGTTTATTTTTCTGGTAATGTTGTTTATTGTAGTACAACAGCGTTATATACATCACGCTGATTTTAAAAATTTATTATTTGCTGCTGTTATTGCCGGTATTGCCGCCATTACGCGTTATGCAGGTATTACCGTAATTGCAACAGGTTGTTTTTTGTTGCTGTTTGCAACACATTCCAACTGGACAAAAAGATGGATGCATACCATTTTGTTTGGATGCATCAGCAGTAGTTTTTTGTGTATTAATTTGTTATCGAACGTACTACAGTCGGGATATTTAACCGGTAAACGATTACCGGCAGATACAAGCTTTATTGAAAACATGCAGCTATATGGCAATGTACTGGCAGGATGGCTGGGCTCTAATCATCCATCCATGCTTTATGCGTTGTTGTTGGGTATTTTATTAATCATCATCACAGGAATTTATTTGTATACAGCCATCGTTCATCAAAAAAAGGAAATAGGTTTTACTGTTATTGCTGAAGCTTTTCTTCTGATATATGTGTTGTTTATTATTCTTTCTTCTACATTTTCTAATTATGATGATATCAATAATCGCTTGTTGGCACCAGTTGCCATTCCATTTTTTTTAATCATTTGTGCCGGAATTCATCAAATGATCAATGCCTCCCAAAAATCATCCAGAACAACCATGATTCTGGCCGGATTACTGGCCTTATTTGCTTTCATAGGCAATTTAAATAATGGCTATACTACTTTAAAAAACAATCATGAAGCGGGTATTGGAGGTTATGCGGAAGATTACTGGCAATCATCTGATATATTGCATTTTTTAAAAACTTCTCCATTTACAGATACTGCTACCATTCCTTTATACAGTAATGACTATGCTGCCATTTATTATTTTACCGGAAAAAAAGTAAAAACCTTACCCGAACTAACCCACGAAAATGAACTCAATGTATTTTTACAAACCAATGCTTTGTATGTTATTTGGCTAAATAGTGGCGACAACCCTGATTTGATAGAACATAATGAAATTAATAAAGTAAAACAATGCATACTGATGCATACATTTTCAGATGGAATTATTTACAAATGCATTCCATTAAATAAACCATTCGTTCAAAAAGATTCAATACCATAATATGGCAGAAAATTTCATAAAAGCAGCAGGAAGTAAAATAGAACAATACAATACTTTGCTACCACAAATAGCAGCCATTATTGAGGGAGAAACTGATTTAATTGCCAATTTAGCCAATATAGCTGCCATGTTAAAAGAACAATTTAACTGGTTATGGGTGGGGTTTTATCTGGTAAAAAATGATGAACTGATTTTAGGGCCTTTTCAGGGCCCCATTGCCTGTACACGCATACGCAAAGGCCGTGGCGTTTGTGGCACCAGCTGGCAACAGGCAGCCACCATTGTTGTTCCGGATGTAAATGCTTTTCCGGGACATATTACCTGCAGTAGTTTATCACAATCAGAAATTGTAGTTCCAATCTTGCATAAAGGTGCTGTTATGGGTGTGTTGGATGCAGATGCAAAAACTGTTTCACAATTCGATGAAACAGACAGGTTGTATCTGGAACAAATTGTGCAGTTAATACCGCTTACTTGAACCTATTCTGTTATTTGAATATTTTTACAACCATTGGTTTCAAAAAGAGGTTGTTTACCGGTAACAATGTGTACATTTTTCAAAAACAGGTCTGTTGCATTTTCGCAGGCAAAGCCTGATTTGGCTGCTATGACCATATCTTTAAAATGTAATTGCCGAATCAATGCATCGGGCATTCCCTTAATACTGATTGCTTTGGCAGCACCATTACAATAAATGTTCTGAAAATAAAAGTTTGAAAAGTTGGGCACTTTATCCATGGATTGTTCATGTAAGGTTGATTTTTCTTTTCCTGCAGGCATATCTTCATAATATGTATCAAACCCTATGGCCTCATTTACAATATTGGCCATATAAATATTCTGCACATATATATCTTTCACTGTTCCGCCTCGGCCGGCATTACTTTTTACCCTTACACCCATATCAGTGCCAATAAAGCTGCAATTGTTTACAAATATGTTTTGCATACCACCATCGGTATTGCTGCCAATTACAAAACCACCATGTGCATGATATACAATACAATCTGCCATAATTACATTGGCTAACTCCGGCACACCGGGTATTTTTTCGCCGCTCGATTTCATACAAATACCATCATCACCTGCCGTAACGGTGCATTTGTAAATCATAACATTTTTACAGGAACTAATATCAATACCATCCCCATTTTGTGCCCAGTATTCATTATTCACCTGTACATTTCTAATCACCAGATTGGTGCAATGTTGCGGATTCATTACAAAATTGGGTGCGTTTTTAAAAGTAGGCCCATCTATCAACACTTTATCACAATCCACCAATACCACCATTTTGGGTCTGATAAAATCACGTGCCGGCAAAAAATCATCCGCCGTTAGCGCTTCTTTTTTCCGGATCGATTTTAAATATTTCTCGCCATTCATCGCTGCTTCTGAAGGCCTCCAAATTTGTCCATCTTTATTCAATACACCACCTACCGATAAAAAATGTTTCCATTGAATTTCCGAAACTTTCGATTTTTTTACCGGGCGCCAGGCTTCTCCTGAACCATCCAATATGCCGCCACCGGTAATGGCCACATTTTTTAATTGATAACCATAAATGGGTGGCTGTACAATAAAATTTTTGGTGGTATTTTTTGATGCCGGTATAATGGGATAACTATTTCTATCGGGTGTAAATAATACCACTGCACCGGTTGATACATGCAAATTAATATTACTTTTAAGGGTAATAGGTCCGGTTAACCATAAGCCCGATGGTATTAGCACCGTGCCACCACCTGCTTTGCTGCAGGCCTCAATAGCATGTTGTATAGCATTGGTATTTAATGCCTGACCATTTCCTATGGCTCCAAAATCGGTGATGGTAAAAGTATTTACCGGAATGGCTGGTAAAACTAATTCAGGCATGGCAAAAGGCGCCATTTTACGATAATCATCCATGGTTTTATCCTGTGCAACTACCCGGGTTACTACTGATAAACTGCAGATTACTACCATCAACAACAACCTGTATTGTATTGAGAAGGAATGAAAAAAAATTGTTGTTTTCATAAATAAGTTTGTATATCATTTTTGAGCAATCGGTTATTCCTATTAGTCAAATCTATTGTGCATTGAAGAGGAACAGAAAAAATTTTACGGAAACGTTCCCGAAAACGAAATGCGCAGGTGCGCATGAATTGCAGCCGAACATTGTACCTTTGCATGCATGATATTACAACTTTACAGCAGTTAAATGGTTATACCATTAAAATCAAATTTGTAGCACGAGTAGCAATTAGCAACTGAAGTATATTTTGAAACTTTTGAAAAAACATTACCTGCATTAACCCATAATGAATAAAGTATGAAGCAATTTAATGTTCCGGTATTTTATAGAAGCCACTTAATTAGCCATATCAAAAATTATAGGAGGCAAGCTGATAAACTAAAAAAGGACTTTACCCCAACTTTATTAGATTTTGGACCACTGCAAATTTATTTGGCGCGCCATTTCGGCTTTTGTTATGGTGTTGAAAATGCTATTGAAATTGCTTTTAAAACCATTGAAACGCATAAGGGGAAACGTATATTTTTATTGAGCGAAATGATACATAACCCTCAGGTAAATGCCGATTTAAAAGCCGAAGGGGTTTTATTTTTGCAAGATAATTTAGGTAACCAACTCATTCCATTTGATGATTTAAAACAGGATGATATTGTTTTAATTCCGGCTTTTGGTACCACGCTGGCCATTGAAAAAATATTACACAAAAAAGGAATTGAAACAGCACAATACAATACGACCTGCCCTTTTGTAGAAAAAGTATGGAACCGAAGTGAACAGATTGCACAAAAAGGTTATACCATTATTATTCACGGCAAACCAAAGCATGAAGAAACAAGGGCTACTTTTTCGCATGCAGCTGCCAATACAGCCACATTAATTATTAATGATATGCGGGAAGCCATTCTATTGGGAGAATTTATAACCGGCAACAGACCCTCTGCAGCATTTTATGAAGTATTCAAAGGGCATTTCTCTGAAGGTTTTGATGTGGAAAAGGATTTGCAGAAAATTGGCGTAGTAAATCAAACCACACAATTAGCTACCGATACCCAGGCCATAGCTGATTATTTAAAAAATGTAATGATTGTAAAATATCAATTAACCGATGCTACCCTGCAACAAAGATTTGCTGATACCAAAGATACATTGTGTTATGCTACCAACGATAACCAAACTGCAGTAACAGGTATGTTGCGTACTCCTGCCGATTTGGCTATTGTCATTGGAGGTTATAAAAGCAGTAATACTTCACACCTGGTTGAATTGTGCGAACAGCAATTACCTACTTATTTTATTGATAGTGCCAATAAAATATTAGATGCACAAAACTTAGTGCATTGCAACTGGCAAACCAAAGCAACCCAAACCATTTCAGGTTATTTACCGGGCAAAACGCCTCTTAAAATTTTAATTACCAGCGGGGCCAGTTGTCCGGATAATATTGTAGAAGCAGTAATAGAAAGGCTGGTATCATTTTTCCCCGGCGCCAAAACAATGGAAGCAGTTCGCACTGCTTTTCAATAACAAGAAACCCTCCTGAAATGAATCCGGAGGGTTTCTTCAATATCTGCAAAAGATAAGAACTACATTTTTTTAGTAGTGTCCATTGCTTTTTTAGCAGTATCCATAGCTGGCATGCTGTCATGTTTCATGGTTGTGTCCATAGCAGGAGCAGTTGTTGCTGTAGAATCTGCTTTTGCTTCTTTGTTTTCACCGCTGTTGCAAGCTACAAAACCTGCGATTGCTAAAAGAGCTAATAATTTTTTCATTGTACTTGTTTTTTTAAAATTTTAAAATTTGCGCAAATATAGGCTTCACGCTTAAAATACACAAAATTTAACGATATTTTTTGTTATTTATTTTTTCCGAAAGAAAATTCTAATGGGTACGCCCTTAAAATTAAAGTGTGTACGGAGCTGATTTTCCAGATAATTTTTGTACGGCATTTTAATATCATCCGGGAAATTAGTAAAAAAAGCAAAAGAAGGCACATGAGTTGGCAACTGGGTTACATACTTTATTTTTACAGTATGCCCCCGCACTACTGGTGCATGGTAGGCTTCAACCGCTTTTAGCATTACTTCATTTAGTTTGGATGTAGCAATTTTTTGTTGCTTACTTTCAAATACCACCATACCGGCTTCCAGCACTTTTAGTAACCTTGTTTTTTCCAATGCTGAAATAAACAAAACGGGCACATCGGTAAATGGCGCAATTTTTTCTTTTAATTTTTTCTCATAATCACGGGCAGTATTGGTGATTTTTTCCATCAAATCCCATTTATTAACCACTACTACCACACCTTTTCCTTTACGGGTAGCCAAACTAAATAAGGCTACATCCTGAGCAGTAATGCCCTTTTGTGCATCAATTACAATCAAACAAACATCGGCTTCATCCATGGCTTTAATGGCACGGATTACAGAATAAAATTCTAAATCGTTTTTCTCGCTGTTTTTTTTCCGAATACCTGCGGTATCAATTAATATACATTCTTTATTGAATAAGTTGTAATGAGTATGAATGGTATCACGGGTGGTTCCGGCAACATCACTTACAATGGTTCTTTCTTCACCCAGCAAAGCATTCAGTAATGAAGATTTACCCACATTCGGCTGTCCTATAATGGCTAATTTGGGAATTGTTTTTTCTGTTGTTTCCTTTTCATCAAGCACTTCAGGTATATTGGCCACAATAGCATCTAATAATTCGCCGGTACCCGTTCCACTGATACTGCTGATGGTATAAATGGTATCAAAACCCAGACGATAAAATTCGGCGGCTTCTAATTCGCGCTGCCCATTATCAACTTTATTCACAGCCAGAAACACCGGTTTTTTTGCCTGCCGCAGCAAATGCGCCATGGCATCATCTAAATCGGTAATGCCCACGGCAACATCTACCATAAAAACAATGGCATCGGCTTCCTGAATGGCAATTTGCACCTGCTTACGAATTTCTTTTTCAAATACATCCTGCGAATCGGGCACAAAACCGCCGGTATCAATTACATTAAAGGTTTTGCCGGCCCATTCAGAAATACCATATTGCCGGTCGCGGGTTACGCCGCTAATATCATCTACAATAGCTTTGCGCTGTTCTAATAAACGGTTAAACAGTGTACTTTTCCCCACATTTGGTCTGCCTACAATTGCTACTGTATAGCCCATAATTCACATTTTTTACAGATGGTTAAATTTTTAATGGTAGCCAAATTCTTTCAAAAACAAATCATTATCCCGCCATTTTGGCCGCACTTTTACAAATAATTCTAAAAATACCTTCCTACCTAAGAAGGCCTCTATATCTTTTCTGGCCAAAGTTCCAATTTCTTTTATTTTATTGCCCTGATGCCCAATGATGATCGATTTCTGGGTATCTCTGTTTACAATAATATCGGCCTGTATTTTAATGAGGTGTTCTTTTTCTTTAAACTCGTTTACCAGTACCGCCACATGGTAAGGTATTTCCTCTTCAAACAAAGTATAAATTTTTTCCCGGATTAATTCACTCACAAAAAAACGGGTGGGTAAATCACTTAATTCATCTTCGGGATAAAAAGGTGCTCCTTCAGGCAAAAAATCAACGATTGAATTGACCAGTTCATCGGTTTTTTGCTGCTGCAATGCTGCAATGGCCAACACTTTTTTAGCATAAGGTTTTGATTCAAAGAAATGAATGGCATTTTGCAACACTTCTTTGCCCACCTTATCTTTTTTATTCAACACCACAATAACGGGCACTTTTAAATGCAGCGATTGAAACAGAGCATCGCAACTTTCCAAATCGTCGGTAACATCTGCTAATAAAATGGCCACATCCGCATCTTCCAATGCACTTTTCACTGCACCCATCATTTTTTCGTGCAATTTGTATTTGGCTTCAATGATCCCTGGTGTATCTGAAAATACAATTTGGTATTCGCCAGGTTTGCTTAAAAACCCTTTGATACGATGGCGTGTGGTTTGCACTTTTGAAGAAACAATAGCCAGCTTCTCGCCCAATAAGGTGTTGAGTAATGTGCTTTTACCTGCATTGGGTTTCCCAAAAATACCTACAAATCCCGCTTTCATGATGATAACTGTGTTTAAAAACTAAAAGCCTCACGAATTGAGGCTTTTAAAGTTTTAGTTGCGAGGGGGGGAATCGAACCTCCGACCTTCGGGTTATGAGCCCGACGAGCTACCGCTGCTCTACCTCGCGATTTAATGAGTTGCAAAAGTAAGGTTAGCGAGGCGAACTGCCAAAACTAATTTAACATTAGTCTTCTTTTTTAATGGAAGATGCGCCGCTCGACTGAATATTTTGAATAACGGGGTTGCCTTTATATCGTATACTGCTGGCACCACTGGCTTCTAATCGGGTAAAAGTTTTTTCTACATTTACACGAACATTCGATGCGCCGGAAGCAGATACATCGCAGTTGGCTACGGTTAAATCATAACCTTTTATTACACTGGCGCCGCTAACATCTACATTTAAAGTTCCTACCTGTCCTTTCATTGTTGCATTGGATGCTCCGCTTAAGTTAATGGATAATTCAGCTACATTAAAACTGCCTTTTACATAACTGGCACCGGTTGCTTTTAATTTTAAAGCATTTCCTTTTAATTGATCAACAATATTCAACTGGCTGGCTCCTGAAAGCACAATTTTATTTAAATCAGTAACTGTTACATAAGCTTTAATTTTTTTATCGCTCCAATTCCATTTGTTCCAAAAACCACTTTCCGTATAAATGTGCAATACACCATTTTTTACTTCAGTGATAATTTTTGCTTTATCGCCCTCATCGGCACTAATGGCAACGGCATTAGTATTACCTTGTGAAAGGTACACCGTAACAGCACCGGAAACATCTAATCCGGAAAAATTGCCCACCTTCCGTACTTCGGCATTGGCATCATACACCAAATTTTTAACTTCCTGCCCTTTTACAAAAGAAAGCGACAGAAGGGTTACCAGCATCAACATTATTTTTTTCATTGTTATTTGTTTAAAGAAATGAAACAAAAAAGTTAGTTTTTACATTGAAACGCAGCACTGCAAAAAAAGTTACACCCTTTTAAATTTTTACGCATTAATTTTGCGGCAGATTTTCCTCGGGGTGCTGGATTGCCTTGATGGGTTAACACATCAACAACATCCGGCTGAGATAATACCCGTTGAACCTGAACAGGGTAATTCCTGCGAAGGGAAGGTGTACTGCTTATTTTAGTCAGCCTCTCCATTAGCACAGCTCCCTGTTCCCAAATTTTTTAACCATTTAATCAAAAAAAATGAAATTCTTTTTGGGAACGCTGGCATTTTTGCTTTGTTACGTTAACAGCTTTAGCCAGACAAAAAAACATCCTTTTCTTTCGGGTGTAGTAGTAGATGCACAAACCAAAAAACCCGTTGCAGGTGCTGCTATTACAACGCAAAACAGAACCACCATTACCGGTGATGATGGCCATTTTATTTTCATGAACCTGATAACCGGCAATACTACCGTTGTTGTAAACAGCATTGGATTTGAAGTGTACAAGCGTACCATTCAAATACCTCAGGAAGGACAAAAGTTAGAGATTACTTTAACCAACATTCCATTATTCCTACAGCCTTTAGAAGTGAAGGCCATCCGCGCAGGCAGTAAAGCGCCATTTGCAGTTACCAATATCAATGAACAGGAAATTGCCAAAACCAATCTGGGACAGGATATTCCATTCCTCCTCAACCAAACCCCTTCTGTGTTTGTAAACTCAGATGCCGGCAATGGCATTGGCTATACCGATATCCACATCAGAGGTACGGATGCTACGAGAATAAATGTTACCCTTAATGGTATTCCTTATAATGATGCAGAAAGCCAGGGTACTTATTGGGTGGATTTACCTGATTTTGCTTCATCGCTCAATAGCATTCAAATTCAGCGTGGCGTAGGTACTTCCTCCAACGGCACTGGCGCATTTGGCGCTACCATCAACCTTTCTACCAACGAATTTCATGAAAAGCCTTATGCTGAAGTCAATAATAGTTATGGCTCTTTCAACTCCTGGAAAAATACATTAAAAGTTGGGAGTGGTTTGCTGAACGGACACTTTACCGTTGATGCCCGTTTGAGCAAAATCAGCAGCGATGGATATATTGACCGTGCCAGCTCACTGCTGCAATCATTTGCGCTTTCTACCGCTTATATCAACAAAAAAACTTCCATTCGTTTTAATATTTTCTCCGGAAAAGAAAAAACTTATCAGGCTTGGTACGGCGTACCCGATACCCTGCTGGCAAAAGACAGAACTTATAATCCCGCAGGAACCGAGAAACCCGGAACACCTTATGATAATCAAACAGATAATTATCAGCAAGATCATTATCAACTATTCCTAAATCAGGAAATTAATCACCAATGGAGCTTTAATACCGCTTTATTCATGACATTTGGCAGAGGTTATTATGAGGAATACAAAGCGGCTCAAAATTTTACCGACTATGGTTTAATGCCTTTTACCATTGGCAATACGATATTAGATTCAACCGATTTAATTCGCCGCCGTTGGTTAAGCAACCATTTTTATGGGCAAATTGCCTCACTACAATACAAAAACACCAAAGATGAACTCACTATTGGTGGTGGATGGACCCGGTATGAAGGCAACCATTTTGGTAATGTTATTTGGGCTCAATATGGTTTAACAACGCCTAATTATCAATACTACTATTATCCTGCCGTAAAAACCGATGTAAATGTGTATACCAAATGGCAACACAATTTTGCAAAGTACTGGTATAGTTTTGCCGATGTACAATACCGTACCGTTACCCACAACATGCAGGGCTTTGAAGGAAATGGCAATTTAGATGTAAACCGTACTTTTCACTTCGTGAATCCGAAAGCAGGTATTACTTACAGCCACAATAGCTGGCAGGCTTATTTCAGTTATGCATTAGGAAATAAAGAACCCAACAGAGATGATTTTCAGGCCAGTTTACAAAACCAGCCCGTTGCTGAAACGCTTCACGATTTTGAATTAGGCGTTGCACGGAAAAACAGCCGCTTTAACTATAGTGCTAATCTGTATTGCATGCTGTACAAAAACCAATTAGTATTAACGGGTGTTATTAATGATGTAGGTGCATATACGCGTATCAATGTACCGAACAGCTATAGAATGGGTATTGAATTACAGGGCGCTTACATATTTAACCAATGGCTAAATGTACAGGCCAATGCCAGCTTTAGCAGAAATAAAATAAAAAGTTTTACGGAGTATATCGACAATTATGATACCGGTGGGCAAAATGCTGTGCAGCACAGCAATACGGATATTTCTTTTTCACCCGATATTATTGGCGGTGCTACCATCAATATTATTCCTGCAAAAAATATTACCCTTAGTTTGTTAAGCAAATATGTAAGCAAACAGTATATGGATAATACCCAAACCGAAAACAGAAGTTTGCCCGGCTTTTTTACTGAAACCGTTCGCACCAGTTATACTGTAAAGAATGTAGTATTTAAGGAATGGAATTTTATTCTGCAGGTGAATAATGTATTCAATAAATTATATCAGCCCAACGGTTATACCTATAGTTACATCAGCAACAATCAGTTGTACACCGATAATAATTATTTCCCCATGGCCGGCACTAATTTTATGATGGCTGTGAATATTTCTTTATAAAGATTGTACACAAATTCAACAAAGAAGGTTAGCCGGTTCATCAGCTAACCTCTTTTTTATCGGCCAAATTTATCTTCCCATGCCAGCATACCACCGGCTAAATTAGTAACATCACTAAAACCCAATTGCTCTAATATCATGGCAGCCTGCATGCTTCTGTTGCCACTTCTGCAATACACAATAATAGGTTCCTCTTTTAAATCTTCAATCGCTTCAATTTGCATGGTTTGCACTTTGCCTAAAGGCAGCAAAATTCCACCAATATTAAATTCTGCATTTTCATGCGGTTCCCGCACATCAATCAGATTTACCGATTCCCCATTTTCCATTTTCAATTTTAATTCATCGACCGTCAGTACTTTCATATATAAGTAATTTTACAAATTAAATAATATTTTTAGTAACGCAAGGCTGAGTCTCTTGCAGGAGGCGGGGTACTACTCACAAAAACATCTACCACTTGCCCCTGATGAATGACGTTGTGCACTTTAACACCCGGTGATACTTCGGTAAATACTTCCGGAATTTGTTTCACAATAAAAGCATTCAATGTATCAGACACATTATCCATGGGTACAATTGAACCAATATTAATATTTAAAGCATTCAACTGGTTACGTGCCTGTGCCAAAGTGAGTCCAATTAAATCGGGCACCTGGTATTCACCACTGCCAATACCGCTGCCTAACACAAAACTAATAACGCTGCCCACGGGCAATTTGGTGCCGGGTTTAATACTACTACCATTATAGCGCTGCTCTAAAACTGCATTGCGAGCAATATCGGGTTTATAGGTGGTATCACCCATTTTTAAGCCCAGGGTTTGCAAATACATTTGGGCGCTTTTGATGGAAAAGCCAATTAAATTGGGCATGGTTACCTCCGGCGCAGCTGCCCTATTAACGGT
The DNA here is from genome assembly GCF_001623405.1 of Hydrotalea flava. Lineage (GTDB taxonomy): Bacteria > Bacteroidota > Bacteroidia > Chitinophagales > Chitinophagaceae > Hydrotalea > Hydrotalea flava. The sequence goes on from NZ_LUHG01000037.1 coordinate 21,821, forward strand.
TAAATAAATAGTTCGTCCCCTTTTCACCAATGCATCGGCATCGGGGCTTTGTTTGGCTACCGCTAAAGCACCGATGGTATTATCATATACTGAATCAATTACTTGAATACGAAAACCCTTGGCAGTTAATGCCTGAGTAGCAGCTTGAATATTTTGCCCAACTACAGCAGGTACTTTTTCTGTAACATTGTGCTGAGTAATAAAAGATAACATCTCAATAAAAACAAATAGCGCAACCAATACAATGCCAATGGCAGCCAGAATATTAACCCAAAGCGGTTTATGTGTAATAAATTTAAACACGATATTTTTAGTTGGTTCGGTGAAAATAATTGATTTGAAGGGTAAAAGCCATTTAGTATTTGTTAAAAGCCTCCTCAATTAATCGGGTATAAAATTCCTGCAAGCTCCACCCCATTGCTTTAACTTGCTGGGGTACAATACTCGCTTCACTTTGTCCGGGTATTGTATTCACTTCTAACAAATAAGGCGTTTGCCTGGCTTCATTCCAAATAAAATCCATCCGTACAATGCCGCGGCAATTCAAAACTTCATAAACCTTTCTTGCTGCTGCTTCTAATTTGTTTTGCCATTCGGCAGGTATAATGGCCGGCGTAATTTCTTTGCTTTTTCCCTGGTATTTTGCTTCAAAATCAAAAAAATCTTTTTCGGTCATCACCTCTGTAATGGGCAATACGATAATATTACCCCCGGTTTTAAATACACCAATGGTAAATTCCCTGCCGGCTATATATTCTTCCACCAATACTTGTGTATCTTCTTTAAACGCTTTTTCAAGTGCCGGCATTAATTCGGCTGCATCATTCACTTTACTCATACCAATGCTACTACCCCCATTATTGGGTTTAATAAACACAGGCAATTGTATGGTTTGCAAAATTTCAGTTGCAGTTACCGGTGTATGATGAAATACATGCATGCTTTTGGCAACCGAAATGCCACTGAATGCTACTACAGCAACGGTATACCGTTTATTAAAGGTAATGGCTGATGTTGCGGCATCGCAACTGGTATACGGCAAATTCAGTATATCAAAATATCCCTGCAGTTTACCGTCTTCACCCGGTGTGCCATGTATGCAAAATAAAACCGCATCAAAAGAAATTATTGTACCGGCTGCTTCAATGGTAAAATCTGCTTTGTTTACAGGCAGTTTGGTTCCATCCGGCTGCATACACCACCAACCCGATGCTGAAATATCAATTACAAAAACATCATACAGTTGCCGATTTACATGCGCTTCAATGGTTTTTGCACTTTTATAACTAATTTCTGACTCGCGACTATAGCCCCCCGTTACCAATGCAATTTTTTTTTTCATATTCTATCATTTTTTTCACATCTGCAATAAGACATCGGATTTTGTTGATGCATACACACTACAAAATTTCAACAAAAAAGCAAGGCAGATGAATGCTCCAAATATAGTAAGTATTCCATGCACAGAAAGGAATGTAGTTTTTAAAATAGCAACATACAGGAAATCAACAGGCCTAAAAAAAAGTGAAGAAACCTATAGCTTCTTCACCTCACGCTGGCGGGAAATATCACCCACCGTTACAGAATGTTACTTTTCAGTAGCATTTGATTGACCTTATAAAGTTAATATTCTTTTGCAGAAAAAAACAAATTTTTTCTATAAAAAACAGGTACAAATGTTAAATATGCAAACGCTCTTTTTTAGCCAGTAACCCTTCAACAGTTTCCTGATACATTTCATCGGGCACGCAACAGTCTACCGGACAAACAGAAGCACATTGCGGCTCTTCATGAAAGCCTTGGCACTCTGTACATTTATTAGGAACAATATAATACGTGTCGGTTGAGATGGGTGCAAAACGTTGTTCTGCATCTACTGTTGTGCCATCCATTAAAGTATAGGTACCTTTTACAGTTGTTCCATCGGCAATTGCCCATTCAACACCACCTTCGTAAATAGCATTATTGGGACATTCGGGCTCGCAAGCGCCGCAATTAATACATTCATCCGTAATTTTAATGGCCATAAGTGTAATTTTGAATTTTTGAAAGATGTAACAAATTTAAACGCAAAAGCAATTCAACAAATGGATTTAGCACAAAGAATTATCGCATTCAGCAAATTAGGGGCATATATACAGGAAAATGGGACGGTATGGCAGACCATAAAACAACAGGCAGCTCAAAAAAATCCCTGGTTTTTACCCGAGTTTATTGATACAGCCATTGAAAATATTTGTACCGCTTTTTTACAGGAAGATAAATTAGCCGCCTGGGTACAGCAATACGATATTGCCCAACACAATACAACCCCCAAAAATATTGGCATTGTAATGGCCGGTAATATTCCACTGGTTGGGTTTCATGATTTTTTATGTGTATGCATCAGCGGGCACAATGCCATTATTAAACCTTCTTCAAAAGATGAAGTACTGATCACCCACCTGATACAAAAATTATTTTTCTTTGAGCCTTCACTGAAAGATAGCATCACTATTGCGCCACAATTAAAAGGCTGCGATGCCTATATTGCCACAGGCAGCAATAACAGTAGCCGGTATTTTGACGATTATTTTGGAAAATATCCGCACATTATACGCCGCAACAGAACCTCTGTAGCACTGTTAACCGGTGAGGAAACAAAAGAGGAACTTGCTGCCCTGGCCTCAGACATTCAATTGTATTTTGGTTTGGGATGCAGAAATGTTACCAAAATTTATGTTCCGGAAAATTATGATTTCATCCCTCTGCTGCAAGCCTTGAAGCAATACGATTATTATATGGATTTTCATAAATACAAACACAATTATGATTACCAACTGGCTGTATTAATTATGAGCAATCAGTATTATATGACGAATGAATCGGTGCTGCTGGTAGAAAAAGAAACGCTCTTCTCTCCCATTGCACAAATACACTACGGTTATTACAGCAATGCACAGGAATTGAAAAAAACATTGCAACGAAACAACGATGTACAATGCATTGTTAGCAAAAAAGATATACCTTTCGGAAATGCGCAACAACCGGCACTGAACGATTATGCCGATGGAGAAGACACCTTATTATTTTTAAACAACATTGCTAATTACAACCATGTTAACCAAAGCGTTTTATAATTTTTTTGAGTTCACTAACAGCAAATACGACAAGCATCGTAAAACATTTGTTAAATGGATTTTTACTAACAAACAGTATTCAAACTGCTTCGTTACTTTGCAATAGAAGTTTAATTTTTCACATTTATTAATGTATATACTATGAAACTTAAAAACGCGTTAGCGATTGTTGCCATTAGTGCTGCAACCGCTTTATTAAGTGTATGGGGCTTTGGCCGTTATCAGGAATACAGGTATGCAGGAATGCAGGAACCCGGTAAATTACCCGTAAACTATGCCGGTTTTTTTAACAACAATACGGGCGCAGCTGATAACAGCTTCAACTTTACGCAAGCTTGTGCTGCAGCTACACCGGCAGTAGTACATATTAAAACCAGAACCAAGGCCAAGCAGGTAAGCAATAACTTACCCAAACGCAGTGATCCTTTAAGTGATTTTTTTGGCGACAATATGTTTGGAGATTTATTTGGCGGCAGCATGGGGCCCAGAATTATTCCGGAACAAAGAGCCAGCGGCAGTGGGGTTATTATTAGTGAAGATGGCTATATTGTTACCAATAACCATGTGGTAGATGGTGCCGATGAAATCAACATTACCCTGCCCAACAGAAAAACCTATAAAGCCACAGTGGTAGGAACCGACCCCAGCAGCGATTTAGCAGTGATAAAAATTGATGCCAAAGGATTACCTTATCTGGTATATGGCAATAGTGATGAAGCCAAATTAGGTCAATGGGTATTGGCTATTGGATATCCTTTGAATTTAGATGTAACGGTTACTGCAGGCATTATCAGTGCAAAAGCCAGAAACATTGATATCAATGCCCGTCAAAGCAATACACCTATTGAATCATTTATCCAAACCGATGCTGCAGTGAACCCCGGCAACAGTGGCGGTGCATTAATCAATACCCGTGGTGAATTAATTGGTATTAATTCTGCCATTGCCTCTCCTACCGGTTCTTATGCAGGATACTCTTATGCTATTCCGGTGAACATTGTAAAAAAAGTGGTGAACGATATTATTAAATACGGAACCGTACAACGTGCATTTTTGGGTATATCTTATCCCAAAGATGGTTTGAGTGATGAAGAGAAGAAACAAGCCGGTATTAAAGATGTAACCAATGGTATTTATGTATTGGATGTACCCGCCGGTGGTGCCGCTGCTGAGGCAGGCATTAAAAAAGGCGATATTATTACCAACATTAATGGGGTGGCCGTTACCACAGGACCTGAAATGGTTGAACAAATTGCCCGTTACAAACCGGGTGATAAAATTACACTGGGTTATATCAGAAACGGCGAACAGAAAACCGTGAACGTTACCCTTAAAAACAAAGCAGGTAACACCGATGTAGTGAAGGTAGCCAATGTAATGGATCGTTTGGGAGCCGATCTGGCGAATGTAGATAAGAAGACCGCCGATGCCAATAACCTGAATGGTGGTGTAGTAGTAAAGAAAATACAGCCCGGTGGCGCCATTCAAAAATCACGCATACAGGAAGGATTTGTGATTACTGCCGTAAATGGTATTGAAGTAAAAACCTTAGATGATTTAAAAGCAGCCCTTTCCAGCGCCAGCAATAGCGGTACCGTTCGTTTCGATGGTATTTATCCCGGCTATGGCGATTCTTACAGCTATCCCGTTCGGATTGACGGTGGTGGTGAATAACACTGCACAGATCAACCCATATATAAAAAAGGCCATCTTGCCAAGGATGGCTTTTTTATGACTGTAGGTTTTCACTACTTTTAAAAGAATCATTTTTTTGTGATAGCCGTACATGAGTAGCAGCATGTCCAATTACTTATGTTGTCATGAAAGTTATTTTCATGCATCAATACAACAGAAAATGAAAACATCAACAACAAAGGCTACAACAAATACTTAAAATTAGAAGGCGATATATCTATAGCTATTGATTATCAAAAGTTTCATCAGGATAAAGTCTGGGATGGTTTAAAAGGATACACCACCAATGCCAAAATATCCGATAAGCAGGTCATTGAAAATTATAAGAACCTATGGCACATTGAAAGAGCCTTTAGGATATCAAAGACAGATTGAAGTATACACCCTATCTATCACAGGCTAAACACCGTATTGAAGCACACATCTGCATTGCATTTACAGCTTATACCATTTACAAAGAATTAGAAAGAATACTCACTAAAGAGAAATCTAATTTATCGCTCAAAAAAGCTGCTGAATTAACCCACAGTATGTATCAGATAACTTATACACTACCTGAATCTAAACATATAAAGTCAATGCTACTAAAAATGGATGATGCGCAGGCTGAATTATAGCAAATTATTGGAAAAAATTATTAGGGTGTTCCAACGCTGAAAACAGGAAACAACATATGATCCCTAAAAGTCTCATTTTCAATCTCTTTTAATCGTACCATATCGGAATTGAAATGAAAATTCAATCGTAGTAATTTGTAGGCTACCATTATTTTATTGGACTGAGGATGGCCGTCTAAACTGTACAACAAAAGAAAAAATTAATAGTTGCATTGCGTCTGTTACCATCATTTTCTTTGCTGCAAAACAGCTTTCTATTTGTAACTTTAAGTAAATTTTTGTATGAAGAAAAAAAACATTTCGATAAATTAGATGTCTTACATCAGGCATTTGTTGAAACATTCAATTCTTCTTTAATTAAAGAAAAAGAAAATAAACTTTCGAAAGGACAATAAGATGCACTGCATCATGCCAAAAATGAGTGGCAGGGGTTGTAGGCTCCCCATTTTTAGTACAGTTCAAAAGTAGAATAATTTTTCATTTCAATTGTGTTAGTGCAATCTATTGGGCGTAGTGAAGCGAAGGCGTAGCCGAAGCGTAACGAAGCCCAATAGATTGTTGATTTTTTTCTCTATACATTTTTGGCGATATCCCACCCAGCGCATCATGAGGCCGTGTAGTATTGTAATCGTCAACCCATACCTGGGTTACTTCTCTTACTTCATCAATTGT
>NZ_LUHG01000048.1 GCF_001623405.1 Hydrotalea flava
CTAAACAACTGCCACTGCTGCGGATTTTAACTGATCGTGGAACCGAATTCTGTGGCAAGCCGGAGTATCATGAGTATGAATTGTATCTTCAAATCGAAGGAATAGAACACTCAAAAACGAAAGCCCGCAGCCCTCAAACCAATGGTATCTGTGAACGTTTTCATCGCACCATTCAGGAAGAATTTTATGCAGTAGCGTTCAGAAAAAAAATATACACCTCCGTAGATCAAATGCAGCAGGATCTTGACCAATGGCTAAGACACTACAATGAAGAGCGGACACACTCAGGTAAATACTGCTATGGCAAAACGCCCATGCAAACTTTTATTGACAGTGTGCATTTAGCCAAAGAAAAACGTATCGATGAACTCTTGGAAAAAGACGCTAACTTTAGCATGTCAGAAGAAGCGGAAGCAGGCTCTGCTGAGGAGCAACCTGCCAGGAATATTCTGACCGATGAAAATAATAAAGCGGTTGATCAAAACCCAACCACTTTTAACCAATAATTTTTATCGCATATGCCTTAAAAAAACCTGCTCTAAATTTAACCGGTTGTCAGATTAAGTAGTAGCAATTACATCTTATTGTTGGGTGCAAGCCTTAGCCAGGAGGTAAATTGTTTGGATGTTTCAAACTTTGTAAATCCATCAGGTCCTATTTCACTCATGATGCTTAAAATGGTGGCATGACTTACGCCTTCAATCTG
>NZ_LUHG01000014.1 GCF_001623405.1 Hydrotalea flava
CGTGAATGGTGAATACTAATAAACTACTGAATAGGGTAGATACTGCGGGGAAGAGTGAGGTAGCGGAGGGACGCTGCGGATCACGAAGCGAGCACCCGTACTCCAACACCGCAGCATCCCCCACGAACTCCCATCTACGTAAATGCCTATGCGTGAATGGTGATTACTAATAAACTACTGAATAGGGTAGATACTGCGGGGAAGGGGTAATTGGAATGGCACTGCGGGAACGAAAATCAGTGTAATCCTTCCATCCCATGAATCAGTGGTTCAGACAATGCATGCATCGTACCAAAGACCAACACCCAACGCCCCTATCCATGCAAATCGTTATCCGTTCACTCACTTTTCTGCCCAAGGTAGGCGGATTAGAAAACATGATGCACCAGTTGGCCCATACCTGGGCACAGCAAGGGCATGCCGTTACCGTTGTAACAGCGGTAACTGAGGAGGCCGCACCACAAGCCTACACCGTTTTGCGGAACCCCACTGAAAAAAAAGTGCGGCAACTGATACGAGCGGCCGATCTGTATCTGGAGGCGAATATTAGCTTAAAAACTTGCTTCACGGGCTTGCGTTTTCGGAAGAAATGGGTAGTGAGTCATCATTTGCCATATTATGATAAAGGATGGAAAAAATGGCTGAAATTGTTATTGACCCGATGGTCGCACAATATAGCCGTAAGCCAATATGTGGCACATACGTTGCCCGCACCGGCAGTGGTCATTCCCAATAGTTATGACTCTATTTTCAAGCATCTTCAATTACCGGAACGTCCCTATGATTTTATATTTGCCGGCAGGATGGTGTCGGATAAGGGGGTAGACCTTTTAATCACCGCATTCATACAATACCATCAAAACCATCCGCATAGTTGCTTATTAGTAGTAGGTGATGGGCCGGAACGGGCAGCACAAGAGGCACGCATTACAGCGGTAGGGATGACAGCAGCAGTTACCTTTACAGGCATATTGCGCGGAGAAGCGCTGGTGGCTGCTTACAATAGTGCCACCTT
>NZ_LUHG01000086.1 GCF_001623405.1 Hydrotalea flava
AGCCATGGTTAAATAAAAATGCGGCGCTGTAAATAGACTTTCGCTCAGGCGGCGTGCAATGGTTTTCCGCATTTGCGAAACCGGAACATCTTCGTACCGAACCTGGCCTGCCGGTAATGCCTGTACAGTTGGCGCAGCAGCTGCAGTTGCAGAGGCGGCTGTAGTAGCCGGCACATAATTATCAATATCAGCTTTTATAATTCTGCCATTGTCGCCGCTGCCTTTTACATAGCGTAAGTCTATTCCTTTTTCTTCTGCTAATTTTTTAGCTAATGGGGAAACAAAAATTCTTCCTTCATTCACAACAACAGGTGCAGCAGTTGGTGCAGGGGCTGCAGGAACCGAAGCAGGGGCAGCGGCAGCGGTTGTTGGTGCAGCAGGTGCAGGGGCAGCGCTTTGTTGATTGGTATGTTTTACGGCAGCAATAATGCCATTAATATCTAATCCTTCTTTGCCAATAATACAAAGCAAATCATTCACCTGAATTTTTTGGCCGGCTTTTGCACCCTGATATAATAAAGTACCATCCTTATAGCTTTCTAATTCCATGGTTGCTTTATCGGTTTCAATATCGGCTAAAACTTCACCTTTCTTAACGGTATCACCTACATTTTTGTGCCAGGCAGCAATTACGCCTTCGGTCATGGTATCACTTAAACGCGGCATTAATACCACTTCTTCCATCTTGCTAATATCCATTGCCGGTGCTGGTACATTTGCGGCAGGTTGATCAGGCGGAGTTGCCGGTGCAGCTTTAGCTGGTTTTACAGCAGGCTGTGCCCCGGAATTGGGTGCATGCTGTGCCAGTAACCCACTAATATCTTCGCCGGGTTGGCCTAAAATAGCTAATAAATCATTTACTTGTAACTTACCACCAACGGGTGCTCCGGTGTGCAATAAAACCCCATTCTGATAGCTGTCGAGCTCCATCGTGGCTTTATCGGTTTCAATTTCGGCTAATAAATCGCCTTTTTTTACAGTATCACCCACTTTTTTGTGCCAGGCAGCAATAACCCCTTCGGTCATGGTATCGCTTAAGCGTGGCATTAATATCACTTCTGCCATAGTTCAATTGCTCTTTAAAATGAGCCGTGAAATTAAGTTAAAAATGAGAACAGAAAAGGTAAACCTTTAAAAAAAGACTGTTTCTTCATTTAAATTCAATTGAACGGGTCACACATTTTTTATTTAAATCGATTATTCATTTCCTTATTGCCCCTGTGCCAATGAATAGGCTTTTTTATTGCCCAGCATTAACAGTAATTCTGATGAGCATATTTTAAAATTACCACTCATACTTACATACAATCCTAACACATCCATTTGGTTTAAAGGCATATCATCAATACTTTCAAAGCGAACATTGTATTGGTTTACTAAATTAGTATATACTGATCCGGTAGGCCACACTTGTGTACCACGATTGCTGATATTCACCAATTTAAATTTTACCCCTGCATGGCGCATACATTTATTGGCAATAGCAATGGGCTGTTCATTGCTTTCAATAAAAAAATCAACCCCAACAATATGCTCTTTTTCTGTTTCAATCGATTCGAGCATGGGGTTTTTATCTAATTTAAAATGCGTTTGTGTAGTAGGCATATTAGGCAATGCCGGCTTAGCGCCCAATTCGGGTATTTTCCCAAAATTTTGAATTATGGCCTCTGCAAATGCAGTGGTAGAAAGGGCCGGGATGCTTTTATCGCCAAAATCGCCGGTATGAATACCTTGTTCTAATGTATATAATAAGGCATTTTCAATAAGTGCAGCTGTTTGCATTAATCCCAAATGGTGCAGCATACCGATACCGCTTAACAACAAAGCAGTCGGATTGGCTAAATTTTTACCGGCAATATCCGGAGCCGTTCCATGAACTGCTTCAAAAATGCAAATATGATCACCAATATTGGCAGAGGGTGCAAAGCCTAAGCCGCCAATCAGGCCGGCGCATAAATCGCTTACAATATCGCCCTGCAAATTGGTTAATACCACCACATCAAACAAATCGGGCCGGGTTACCAATTTCATACACAAATCATCTACAATTACATCATCGGCTTTTAATTCCGGGTAATCTTTGGCCACTTCATAAAATACCTGCAAAAACAAACCATCTGTAATTTTCATAATATTGGCTTTATGGCTGCAGGTAATTCTTTTCGCACCTTTTTTCTTGGCCATTTCAAAGGCATATTTTATTAACTGCAAGCTGCCGGGGCGAGTAATAAAACGGCGGCTAAGCGCTACATCGTGTGTAAGCATGTGTTCAATACCGCCATAGGTATCTTCAATATTTTCTCTTACCACTGTAATATCGATAGGAATACCTGCTTTACTAAAAACGGTATCTACCCCATGCAAAGTTTGAAAAGTTCTTTTATTGGCATAGGTATTCCAGGTTTTACGGGCAGTAACATTTACACTTTTTACACCCTTGCCTTTTGGTGTTTCCATAGGGCCCTTAAACAAAATACCCAATGCTTCTATGGTTTGTTGCGCATCGGGTGTCATTCCATTACTGAATCCTTTATCAAAAACCCATTTTCCCATTTCTACAAATTCGTATTGCAGCGGCACTTTCGCTGCGGAAAAAATAGTTAAAACAGCCTCCATAATTTCCGGGCCTATTCCATCACCTTTTGCCACTGCTATTTTATTCATACTTTAAATTTTAGATTGCAAAAGTAAGCTTTCATAGAATTGTTTCCGTAGTAAACAGGCCGGAATAGTGTATTACTGCTTTAAAATTGAATGAACAAATACTATTAACATTGATTTTCTTATCTTTATGCTTACAGATTACACAGCATATGGTTTCAAAAATTTCTGCAGGCATTCAAATTAGCGTGGAAACATTTTATCAGCCGGATTACAGCAATCCTTTAACCCATGAATTCATGTTTGCCTATCGTATTACCATCGAAAACCTCAATGATTTTACCGTTCAGTTGCTCAACAGGCATTGGTTTATTTTTGACAGTAATGGTGAAAACAGGGAGGTAGATGGCGAAGGCGTGGTTGGGGTACAACCTGTTATTCTACCCGGTGAAAGTTACCAGTATGTAAGTGGTTGTAATTTTAAAACAGAAGTGGGCAAAATGAGCGGTTATTATACCATGGAAAATCAAAATACAAAAACCCATTTTACTGTAAATATTCCCGCATTTGAAATGATTGTGCCCGCCAAACTGAATTAATCAGGGTTGGTATTTTGCTTCGTCAAAAATTTGCTTTGAAGGGGTTTCTAATAATTGTTCCAGACTGGTTCCCGGATGTTTTTTCATCCATTGTTTTACAATTTGCCAGCCGGTAAACAGGCCTATATTTCCGGGAGCTGCAGGGCCTAATTCAGGTGTTCCGGGGCCATCATTCACGTAAGGGACAATTTGGGCAGGTTCTGTTTCATATAGCAGATTATTTTGTATGAAGAAACTCCATATATTTTTTTCGTGGGCATAACAGCCGGAAAGCTGGGATTGTGTGTAACCGGTTTTAATACTATCGGCTACATTTGGTAAACAGGCATCTAAAACATACATGCGCTTTCCACTCTCTATCATTTGTTCTATCAAGGGCCTTCCTGCTTTTTTTTCCGGATAATAATCACTTAAAATATTACGCATACAATTTACCGTAATGTATTCCGGTTCAAACCGTCTTGTTTCATAATCGGGATATACTTCACTAATGTATTGTGTATGATAGGCCGGAAACTGATGCCCCAGATATGCCTGCAAGCCAATGGCCAATCCGGATGAAGTTAAGGCACTGCCTATTCCTTCAATAGGACCAATATAAGTAATAATGTTGTGTGGCAAATTGTATTTGGGAAAATAATAATGAAAATATCGAAAAGCAGTGGCAATTTGTTCCGTATACTTTTTAACATTTGAAAATTGCTGTTGAACGGCACTATCCATCGGCGCATAGGTTCTTCTGAAGAGCAGTACATCTTTCAATACGCTATCTGGTTGCGGATACACTGCTAAAATATTATACAAATAATCTTTAATAAAAACAGGATATTTTTTTTGCAGACTGTCTAATCCATGCGAAACATGCATGGTATCCATTGCAAAAAAATCCCGATCAAAACGTTGCAAGGTCAAAGGCATGGGTATATTGGAAACATCGGGTAATTTTTTTTTGGGAGAGCAGGCTGCCAAAAAAATCACTACTGCTATCCAACCTGTTCTACGCATCAATCTGACCATTCCAAAATAATTTACTGCAAAATAAATACAATGTGTTGAGTATTACCATTTATTTTGTTAAGATTGGGCTGATAGCTTTGGTTTAAAATATAGAACTTTGCATTTTTAAACGACAATAATTGATGTACTATTCCTGTTTCATTTAGGTCTATTTGTAAGCACACTTAAAAAAAATTACATGAAGATTTTTTTAGCACAACAAAATTACCATATCGGCAATTTTGATTTCAATACACAAAAAATTATTGCGGCCATAGAAACAGCAAAGCAGGCCGGTGGCGATTTAATTGTATTTAGTGAAATGAGTATTTGCGGATACCCTGCAAGAGATTTTGTTGAGTTCAACGATTTTATTGCCAAATGTTATGCTGCTATTAACGTTATTAAAACGCATACCCAAAATATTGGGGTATTGGTAGGTGCACCTGCAAACAATAATAGCGGAAAAGGAAAGGAACTTTTTAATGCAGCATTTTTTTTATACAATGGCGAAGTGATTGCAGAATTACATAAAACCCTTTTACCTACTTATGATGTGTTTGATGAATACCGCTATTTTGAACCTGCTTTTGATTGGCATGTAGTACCATTTAAAGGAAAGAAAATTGCCGTAACTATTTGTGAAGATATTTGGAACTTAGGCAACAACCCATTGTACAGAACCTGCCCAATGGATGAATTGATGAAAGATGCACCGGATATGATGGTGAATTTAAGCGCTTCACCATTTGATTATACTCATGTTGAAGATAGAAAAGCTGTGATTAAAGCCAATGTATTGAAATACAAATTACCCATGATTTATTGCAATGCAATTGGCAGTCAGACAGAAATTGTATTTGATGGATCCTCATTGGTTTTTGATAAAGATGCAAACCTGTGCAAAGCATTACCCTTGTTTAAAGAGGCAATAGAATCAGTGCATTTGAATGAAGATGGCTATTTAAAAGAACCGGTAATTGAAGCAGCAGCTTATGTACCCGATGCATTATTGGACCCTGCAACTTTACAGGAATCATTGAATATCGATCAAATTTATGATGCGCTTGTTTTAGGGATTCGGGATTATTTTTCGAAAATGGGCTTTACCAAAGCTATTATTGGCTCATCCGGCGGAATAGATTCGGCAGTTACTTTGGCCATTGCCTGCGCTGCTTTAGGTGCCGAAAATGTACGTGCTGTATTAATGCCATCACCCTATTCTACATCACATTCTGTGGATGATGCAGTTGCACTCAGTAAAAATCTCGGTAACCCTTACGATATTATTTCCATTAACCATATTTACGAATCATTTTTAAACACCTTAGCTCCTCAATTTAACGGTATGCCATTTTCGTTGGCTGAAGAAAATATGCAAAGCAGAATAAGAGGTAATGTATTAATGGCATTAGCAAATAAATTTGGCTACATTTTATTAAACACATCTAATAAAAGCGAGTTGGCTACCGGTTATGGTACTTTGTATGGCGATATGGCCGGTGGCCTCGGTGTTTTAGGCGACTGCTATAAATTACAGGTATATGAGCTGGCCCGTTTCATTAATAAAAATAAAATGATTATTCCTGAAAACATCATTCAGAAAGCCCCCAGTGCCGAGCTGAGACCAAACCAAAAAGACAGTGACAGCCTTCCTGACTATACCATTTTAGACAAAATTTTATACCAATATATTGAGCAACGGATGGGGCCTGCCGAAATAAAAGCAATGGGCTATGATGCCGATTTAGTCAACAGAATTTTAAAACTTGTAAATACAAACGAATACAAACGCAACCAGTTTTGCCCCATCATACGCGTTTCGCCCAAGGCTTTTGGCGTAGGCAGAAGGGTACCCATTGTAGGAAAGTATTTAAGTTAATTTTTTTAGTCATGAACCACCATTAATGGTACAATGCTATGAAATGCCATCATTTTGGTATGGCTTCTTTTAAACAGTGTATCAAACAAGCCATGCCTTTTGGGAATTGAAATGATTAAATCAATTTTATTTTCTTTCACAAAATTATTGGCTGTTTCCATAAAATCATTGCCATCTACAAAATGATATTGCGGATTGTATTGATGTAACAAATTATGCAGCATTAAACTTTCATGAGGTGTTTCAGGTGTAAAATGACTATTATCTTTATCAATATTCAGCACATGCAATGCTGCTTTGGTAGCATCCAATATCTTGATAATAGGGTGAATAGGCGTAGTTTCAACAACTTTTTGAAAATCGCAAAGAAATAATACTTTTTCAATTGGCTTTACTGGCGCTTCCTTTGGAACAATGATTACCGGTACAGTAACATTTTTGGCTACCTGTATGGTATTGCTTCCAAAAAGGTTTTCTTCAATGGCATCACCGCCGGTAATACCCATCATTACAACATCAATGGGCATACGTTCGCATACACTCTGAATGCCCGGCGTTAACAGATTAAATTCTGAAAGCGTTTCTACAACAATATTTTCAGGCTGATAAGCCAATAAAATGAATTTAAAATTCTCCAAACCTGCTTCACTTCCCTTCTTCAAATTATCAATCCCAACAGCATCAACCGCAGGAACCAGCGGGTCGGCACCTATTGTAACAATGGTTTGATAGGTATTGTATAAAATTACTTTTTCTGCCTTTATTTGCCGGGCAATTTCCATGGCATAAATGGCGGCATGTTTGGCAGTTTCTGAAAAATCGGTGGGTATTAATATTGTTTTCATGTGTTTACTTTTATAACATGAAGGTAATTTTTAGAAGTCTGTTAAAAAATGATGAAAATCATTTCACAAAAAAATAATATCCTTCCCTTTCACGCTTACCCATTATACACAGTTCCCAATCAATCAAACCTACATTCGTTCAATAATGCCTGCAATGCCCTGACCACCGCCTACACAGGCTGTTACCATTCCGTATTTTTTATTCAGTCTTTTTAAATCATTCAAAATTTGGATGGTTAGTTTAGCACCGGTGCATCCCAATGGGTGCCCCAACGCAATAGCACCCCCATTAATATTTACTTTAGCCGGATCCATTCCCAACGCTCGAATTACTGCAACAGACTGGGCTGCGAAGGCTTCATTCAGTTCAATTAAATCTACATCTGCTAAATTCATTCCCGCCTGTTTTAAAACTTTGGGTACGGCAGCTACGGGGCCAATTCCCATAATACGCGGATGTACACCGGCACTGGCACAATTTACCAAACGGCCTATGGGTTGTAAGCCCAATTCAATCATCATCTTCTCACCCATTACAACTGTAAAAGCAGCACCATCGCTGGTTTGCGAGGAGTTACCGGCAGTAACGGTTCCATTCAGCGCAAAAGCAGGTTTTAATTTAGCCAGCCCTTCAACAGTTGTATCGGCACGTAACCCTTCATCGGTATCTACTACATAAGAGCGAATTGCTTTTTTACCTTTTTCATTTACATAGGTTTCCTGTACCGTAATAGGTAATATTCCCGATTTAAAATAGCCGTTTTCAATTGCGGTTTTTGCTTTTTGGTGCGAGTGGTATGCAAACACATCCTGATCTTCTCTTGAAACATTAAATTCTTTTGAAACCGCTTCGGCAGTTAAACCCATGCTCAGGTAATAATCGGGTTCATCTTTTGCAATATTATAGGATGGAACCGTTTTCCAGCCGGTTGTAGGCACCAAACTCATACTTTCCGTACCGCCGGCAATAATACAATCGGCCATACCGGTTCTTATTTTAGCAGTTGCCATGGCAATACTCTCTAACCCGCTGGCACAATAACGATTAATGGTAATACCTGCCACTTCAACACCCAATGCTTTAGCTGCAATAATTCTACCAAATTGCAAGCCTTGTTCTGCTTCCGGCACAGCATTACCTACAATTACATCATCTATCCGTTTATAGTCTAACTGCGGAAGGGCAGCCATCAATCCTTTTATCACTTCCACCGCCAAATCATCGGGACGGTAAAAACGAAAGCCACCTCTTTTGCTCTTGGTAACTGCGGTCCTAAAACCTGCAACGATGTATGCTTCCTGCATAAAAATAATTTTACTCATCAAATGTAATAAAAAGTTGTTTATGCAACTATATATTCATTGAATTTTACCATTTCGGTTTTCAACAAATGAAACCAATAATTAGTTAATCATGCAGAAAAAAATATGGAAAAATGTTGTGCTTCTACTGTTGCGTATACCGTAATATGCTATCAACAAACAAGGATTCTGTTCCTTATTCTTTGCACTGCTTTATCTTCGCAGCCATGTATGCATTGATTAGAAAATTATTGTTTCAAATGAACCCTGAAAGGGTACATTATTTTGCGATGAATAGTTTACAAAAGGCTTGTAATATTCCTACTTTGCAACATTTTATTGCACAACAATTTTCCATAAAAGATGCGGCTTTGGAAAAAGAAGTTTTTGGGCTTCATTTTAAAAATCCTGTTGGACTGGGTGCGGGGTTCGATAAAAATGCAGTTTATTTAAAACCACTCAGCAGTTTAGGGTTTGGATTTGTTGAAATAGGCACTGTTACACCTAAAGCTCAGCAAGGCAATGAGCCACCACGGTTATTTAGATTGCCTGCCGATAAGGCTCTAATAAACAGAATGGGATTTAATAATGATGGCGTATTAGCCATACAAAAAAGATTAGCAGATTGGAAAAACAGTGCACAATCACCTGAAGCAGCATCAATGATTATTGGAGGGAATATTGGCAAGAATAAACATACCGAAAATGAAGATGCCTGGAAAGATTATACTATTTGCTTTGATACCTTATTTGATGTTGCCGATTATTTTGTAGTGAACGTAAGCTCACCCAACACCCCGGAATTAAGGGCTTTACAGGAAAAAGATGCTTTGAAAAAAATTCTCGCTTCCTTACAGAATATCAATTTTGGGAAGTCACAACCCAAACCTCTTTTACTTAAAATTGCGCCAGATTTAACTACAGAACAATTAGACGATATTATTGCATTAACAGAAGAAGTAAAGCTTTCCGGCCTAGTTATCAGTAATACTACCATTAGCAGAAAAGGGATGAACCACACAGCAGCATCTGTTATTGAAAAAATGGGTGCGGGTGGATTAAGTGGCGCACCGCTTCGCGAAAAAAGCAATCAAGTGTTGGCTTATGTTGCTACACAAACCCAACACCATTTACCCATTATAGGAAGCGGAGGAATTTTTACGGGTGCCGATGCCCAGGATAAATTTGCAGCAGGTGCTCAATTAGTACAGGTTTGGACCGGTTTTGTGTATGAAGGACCGGGTATTGCACGCAATATTTGCGAGTCTTTACTAAGCCGTTGATTGCTGTTACTCATTAAAAAGTAATTCGGAAACTGCCAAACACACCAAATTTATTTACATTTTCATTAACTGACGGAGTTGGCGATAAGCGCCAAATAAAATCAACACGAAACAGCTTAAATATATTATCGATACCTGTTCCAATTTCTGTATACGCATGCCCGTCTAACGATTTAAAGGGGGCATTGCCTACATAGTTCAATTGCTGATTGTCAGGGCTTAAATTGCCTACTACAGCTTTAAATGTCCATAACTGCCGCAACTTCAGTTTACGGGTTAATGAGGTTAATCTAAACAAACCATTACCTACATTGTGTTCAATATTAATACCTGCATATTGATCGCTTACATATTCAAAACGATTCATTAAGCTGAAAGCATACCTGTTATAATAGTACTGCTCATTACCGGGATGTACTTCCAGAAACTGATATGGTGCTGTTCCAAAAATTTTACCGCCATACACATTATAATAAACATAACCAAATGGTGCAATTTTTAAATAATCAGAAACAGATAAACTTACTTTATCATAGGTGTAACTACTGTTTAAAACACCGGGGAAGCCATGCGCATAGTTGAATAATACAATAGGATAATTGCTACCCAAACTATAACGTGTAAAATTACTGACCAGGGTACGTTCATCGTAAGCATAACGAACACTAAATCCGGCTTCAAAGGTTTTTAAGGGGGTACCGCCATTCGTAGTAGGAAAATATTGTTTACCGGGCAAGTTTAATAATGCTTCATATTGTTTAGAAGTGAAAGAAGTGCCAAAGCCAAAACCTGAATTGGTCTCTGCATAATAGTTCAAATCCCATTCTTCTGAACGTTGGTATTTAAAAGGAATATTAGGCCTCCTGAAAATGGTAGCAAAAATATTATCGGTACCTAACTGATCAGCATACATCTGGCCATTATCCAAATCATTTCGATACTTTAAGTTGATGTAACTCCAGGGTTGCCTGCTAAACT
This sequence comes from Hydrotalea flava, assembly GCF_001623405.1. Classification (GTDB taxonomy): domain Bacteria; phylum Bacteroidota; class Bacteroidia; order Chitinophagales; family Chitinophagaceae; genus Hydrotalea; species Hydrotalea flava. The sequence continues at coordinate 10,487 of NZ_LUHG01000086.1, forward strand.
GATACCGTATTTCACCCAGCCCTTTTAGCCCTTTATCTTTAAAGCCATAAGCCAGATAAGTATGTGCAAACCAATGCTCATTAAATCCACGATTGGTTTCCACATCAAAACGAACCCTTGCACCTTCATAGGGGTTGGCGCTTAACCAATACCACCAGGGCCCAATACGTACATTGCCCACATCTTTATACCCTTTCGCTAAAAACTCTAATGTATTTCGATAATGAATATAAGTTTTATTATTTTCCAATGTATCTAACAATGCATACACCGTTTTTTCACTTTTATTCAGTTCTTCATGCCGATGATCGGCCCAGAATGAATCGGGCAAATTGGTAATATTGGGTAATAGATCAACTTCACTCGGTGTTTTGGCTGAATCGAGCATGCGGGTAACATAAGGGCTGTTCAACAATACCTTTCGGTAAGTGGTTGTTTTTCGTCCTTTAAAAGCCAGTTTATTTTTCCCAAGGGGCGAAATATCTACCACAAATTTATCTTTCGATAAAAACCAGATACTATCATCAATTAAACGGTATTCCTGAATTAAAGTTAATCCGCTGATGAAATTCAAATTTACGTCAACGGCAGGCCGTAAGGTAATTTTTTGAATAGCAAAACTGGTATCATTTACCCAGCAATCTCCTTCAAATACATCTTCACCTATGTGTTTGGGGGTAAACTTAAAATGCACTAAACGCCGATGATTGAGGTATTGTGTATCTAATAATTTAAAGTTATAAAACTTATCGCCATGTTCATTAAAAGGGCCAATGAAATCTCGGTTAAACACAGGAATGGTGTTGGCATAAATATCTACAATCTGGTACATATTACCCAATTGTTTTATCAGGCTTTCATTATCAATGCCATTGGTTTTGGTTGCTTTAATAATTTCGCGGGAACGTACGGGATTATTTTGATGATAATAATCTGAAATGGTTTCGGTTAAATAAGCCGGTAAAAATGGTTTATCTTCTGAAGTAGAGTCAATATAATTGAACACAAAATTCAAAGGCTTTACCAAAAAGTTTTTGGAAAGTTTGGCAGTGTTAATATTGGCAATATCTAATTCTAATTTATTGTAAGCCTCATAATAAAAATTATTCCAGTGGGTACGCTCATGATCAGCTTTGTGCTGCATAATTTTTCGCCAAAACCATAAAGCCCGGTTGTATTTGCTTTTAACCACCACATCATTACTGGGCAACAATTCCATTTTAACAGTAAAAAATGCCGAGTCTTTAAATAAGGCACTGGGTATTAAAACATTTTTATATCCAACTGAACTGATTTGCAAGGTATCATTGTGACTCCATTGACCGGAAGTAAATACAAAGCGGCCGGAAGAGTCGGTTAAAACGCCCTGCCCGCTCAATTTAAAAACAGCAGTAGAGAAGGGAATAGGCTCATCACTTTGTTTATCTACTATGACTCCACTAATTTTAATTGCCTGTGCTACAGTTACTGCGCTACACATCCAAACCAAAAGAACACTCAATAGGGTTTTCTTAACTGCATGCCATATCATAGCGCAAAATTAAAGGATAGGGGAATGTAAATAGAGACATAAGTCACAATTAAATTTAATTTATTTTAAATCATACCCAATAACTTTTGGTTAGATAGCCCTTTTTTATGAAATGCTGCTTTTGTAAAAATGAATGGAAAAAATACAGCTTTCAATGGTTATTATTTAAAATAAATTAATGTATAACAAGATTTTTCAAAAATGCTTGCTGCATATTTCCCAATAACAATAACTTTAAACTACAATTCAAACAAGGGAATGACCTCATTTTTTATTGCTGTGAAATATGCTGCTATCGGCATTTATACATTTTTTATACAGGAAAGAAATGCAAAAATACAGTTCTTTATAGCCATTCTTACCCTTTTTCTCAGTTGGTGGTTACATATTTCAAACATAGAATGGATACTGGTTTTGCTTTGCATGATGCTGGTAATTGGGTTAGAAATGATGAATACAGCTATTGAAAAAATCTGCAATCACATCACACCTAATTTTCATCCTAACATTAAAATCATTAAAGATATTGCTGCAGGCGCCGTACTTTGGGCAGCCTGTTGCAGTGTAATAATTGGTTGCATTATTTTTATTCCAAAAATCACTCACTATATTTTCAATTGGGAATAAAAAAACCGATGCAATGGATGTACACCGGTTTATTGAAGCATATCATATTAATTTCATTAAAAATCTAACCCAAGTGATAAATAAAATACAGATGGCCCTCTAAATAAGCCTTTCATTGGCCAACCTAAATCGGCTCTAATAAAGTAGCCCAGCAAAGTACTTCTTGCTCCAAAGCCATAACCGCCGGCAAAAGGGCCTAAACCACCGGCATCTAACCTTACTGAAATAGGATTACTGGCCGGATTGGGAGATGGGAAAATTTCAGTAGGCCTTTTAATGCCATTGAATTTTCCGTTCCATGCGGTACCTAAATCAATGAATTGAACCAATTGAAAATTCCTTAAAAAGGCATTATTAATGGGCCGGTTGAACAGGGTTGAAAATAAAGGGAACCTTAGTTCGCTATTAATAACCACTGCATTATTTCCATTGGCCACATTTTGGTTATAACCACGCATATTTAAAGCCAAAGATTGAAAAGCATAGGTTTGGTCGGGTGCAGGTTGATTGGCACTATTGAATTTTGGATTAACCCAGCCATCCGTTCCTCCCAAATAGTAAATAATTTTTTGATTGCCAAAACTAAAGTCGCCTGCTGCTCTGGTTGCCCAAATAAAATTGCGATATATTTTATAATAGTTTCTGGCATCAAAACCTAAGTTATAAGTTTGATTACCACTGCCACCGGTAGTTCCGGCAATGGGCTCATTAATATCGGCATATACTTTCCAGCGCAAACCATTCCAGATATTCTGTGCCGGGTTGATGGTATTATCATAAACATACTCAATATGCCCCACTAAATATTGTGCACTGGTATCATTTACCTTGAGTGAAAACTGATCTGCAGGTTTTATAACGCCAAGGTCTTTACGTAAGCCGAATGTTGCCCTTAAACTTCTTACCTCATCAAACGGATAGGCCACATTGAATTGATATAGGTTGGTGATTAACTGGTTATCATAAGGGCTGGTATTAAAGAAATTAGTTTGGGTACTACGGTAATAAGTTACACCCCAGTCAACCCGTTTTTTCAGGTTTTGAAAGGAGAAAAAGAAATCTTTATCTTTTAAAGAAGTGCCGAAACGAATACCTCCAATAAATTTAATGTCTTCCATCAAATCGCTGACACCTGCGCGGAAGCTCCAGTTAATGGCACTTCCATTGTTCAACTGAATAGGGCCGGCACCACCTGCATAAGGTTGATAACGATTCACCAAAATATTATTGGTAACCCCAGCCAATAAATAGTCAGCGCTGAATTTTAAACGGTAATTAAACAGTTTGGTTTGTTTTAAATAATCGTGTTGGTTGGTGTTGCCAGAGGCATTATTCCCGGCAATATTGGTGTTTATTACATTTGTTGCAGCAGTATCCGCTTCATTTGAAAATTCATTTTGAAAAAAGTTTTTTGGTACTGGTTTTACCGTATCAACTAATGCAACAGGCAGTTTCTTTTTGGAATTATTGGTGTAATTTAACGGTTCACCCCGTGCAATTTTTTGTGCATTCATTTGCTCTTGCATGTATTGTGTAGGCCGGGCATTCACGTTTCTTCTGTTCAATGCTGTTTCATCTACTTTTAATTTGTAGAGAAATTTAAAGTCACCTTCCTGTCGGGTTTCACTAACCTGATCGTTATTACCTGATACCCTTGATTCTAACAATGAACTTTGATAATTGGTAATAGGGAAAGTATAAGTAGAATCTTTATACACCTGAAAATAGCTGATACTATCGGCTTCGGGTTTACGCCAGGCAGCTAAGGTAGAATCCAACTCTTTTACAGAAGGATTTCTCAACATTTCAGTACCAATATAATACAATGTGTCAAGCCCATTCCGTTTGGTAGAGAAAAAACCGGCCCAACGGTTACCAATTCCATTCTCATCACTCACAAAAGTAAAGTGATTGGTATTGTATTGCATCGGGTAAGTAGCATTACCATATTTTAAATTCGTAAGTTGTGTAATTTGTTTGGTTTTGCTTTTGTTTAAAATATCAATCAGGAAAATATTGAAACGGTAACGGCTTGGCAAAACGGTATCATTACTGGGGGCAGAAGGGCTGGGTCTGTTAGAGGAAAAAATGATACCGGATCTGTTGGGGAAAGATACAAAATTGGGATACAATTCATCATACACATCATTGGTTACCTGCTCTATTTTCTGGTCATCAATTTTATAAATAAACAAATCTGTCTGACCATTTTTTACGGCACTTAAAATAAGGGTATTGGCATCGAGCATAAAAGAAGCATCTGTAATTTGCTCAAATCCGGTAATTTCCTGTTTATACCTTTTATAACGTGCCAATACATCGTACACAAACATTTTAATTTTTCCTTTATCCCAATAAATTACTAAAAGTCGGGTTCCTTTGCCATCCCAGGCTAAAATGGGATAATTGGGATTTATATCGCCTTCGTTGGTACGAACGCCGTAATCTAACAATATTTTTGTGTCATAAAAATTTTCAACATATTTAACCCGGTAAACGCCTTTCTTAAATTCAACTACGGCATAGTTATTATTGCGTGGATTGGGATTTGCCTGAAAACGGAAATAATCATTTTTGCTCACATCTTCCGATACATTTAAAACTCCTTTGGGTGCATTTCTTCTTTGGCGAATATCTTTGTAATAACGGTCTTGCATTTGCTGCATAAAATCATTCAAAACCTCTTTAAATTTTTTCTTACAAATTTTTTCAGAAGCACTATTCAAACTTTTGTAAATACGGGCTAAGTATAAAAAATAAGTTACATTTTCTTTTCGGTAATGTTCGGCAATGTAATACCAAAAGGCGTTACCCGCTAACAGCGGTTTATCGAATGCAAACTGGTAAAAATTATTATAGTTTCCACTTAACATGGCACTTTTTAACTGGTCATCTTTTTCTGTACTCCAATTCTCGGCCGCATAAGCCACATAACCATCGGTTAACCATTGCGGCAAATCCAATAAAGCCTGATTACTGGCAAATTCACCAATATCATCACCAAACAAAATATTATCGGTTAATACTTTGGCAATTCCTTCTCGGATCTGATTTCTTAAATGGTTATGATTGCCATCAAAAAAAACTACAATTTTATTGTTCACCAATTTGGTTAATCCACCGGCATTTTGCCAATCAATGCCAATGCCTATATTACTTTGTTTAAAATCGTTATAACTATTGTACACCACAATATTGGTGCGGCGTTGCAAACTATACTCGGTAAATTTTTCTAACTCAGGTAAATTATCTTCTGCAACCTGTGCTACAAATTTTCCCAATTCAGTACCACCTTGTGTAACATAGGTATTGAAATTAGGTGACTGGTAAAATTTCCATTTGAATTTGTTAAACTGTACCCTGTTTTTACCAAATTCAACCATATTTACCTGTGCCGTAACCGCTACCGGTAAAATGATAAATAATAAGATTGTAACTTTATGAATGATTGATTTCATTTGCATATCCAGTCAGAATTTAAAAATGTTCGGGGCATCAGAAACGTTTGTCCAAAATTTTAAAGTGAAGATATTGGTCAATTAATTTCTAATTCCTCAATACTTGTTAAAATTAAGTAATTACCCATTATCAATTTAAAAATAAGCACATGTTGCACATTAAAGTTTTTACGTTTAACCCCATTCAGGAAAATACTTACCTTATTTATAATGATGCCTTAAACGCTGTAATTGTTGACCCAGGCTTTTATTTTTCTTCAGAACAACAGGTTTTTAGCGGTTATATTCAAAAAAAACAATTAACCCCTTCTTTACTCATCAATACACATTGCCATTTAGATCATGTTTTTGGAAACAAATGGGTACATGAACATTATAAAATTGAACTTTGGGCACATAAAGATGAAATACCCATGTTAGAAATGGCACCCATTTCGGGCCAGCAATGGGGCTTGCCATTTGAAAACTATAGTGGAAACATTAATTTATTGCAGGAAGGAGATAAAATATATTTAGATGAGGATGAATTTGAAATTTTTGAAGTGCCAGGTCATTCACCTGCCAGTATTTGTTTATACCATGCGCCTCAAAAAATTTTAATTGCAGGCGATGCGCTTTTCAGAGAAAGTATTGGAAGAACTGATTTACCCGGAGGCAACCACCATCAACTTATTAAAAACATTAAAGAAAAATTGTTTGTTTTACCGGAAGATACAGTGGTATACCCGGGGCACGGACCTGCCACTACCATTGGGCATGAGTTGCGCTACAACCCCTTCCTGCAATCATAATATAATATCTTACTGACTTTTAGCTTTTTGAATGGCTTTATTATATGCCATAATAAACATGGCTCCTAAATTGTTTTGCGGTGGCACGTAATCATCAAATTTTTCTTTATAACCGCCGGTAAATTTATTTTGCAATCCGCTCCAGATTTTAGCCCAGTCTAAATTTTTACCCTGTCGCAAAGTTTCTGTAATAGCTTCTATCAATGCCATATTCACCACACCCGTACCCACTTGTTTAGATGCAATGATATGTGACTCGGGGCAAATTTTTAAAACATCATTCAAACTATTGTAACCACCACAACTGCCCAATAATACCACTTTTGCCGAAGGGAACAACCTTTTGATGGTAGAATTTACATAATAACTGTGGCCACGATGAATCACTACCGTAGGTTCTATATTGGCTGAATCTAAATAACTACACAGGTGCTGCTGAGCGGCATCATCTAAATCCTGCTGCGCATCTAAAGGCTTGTTGGCATAAATTTCAATGGGTGTGCCTTTCATTGATTTTACTTCTACCCATTCCGGTTTATTTACAACACGCCAATATCCATTATTAAAATTGGCCAAAAATGCATTAAATATATTTTTACCGTCTTTATCTCCGTAAAAAAACTGCTGAATAATTACTTTACCTGAGGCATCTTTCAATAACGATAAAGGCATTTCATATACCGGAATAATTCCCAATTTTGCTGAAACATCAATGTGATTGGCAGGATCCATCGATAAAAAAATGGTATTCAATATGTTATAAATTACAATGCCTCTTTCATTCCGCTTTTTTTGATTGTATTGCAGTTGCTGTTGCACTTGCTTTAACATCAGGCTTCTTATTCCGGGATCATTGATGCTGGCATAAGAATCAGCAACATCTACCGCATCTTCCAATGTGGTGGTTTTTTCCAGACCGTTTACAAAGCGCTTAATTAAATTTTGAGCGGTTGATTTATCCATTCGCTTTAAAAAATCATCCAGCTCATTATACGCAGCGGCCATGCGAATAAACTTCTTGTAAAAATCATCATGTACCCATGCCAATAAAGTATCTGATCGGGGAATGGCCATGCGTGGAAAAATTCGGTTGTACACACCCAGATAGCTGCTGGTATAAATATCATCTTCACCCAAAACACATAAATAATATAAATCTTGAGGCGCCAAATTATCTAATACTTTAAACCGAACAGCATCGCGTGGATCTTCATGCAGTCCATTAATTTGATTAATATAATGTTCAACAGCTTTTTGTTTCAGTTTATCGGTTAACACTTGTTTGGCATAAGGTGTATCACCCATTTGCATACGAGCTGCATATTTTATTTCTGTATTCACCAATAATTTATAAAAAGGGTCGTTGGTATCTTTTAATTTCTGTATTGAATCAATAGTAATTTGTTTGTGATAAATTTCATCCAGAAAAGCGAAATAAATACGGCCACCGGGCAATTTTTCTATTTGATAAATGGTTTGCACCAATGCATCATTTACCTTTTTTATTTTTTGCGAAAGTTCATTTCCTGCACCGAGATAATCATAAATCATATCCGGATTTCTGTGCGCCACAACAGCTATGAGGCTATCTGCAAAAGGCAAATTCAAATGATTTCCTACAATATTTAAAATGTTATCCGGATTTTGTCGGCAGTTTTTTAGTATTAAAATATTTTTAGCATCATTTAGCCCAATATTATCCTGCAAGGCAAAATTGCTGATCAGTAAATTTCCAATTGCCATATCGTTAGCATTAACAATCGGGGCTATAGATTGGTGATTTTTTTCAAAGGCTATTGCATTTTCGTAAACTACCATCAAATCGCCCAGCATAATTCCTTTTATTAATCCGGCTTTATAAGCTGTAGTAAAACTTTCTAAAAGGCTGTAAATACCTCTTAGCCATTTGTATTTATCATTATTGCCAATAGTACTGTCTAATTCAACCGCTGCAGCCATATTATGAACAGTGGTATGCAGCAATTGGGTAACTTGTAAATTAACATCAATGTTGTTAGTTGGTGCAAATAAATGATCCTTATTCGGCGTAAGGTTAATAATATTTTGTTCGGCCGTTTTTATATTATCGTGAATTAACTGGCGCATATGCGGTATAACCGGCATTGCTAATTCGGGTTGCGCCTGCAAGACCATTACACCCAGCAAACATAAAACGGATAGGTAAACCTTTTGAATGATTCGCATAATCATCAAAAATAAATGCAATTATGCAAATTTTTCGTTAATGGAGTTAACAATTAGATAATCTGGGCCTTGTAGGTGAATGCAAAAACTGTAAGTTAAATTTGTGTAAATTTGATGTTATCATGGAAACAGCAGCTAAAAGAATTTTAATTGCAGACGATGAACCCGATATTTTAGAAATTATCAGTTACAATTTAACCAAAGAAGGATATGCAGTTGCTACTGCCAAAGATGGAGATGAAGCCATAGAAAAAGCCAAATTGGTTAACCCGAATTTAATTATTTTAGATATTATGATGCCGCATAAAACCGGCATTGAAGTATGTGCTATTTTAAGAGCACAACCACAGTTTCAACATACCCTCATCATTTTTTTGACTGCATTAAGTGATGAACCATCGCACATTAAAGGTTTAGAAACCGGCGCAGATGATTATGTAAGCAAACCCATATCGCCCAAAATGCTCATCAGCAGGGTAAATGCGCTGTTTAGAAGGGTACAAAAAGAAGATGGCAAACCACTGAAAGTGGGGAATATTACCATCGATCCTGTAAAATTTGTGGTTGAAATAGATGGCCGTGAAATAATGCTGGCCAAAAAGGAATTTGAATTACTGTTTCTGCTGGCAGCTAAACCGGGCAGGGTATTTTTAAGGAATGAAATACTTTCGCAGGTTTGGGGCAATGAAGTAATTGTTGGCGACAGAACCATTGATGTGCATATTAGAAAAATCAGGCAAAAGTTAAATTTAGATTGTATTACCACTGTAAAAGGTGTAGGCTATAAATTTGATATATAAGTTTACGAACTGAAAATAATTCCTCCCAATGCTTGTTATAAAAGTATTTGCTGCTTAGCTTTATGCATATTAGCCACTATGTTAGAAACCAAAAATTTATCGCCCCAGCAACTATCTGCCTTAACCGCATTATTCCTGGCCATTCCTATTGGATTTGCATTTTTTTTAATTGAAAATGTATGGATTGGTGCAGCAGCATTTGTACTTACTTTTATTGGCAGTTATTATCTCATCGGGTTTGTGCTGGAATCGTTCATTTACCGAAAAATCAAGCTCATTTATAAATTCATTTATCAAACCAAAGCCAGTAAAAGGGAAGAAACCTATTATAAATATATATTACCACAAAAGGGAATAGATGAGGTACGAGAAGATGTAGAAAAATGGGCAGAACAAAAAAGTGCTGAAATAGAATTGCTGAAACAAAATGAAGCTTACCGGAAAGAATTTCTTCAAAATTTAGCACATGAATTTAAAACACCCATTTTTGCCATTCAGGGTTATGTAGATACTTTATTAAGCGGTGCCATTGAAAATCCGGAAGTCAATAAAAAGTTTTTGGAAAATGCTTCTAAAAATATTGACCGAATGGTAAATTTAGTGGAAGATTTAGATGAGATCTCGAAATTAGAAAGTGGTGAACAACCCCTATATAAAGAAAATTTTATTATTCAGGATTTAATCAGGGAAGTTTTTGAAGCCCTTTCCATAAAAACTGCAGCCAAACAAATAAAAACAATCATTAAAAAAGGATGTGAAGCACCCATAATTGTATTTGCCGACAAAGAAAAAATAAGGCAGGTGCTCAATAACTTAGTGGTAAATGCCACCAAATACGGTAAAAACAATGGTACTATTATAGCCAGTATTTATAAAACCGATGGCATGCATGTTTTAGTTGAAATTAGTGATGATGGGATTGGCATTGCTGAAGAGCATTTACCTAGAGTATTTGAACGTTTTTACCGAACCGACCGGGGAAGAAGCCGAAATGTAGGCGGCACAGGTTTAGGATTAGCCATTTGCAAACACATTATTGAAGCACATGGCCAAACCATACATATAAGAAGCAAAATTGATGTAGGTACATCGGTTGGGTTTACCCTCACTACCAAAAGAAATTAAAAAAGCCCCTATGAAAATAAGGGCCGGTCATGAGAAAATCTACTGTACTCTTGTTGCTCTTTAACTATGAACTAAATTCTGAATGCAAAGTAAACAGCCCAATGTGAAGCCAATGTAAATTCAATGCAACCAAATCATTAACATTTTGGAGCCAAAGTTTAAATGGCTGTATTAACAAATTATTAATTCTTTTTTTTACCCAAGGCTTCAAATCCATAGCTTTACTTTTGTCCAAATTTTTTCGATTATGGGATTAAACACGATTGGCAGGATTTTCATGCCCAAAAACAAAATTTTCTACGAACTTTTTGAGCAGGTAGCCGATACCGTTTGTGAGATGGCAGATATGCTTAAAAAAGTGGTAGCAGAACCGGAACATGATAAAAGGGCACCACTTATTAAACAAATTGAAGATTTAGAACATAAAAATGATGACCATACCCACAAAATTTTTACCGAATTAGGCAGAAATTTTATAACCCCTTTCGATAGGGAAGACATTCACTATTTGGCCACTGCATTAGATGATATTGCAGATTATATTTATTCCTCTTCCAAAAAAATTAATTTCTACCATATTAACCCTAACGACAGCGGTATCCAAAAAATGGCTGAATTAATTTACCAGGGTTGCAATGAAATTAAAAAAGCAGTATATGGCCTTCGCGATATGAAAGATTTGAGAAAAATGACTGAAGCATTGGTAAAAGTAAATTCCATAGAAAATCAGGCCGATGATGTTTTTGATATGAGCATTGAAATGCTTTTTCAGAAAGAGAATGATGCCAAAGAAGTGATTAAAAAGAGAGAAATTTATCAGGTTTTGGAAATTGCTACTGATAAATGCGAGGATGCGGCCAATGTAATTGAGTCTATTATCATCAAATATGCTTAATACGCATATTCAGTTTAAACTAAACTTTTTAACAGCAATTAGGAGATATGATGATTTTATTGGTTACACTTGTTGTACTTGCGCTGATATTTGATTTTATTAATGGCTTTCATGATGCTGCCAACTCCATTGCCACCATCGTTTCTACAAAAGTACTCACACCTTTACAGGCAGTAGTTTGGGCAGCCTCTTTTAACTTTATTGCCTATTTTGTTTTTAAAGAACATAAGGTAGCCGGTACTATTGCCAACATCATTGCAGAAAATATAATTAATTTTCATGTATTAATGGCTGCAACTGTTGCTGCTATTATTTGGAATTTAATTACCTGGTATTTTGGTATCCCCTCCAGCTCATCCCACACTTTAATTGGGGGTTTAGCCGGTGCGGCCATTGCAGCCGGTGGCGGATTAGATGGCGTAAACAGCAGCCCCATTATCACTGCATTAGTTTTCATGGTACTCTCCCCTATTTTGGGATTAATATTTGGTTTTATCATCACCATTATTACTGTTAATGTGGCAAAAAATGCCCGCCCCTCTAAAGCTGAAGGATGGTTTAAACGTTTGCAATTGGTATCATCTGGTGCATTAAGCTTAGCGCATGGCGGTGGCGATTCACAAAAAACCATGGGTTTAATTTTAGCCGGTTTATGGTTTTTTGAAAAATCTTCTAACCCAAATATTGGTTCTATTCACAATTTTGCCATGCCCGAATGGCTGCCTTTTGCATGTTATACAGCAATAGCTTTGGGTACTTTGTTTGGCGGCTGGCGCATTGTTAAAACCATGGGTACAAAAATTACAAAGGTTACCCCGTTAGAAGGATTTTGTGCCGAAGGTGGTGGTGCATTAACCATATTTTTAACTACATTTTTTGGCATTCCGGTAAGTACTACCCATACCATAACCGGTGCCATTATTGGCGTTGGAGCCACCAAACGCTTAAGTGCAGTGCGCTGGGGGGTCACTATCAATTTAGTTTGGGCATGGATACTAACCATCCCGGTTTCAGCAGGTATGGCTGCATTGTTCTATTATGGCGCAAATTTTTTATTCTAACGTTTGCACATAAATTTATAAGGCTATCTTTCCATATTTATACAATCAGGGTATAACTTTATACCGGTTTATATTTCCATTGAAATGAATGGAAATAATATTACACAACAGCTTAGTATAACTGAGAATCTCAAAATAGTTTGAATAATATGAAGAAAATATTAGTTACCGGTGGATGCGGCTATATTGGATCACACACCATTGTTGATTTAATTGAAAACGGATATGAAGTAATTTCTATTGATGATAATTCAAGATCAAGCATTACTGCTTTAAACGGCATTGAATTGATTACCGGAAAAAAAATAAAAAATTATACAGTTGATTTGAAGAATTTTGATGAAACACAAGCGGTATTTCAAGAACACCATGATATTACAGGCATTATACATTTTGCAGCTTATAAGGCCGTAAGTGAATCGGTTGAACAACCTTTGTTTTACTATGAAAACAATCTGTTTTCATTAATCAATCTGCTGAAATGTGTAAAGGAATTTTCTATTCCTTACTTTGTTTTTTCTTCTTCTTGCACTGTTTATGGTAATCCCGATAGTATACCTGTTACAGAATCTTTTCCCATCAAAAAAGCTGAATCGCCTTATGGAGCTACCAAACAAATGGGCGAGGATATTGTAAGAGATTGCAGTAATGCCTCTGAAACTGCTTCAATTTTATTACGCTACTTTAATCCGGTAGGTGCCCATCCTTCCAATCATTTGGGCGAACTGCCCATTGGTAAACCCATGAATCTTGTGCCGGCTATTACCCAAACTGCTATTGGTAAAATACCCAAACTAATGGTGTATGGCAACGATTATCCTACACGAGATGGTAGTTGCATCAGAGACTTTATTCATGTATGTGATATTGCACATGCACATACCATTGCTTTGGAATATTTAATTGCTCAAAAAAACAAAAGTTATTGCGATGTTTTTAATTTAGGCACCGGCAATGGAGTTTCCGTTTTGGAAGCCATACATGCATTTGAAAAAGTAAGTGGTGTTCAATTAAATTATGAAATTGGCCCAAGAAGGCCGGGCGATGTAGTAGCCATTTATGCCAATAACGAATTAGCAAAAAAAACATTAGGTTGGAACATTCAATACAGCTTAGAAGATATGATGCGCACTGCATGGGCTTGGGAACAAAAACAGCTTACAACAAAAAAAATTAAATAGCACCCGCAAAATCAAACTATTGTACTATTCCGCATTTATTGAAGTGATAAAAAATTTACGAATTGCAGGTGAAGGGAATAACTTTATGCCTGTATGGATTACTTAAAACAATTCCGCAGTTTTATTAATAGTTATTATGTTGGCGAAGGGGTAAGAATTACCATTGGCATTTTATTGCCTTCACTTATTGCAGGATATTTTCATGCTTTGCCTATTGGCATTAATATGTCGCTGGGCGCATTGGGTATAGCCATTAGCGATAATCCCGGCCCAATTTCCCATCGCAAAAACGGATTTTTAGCCGGAAGTATTATCCTGTTTTTGGTATCGTTAATTATTGGTTTCGCCAGTCCAATCCACTGGTTATATGGTTTCATATTACCCTTATTGTGTTTTATATTTCCCATGTTAGGTGTTTTTGGAACAAGGGCCGCTTCTATTGGAATTGCAGCTTTATTGATTTTAGTATTACAGGCAGAACACCATTACAATAATTGGAGGGATGTTGTAACCGTAAGTTTTTATATTGGAATGGGTGCTGTTTGGTATAGCCTGTTAAGCCTGGCATTGTATAATCTTCGTCCCTACAAAATCATGCAGCAGGCATTGGGTGAATACCTGGAATCAATAGGCCGATATTTACGTTTAAAAGGTTCTTTTTTTCAGGATGCAACAAATATAGAGCATACTTACGCACAACTATTGCAATTGCAAACAACCGTTCTGGAAAAACAAAACCTGACAGCCGAACTAATTTTTAAAACCAGAAATTTTGTAAAAGAATCTACCCCGGTTAGCCGCATTTTAATGATGGCATTTTTAGATGCAACCGATTTACTGGAAATTTCAATGACTTCGCATCAGGATTATCAGGCATTGCATGCCTATCTTCCTGCACAAAATTTACTAAAAGGTTATGCCAATGCAATTAGCGATCTGGCAAATTACTTAGATGAAGCGGGTATTGCTTTAAAAAGTAGTACTGCCATTCAATCACCCACTGATTTGAGTGCAACCATTCGTTCACTTAGAAATGAATACAGCCAGTTGCATGCTAAAAATATCGCAGCAGATTCTATTCCAATTTTAATCAGCCTGAAACATATTTTAGACAGTATAGAAGCAGTAGCTGGAAGAATAAAAACGCTCGAATTATATACATCTTACAGAACTAAAATACCCGGTAAAATTTTTCAGGAAACAAATCCTGAAGATTTCATTTCACACCAACGGATATCATTTGACGTAGTTTTAGATAATTTAACTTTCCATTCAAATATTTTCAGGCACTCACTCAGAATTGCTTTAGCAGCCCTGGCAGCCTATTTCATAGCGCAATATTTTTTACTAGGGCATAGTTACTGGCTTTTATTAACTGTAATTGTAATTTTAAAACCAGCTTATAATCTTACCAAAAAAAGAAATAAAGAAAGATTAACCGGCACCATCATTGGTGCAATGATTGGTGCAATAGCACTTTACTTTATTCATAACGATACTATTTTATTACTGATACTTTCTGCCAGTATGCTGGTAGCCTACAGTTTTATGCGCACCAATTACCGGCTAAGCGTTGTGGCCATTACTTTATATGTTTTATTGCTGTATCATCTTTTAAATTTCAATAATTATCGCTTACTGATTACAGACCGATTAATTGATACGGCCATTGGTTCTGCCTTAGCTTTCATTTTTAGTTATGTTTTACCTCCGGTTTGGGAAAGTGTTCAATTAGATACCATTATAGTGCGGGCTTTAGCCGATACACGTAATTATTTTAAAGCTTTAAATGAAATTTTTACAGGAAGGGCAACATACAACAAGGCAGATATGCGCCTTTCCAGAAAAAAAAGTTGGGTTGCAATAGCCAATGTTTCAGACAGCTTTAACAGAATGCTATCTGAACCTAAAAATCAGCAACATCACCTTACACAAATACACCAATTAGTGGTGTTGTTGCATATTACCAATGCGCATTTGGCTACCCTAAATTTTTATGCGGAGCAACTATCCAACCAATATATCACACCTGAATTAAACGATATCGGAATATTGATTGAACAATATTTTGATAGCGGCATTCAGCAATTGCAATCTGATAAAATAATTGAGCAAACAGATTTTTCAAATAAAATCATTCAAACAACCATCGAGCAAAAAATTAATGATTTATTGCAAATAAGAGCCAATGAAATTAATGCCGGACAATTAAATAGTGAAACCAGACCATATCTTTCTACCTTAAAATCAATTACCGATCAGTATTATTTTATACACAATGTTTCCTATGATATTGCTAAAATTACCGATAAGCTTATTGCATATCATAAAAATAAACCCTCCGAATAAAAGAGGGTTTTGGTTTTTGATACAGGATTAAGAGAGGGGGATTAAAAATTTTATTTTTTATATATTTATAAAATTTATATGTTTATTTGTTTTTTCAACATGGCAATCATTTCAGCTACCAACTCAGTTTTGGTAATTGGAATACCCATTATTTTATTGTAACCTTTCGCATCTACCATATAAACATCACGCAAAATTTTAACCAATTGTCCGTTATTAATTTCAGGAACCAACACCTGTTTGAATCCTTTAATTACTGTACCAAGATTTTTGGGGAACGGACGAACATAGCGAAGGTGTGCATGACTAACGGCATATCCTTGCTGTTGTAATTCTAAAACAGCACTTTTAATAGCTCCATAAGTTGAACCCCAACCAATTACAAGCAAATCGCCTGTTTCGGGGCCACTATCTAAATGTTGTAATGGAATATAATCAGCAATTTTATCAACTTTAGCCTGACGGGTTTTTACCATTTGCTGATGGTTATCAGGGTCATAACTCACATTTCCTGTAATATCTTGTTTTTCCAATCCGCCAATTCTATGCTCTAAACCTGCAGTACCTGGAATTGCCCAAGGGCGCACTAATTTTTCATCTCTTACATACGGCTGAAACTTTTTATCAGCATTAGTTTTAGCAGGAGCAAAAGCCACTTCAATTGGTTTTAAATCTGCTGCTTTTGGAAAACGCCAGGGTTCAGCACCATTGGCAATGTAACCATCACTCAATAAAATAACCGGCGTCATATGCTGTACGGCAATTCTGCAAACTTCATAAGCCACATCAAAACAATCACTGGGTGCAGCCGATGCAATAATGGGCATGGGGCATTCCCCGTTTCTGCCATAATATGCCTGCATTAAATCGCTTTGCTCAGTTTTAGTGGGTAATCCGGTTGATGGGCCACCACGTTGTATATCAACAATAACCAGCGGTATTTCTAACATAACGGCTAAGCCCATGGCCTCTGCTTTCAAAGCCATTCCGGGACCGGAGGTTGTTGTAACTCCTAATGCACCGCCATAGCTGGCACCTATGCAGGAGCTTATGGCTGCAATTTCATCTTCAGCCTGAAAAGTTTTTACGCCAAACCCCTTGTATTTGCTGAGTTCGTGCAAAATATCAGATGCAGGTGTAATAGGATAAGAACCTAAGAACAAAGGCAGTCCGCTTTTTTGGCTGGCGGCAATTAACCCATATGCCAATGCCTGATTGCCCATGATACTTCTATAAGTACCTGCGGGTAATTTGGCTTTTTCTACCTTATACCGGGTAGTAAAGGTTTCCGTAGTATCACCATAATTATAACCCGCCTGTAATACCTTAATATTACTTTGTAAAATGCTTTCTTTCTTACCAAATTTTTCCTTCAGAAACGCAATGGTATTATCAAGTGTTCGGTTGTACATCCAATAAATAAAACCTAACACAAACATATTCTTGGCACGGTCGCGTTCTTTTGTACCTAAATCGGTAAAATCTTTAAGTGCCTCTCTTGTTAGTTTGGTTACATCAATTTTAATGACCTCATAATTATCCAAACTACCGTCTTCTAAGGGATTAACGCCATCGGGATAATTGGCTAAACGTAAATTTTTTGCATCAAACCCATCAACATTGGCAATAATTTTTCCACCCGGTTTAATACCCTTCAAGTTTACTTTTAATGCTGCTGCATTCATGACAACCAATACATCGGCAATATCGCCAGGGGTGTATACTTTATTGGAAGAAAAATGTAACTGATAACCACTTACACCGGGTAGCGTTCCAATGGGGGCTCTGATTTCAGCAGGAAAATCGGGAAAGGTTGCTAAATCTATCCCTAATAAGGCGGTGTTATTGGTAAACTGCTGTCCTGTTAATTGCATGCCATCGCCACTATCGCCTGCAAATTTGATTACTACATCCTGTAGTAATTGCTCATTTCTGTTCATTTTATAAAAAATTGGGTACGAAGTTAAGTATAATACCTATTTAAATTTGAGCAGTTTTGCGGTAATCTATAAACATTTTAAACATTTATTACACATTACCGCATTAACTTGCATTCCCTGCCGAGAATAAATAGAATATATGATTCAACCATTGATAAAAAAATTTACCGGTTTCAGTATATCAACTTTGTTGTGCATGCTCATCATTTCATGCAATGAAAAGCCTTCCAACGCAAAATTATCTTCCCTTGCAATTGCAATACCTGATTTAGTGGCTCCGGCAGATTGCGTACAGGTACAAAAGCAAACCATTATTAGTACACCTATTCAAAATGATACATCAAAAAAATACATCTATTTAACTTTTGATGACGGTCCGCAACATGGTACCTCTGCCTGTATTGAAACCGTAAAAAAAGAACAAATAAAAGCTTCTTTTTTTATGATAGGCAATCAGGCAAACGATATATATCTGAAAAAATTAGTGGCTTCTATGCGCAATGATTATCCGCAAATACTTTTAGCGAATCATAGTTACACCCATGCCAATAATAAATACATTTATTTTTATCATCATCCCAATATGGCATTTAACGATTTTATAATAGCTCAGGAATCATTGAATGTACCCTTCAAAATTATTCGCTTACCCGGCAATAGTGCTTGGATTGGTGCCCATACCATGAAAGCGTCGCCATTAGTAAAACCTGTTTGCAAAATGTTAGACAGTGCAGGTTACAATGTGATTGGGTGGGATGTAGAATGGAGTTTTAACCATAAAACGGCAAACCCCGTTCAAACTCCGGAAACAATGTTGGAACTGGTCAATCATGCATTTGCAAAAAATTATACCCATACTAAAAATCATCTGGTGATTCTTTCACACGACCGGATGTTCAGAAATGCCAACTTTACCGATTCTTTGCAAAAATTTATTGGCCTGTTAAAACAAAACTCCAACTACGTTTTTGAAACAGTTGACCATTACCCCAATCTTAAAAAACCATTATAACTTTAACGACTATTTTTACATTATTGCATTAACTTTACACAAGAATTAAAACAATTTAAATTATGGCAATTTTTAAATCTGGTAACCCTACTTTAACAGAAAAAATTTTTAATAACAGCCTTACTGCCGAAGCCAATGCACAAGGCATTATGAGTGTAAGAGGCACTTTAAATAAATTCGGTTTTTTAATGCTGATGGTAATTGGTGGCGCTTTTTATACCTGGCATACCTACCAAAGCGGCCAACCAGGTACTACCACCACTCTAATGATGGTGGGTGTTTTTGGTGGCTTAATTGCCGCTATTGCAATTATGTTTAAGCCCATGTGGGCAGGTTATATTGCCCCAGCCTATGGCATATTGGAAGGATTATTTATTGGTGCCATTTCAGCAATGATCAATGACATGTTTGCAAAAAATTATCCAAATTTGGTACTACAAGCGGTGGGCTTAACTTTTGGTGTTGCATTGGCTATGTTTTTGCTGTACAGTTTCAGGATTATTAAAGTAACCGACAAATTAAGAAGCATCATTTTCACTGCTACTTTAGGCATCGCTATCTTTTATGGTCTTACACTTATTTTGGGCCTTTTTGGAGTGAATATGCCATTTATGAGTATTACCAATGGCGGTATGCTTGGCATTGGTATCAGTTTGTTTGTTGTAGCCATTGCTGCCTTGA
Organism: Hydrotalea flava; assembly: GCF_001623405.1. Taxonomy (GTDB): domain Bacteria; phylum Bacteroidota; class Bacteroidia; order Chitinophagales; family Chitinophagaceae; genus Hydrotalea; species Hydrotalea flava. The sequence continues at coordinate 30,143 of NZ_LUHG01000086.1, forward strand.
ATCTTTTATTGGATTTTGATATGATTGAAAGAGGCGCTGAGCAAGGAGCACCTAAATTTATGGAATGGTACGGCGCTTTTGGTTTGCTGGTTACCATTGTTTGGTTATACATTGAAATATTAAAACTACTTAGCCGTTTGGCCAGCAGCAGAAACTAATGAACCAATTATTTTTGATAGCCCCATACCCAAACAGTATGGGGTTTTTTTATACCCTTTTAAAAAACTTTGAAAACATTTTTGCAGATTGATATACCTGCAGCGAATAACCGGTAATTTAGAACTTTAAAACAAGAGCTGCCATGGAATTTAACAGAAAATCGCTTACTGATACCGACTTAATAAACCTTTACCGGCAATTGTTATTACCCAGATTGATAGAGGAAAAAATGCTGTTGTTACTGCGTCAGGGAAAAATCAGTAAATGGTTTAGCGGTATTGGTCAGGAAGCCATTGCAGTAGGTGCTACCATGGCATTAGAACCCGATGAATGGATAATGCCACTGCATAGAAATCTAGGCGTGTTTACATCCCGTAAAATGCCCCTGCATAAATTGTTTATGCAATGGCAAGGAAATAAAGAAGGCTACTCAAAAGGAAGAGAAAGAAGTTTTCATTTTGGAAGCAAAGAACATTTTATTTGCGGAATGATATCGCACCTTGGCCCACAATTGGCTATAGCCGATGGTGTGGCATTAGCCAATCAGCTACAACAAAAACAAAAAGTAGCATTAGCCTTTAGTGGTGATGGTGGAACCAGCGAAGGCGATTTTCATGAAGCATTAAATGTAGCGGCAGTATGGAACTTACCCGTTATTTTTTTGATTGAAAACAACGGTTATGGACTTAGCACGCCAGTAAATGAACAGTACCGTTGCAAAAATTTGGTTGACAAAGCCTTAGGTTATGGCATGGAAGCCGTTCAAATTGATGGGAATAATATTTTGGAAGTGTATGATACCATTCGTGGGGTTAGGGATTATTGCATCACACAGCAAAAGCCTTATTTTATTGAATGCATGACTTTCAGAATGAGAGGGCATGAAGAGGCCAGTGGCACAAAATATGTTCCACATGAATTATTTGAGATATGGGGCGAGAAAGATCCGGTAAAAAATTATGAGCAGTATTTATTAGATGCGCAAATACTTTCTGCACAGGCAATAGATGAAATCAGACAAAATACCAAGAAAGAAATTGAGCTGGAATTGCAAATCGCATTTCAGGCACCGGCCATTATACCTAATACTGATTTAGAATTGGCCGATGTGTATGCACCAGCACCAAAAATAACTGAACCCGATGAAACCTTTCGGCTACAAGCAACTTCACAGAAACCCCATCGACTGATAGATGCCATTAAAGAAGGACTAGATCAGGCGATGGAAAAATATCCTAACCTGATATTGATGGGGCAGGATATTGCAGAATATGGCGGTGTATTTAAAATTACAGAAGGGTTCGTTGAAAAATTTGGCAAAAATCGGGTACGCAATACACCACTTTGTGAAAGCGCAATTATAGGAACAGCACTGGGGCTAAGTTTAGAAGGTTTTAAAAGTATGGTTGAAATGCAGTTCGCCGATTTTGTATCAGTAGGCTTTAATCAAATTGCAAATAATCTTGCAAAAATCCATTACCGCTGGGGACAAAATGCTGATGTAGTAATTCGCATGCCCACAGGTGCCGGTGTTGGCGCTGGCCCATTTCATTCCCAAAGCAATGAGGCATGGTTTACACATGTACCCGGATTAAAAGTAGTATACCCTGCTACCCCTTTTGATGCAAAAGGGTTATTGCTTGCAGCTTTTAAAGACCCCAATCCGGTTTTATTTTTTGAACACAAAGCTTTGTACAGGAGTATTAGTAGTTATGCTCCAAACGAGTACTATGAAATTCCTATTGGAAAAGCACATGTAATAAAACCCGGGAATGATATGAGTATTATTACCTATGGCGCCGGTGTTCACTGGGCATTACAATATACAGCGCAACATACAGAAACAGATATTGAAATTCTTGATTTAAGATCTTTACAGCCTTTAGATTATGAAAACATTAGTGCTACGGTTCATAAAACAGGTAAAATATTGGTGCTGCATGAAGATACCTTAACAGGCGGTATTGGTGCCGAAATCAGTGCATGGATCACTGAACATTGTTTTGAGCATTTAGATGCACCCGTGTTGCGCTGTGCCAGTTTAGATACACCCATTCCATTTAATACGGCATTGGAACAAAATTTTTTAGCCAGTTCAAGATTAGAAGCTGCTATTCAAAAACTAATGCATTATTAAATGGAATCAACTACCCGGATGATAGGTTTTTTCGGCATGTTGCAATACATCTTCTTTGTAAAACAACACATCTTTAAAAATGCCATTGGTGTACATGGCTGCCTGATCGGAAAAATGTGCAGATGACAAATGACCACTTTCGCCACCGGTGAGCAATGATTTGGCTTTTATTCTTTTTCCAAATTCAACCGCACAAATAAAACTATTGCCGTTATACCCATATCTTTTTTTGGTTCCATTGAATGTTCTGCTTACAAACGATGGAATACAACCCCAGGTAGAAGCTGCAAAATCAACAGGCAGACTGGGTTTGCTATCATCAAATTGCTCATTTATTTTTCCGGTTAACCGCTGGTAACGGTTCATATCGCCCCAGGCAACCTGCCATGTTCCAAAATTCACTCTTAAATTTTCAATCACATTTTCAAGTGGATGTAATAAAGTAACGGCATTGGCTTGTTGCACAAAACGTTCTGTTTTTTGTACCTGATCGGCTTCATCATCCTCACCAATATTACGCATAATAGCAGGCAATAATTGTTGCCCCCACTCAATTGCCAAGGTAGTAGCCACTGAAGTAGCAGTTGCATTACGATTCCAACTTCGCAACATTTCTATTGGTAATTGTAATTGCGGATATTTACTTTTCTCGGAATCATAAGCTTTTAACAAAGCAGGAATTAAAATATCGAAAGCACTTAAATGTGTAAGATATGCCGTTTGTATTACCTTATCAATCGTTAATTGCTTTGCATTTTCCCAAAGTTTAACGGCCAATATCCCTCTGAAATTCTGACCATCGGGTGCCATATATCGCGGATAATTTTGTTTCAATGGGCTGCTGCTTCCCGATACGGTAAAAGGGGTTGAATTACAATTTTCTATCCAGCCGGTGGCAGGATTATATACATGCACCATTTCATCTAAAGTATGTAAGCCTTTCCATTCAGTTGCGGCAGTAGTGCCATCAACAGGTAATGCCCAGTTATAAGCTGTATCTCTGCGTGGTATAAAATTTCCATGCCAGTAGGCAATATTGCCCTTATCATCTGCAAAAACGGTATTGTTAGAGGTATTCGCATACAACTCCATAATTTTTTTGTACGATTCAAACCCATTGGCCTTTGTTCGTTGCCATGATTGTATGAGACTATTCATAGATCGATTCATGGCTTTAACAGATATCCACTTCCCATTTCGTTCTGCCATTATTGGACCATGATGTGTATAATAGGCAGTAATTGATTTTGAAGACAAGCCATTTTCAGTTTTAAAAAAAATAGTAATATTTTTTTCTGTAACCGGCAGCCATTTCTTTTCATACTCATAATAATATTTTCCATTTTTTTGAATAATGTTTTCTGCATATAAATCGGCCACATCTGCATAGCTGGAAGTATGCATCCATCCGCAATGTTCGTTGAAACCCTGATAGACAAAGAATTGCCCCCAGGTAACTGCACCATATGCATTTAACCCCTCATCACTTACCACTTGCACTTCAGATCTAAAATAAAAAGTAACATGCGGATTAATGTACAATATCGCATTACCCGATGCGGTTCTGGATGGCGCAAAGGCAAAGCCGTTAGAACCTGATGTTAAGATGCTGTTTTCAGTATAAACTTTAGCTACCGGCACATTTATCTTGCCATAAAAATTTTTTATTTCAGTTGTACTTACCCCTCCAATATCTATGGCACCAATACTGCCATCCGTCCACAAAAGTGGATACCAGGGTTTAAAGCGGTATAGCAATTTGGGCTTTACCTCCGGATGTTTGTACAAATAAAAATTGATGCCATTAGCATACGCATTGAGTAAAGCTTTTAACCATTGCGGCGCCGCTGCATAATCTTTTTGGGCATCTGCTGAATCAATTTGCAACCTGATCAGTAAATCATCATACAAAGCAGATTCACCTTTTATCTCAGACATACGGCCTAATTTTTCAATATAATTCATTTCAACCCTATCAAAATCATCTTCGCATTGTGCATACAACAAACCAAAAACAGCAGCCGCATCTGTTTTTCCGTAAATATGTGGTATGCCCCAATTATCTCTGATAATGGTTACATTATTTGCCATGTCTTCCCATCTGGCAACCATTTCATGGGTAGGTGATTGTGCAAAAAGCTGTATCGGCCAAAGCAAAACAATCCATACATATTTCATAACAATACTTTTATTTTTAATTTTCGTTTTGTTTGAAAACACGCAACAAATTACCGCCTAAAATTTTATTGATATCTTTTTTACTGTATCCTCTTTGCAATAAACCTTTGGTAATGAGCGCATAATTTGTAACATCATTTAATTGCTGCGGTGCAGCGTTAATGCCATCAAAATCAGATCCAATGCCAACATGGTCTACACCAATTAAATGTACCACATAATCCAAATGATCGAGCAGTAAGGATAATGGAGGCCGCCAGCTATTTATTTCTGCCGCATATTTTTCAAATAAAATGATTAGGGCATAATCTTGTTGTGTTCCTGCATGAATCATTGAATCTAATTCATGGCGATGGTGCACACCAAACAGTTTTTGTTTTTGCATAAAAGTGCTGTCTAAAAATCCAGAATAAAAATTCAATTGTACAACACCTCCATTTTTACCAATCGCTTTTATCTGATCATCTTTTAAATTTCGAAAAACTGGACAAAGCGCATAAACATCGCTGTGCGAAGCAATTACAGGTTTTGTAGTGGTATGCATTACATCCCAAAAAGTTTGTTCACCTACATGCGATACATCAATCATCATTCCCAATTGATTCATGTGTTGTACTAATTTTTTTCCAAAATCAGACAGTCCTTTTTGTTGCAATGCATCTGGGTGAAGGGTTTCATCCATTGCCGAACTTGCCCAGGGGTTTGAATTATTCCAGGTGAGTGTTAGATAGCGGGCACCTCTTTTATACAGGCTATCAAGTTTGGATACATCATTTTCAATCATGTGCCCACCTTCTACGCCAAATAATGCTGCCAGTTTATGTGCTTTTACCGCTTGCATTAACTGGCTATAATTTTTTACGATAGCCATTTTATCAGGGTTTCGTTCAGCCACGGCATACAATGTATCCATTTCACGATTCGCAAAGTCAAATGGATTCCTTTGGTCACTATCACACCACACAGAAAAAAATTGTACATCTACGCCCCCCTGTTTAAATCTTTTTAAATCAGACATGGTAACACCTTTCAAATCTTGATCTAACGATACCTTCTTCTCTATACAGGCACTCAAAATATCGTTATGTGTATCTACTAAAATTGCCCGCTGTGTAATGCGTTGGTAACGTTGTGCAGTTAAGCTGATAGCAAAACACAAAGCGATTAGGGTAAAAAATATTTTCATATATGAATGTTTATAATTAATGCAATACAACAAGCTATTTTCAAAATCGTACTTCTTTATGAAACCATTAAAATGATGCACTATTTTTTAGTGTAATACCATTTCGTGCGCCGGTATGCTGCCCATTTTTCAATGTAATGGTTCCATTCACTACCACATATTTAAACCCTTCTGAATACTGGTGTGGTTTTTCATAGGTAGCTTTATCGGTTACTGTATCCGGATTAAACACTACAATATCTGCCGCATATCCCGGTAATAACAATCCTCTGTTTTGTAAGTGAAATTTTTGTGCCGGCAGACTGGTCATACGTCGAATGGCTTGTTCCAAAGAAAACAAATGTTCCTCACGAACATACTTTCCTAAAATTTTCGCATTACTGCCATAACCACGAGGATGCGGCACACCTTCACCAAAAACTCGGATACCGGCATCGCAGCCAAACATGCAGAAAGGATACTGCATAATGTATTGCACATCTGTTTCACTCATGCCGTGAAACACCATACCGGCACCACCGTGCTGCATCATTTCTAAAACGGTTTCAGCTTCAGCTTTGGCCGTATGTTTTCGGCCTTTTAACAGGTTTATTGTTTCGATACTTATCCCATTAAAAGCAGTATCAAAAGCATAATTGGCTACTACCGGATAACTGAAATGCTTTAATTTTCGCTTACTTAAGCGTTGTAGCATATAAGCAATTACCTGTTCACGGATAACAGGATTATTGAATCGGGCATTAATTGAATCTTTGCCATCTGCCAATACCCAATCAGGTAACAATGTTCCTAAATTGGTACTACTGGCGGTATAGGGATATTGATCAATGGTAACATCAATCCCTTTTTTTCTGGCATCTATTATTAACGCAAGTGTTTCTTTACTTCTTCCCCAGTTTTGCTGGCCACTTAATTTAAAGTGCGAAATTTCAACAGGCAGACCTGCAGCTGTACCAATATGCAATGCTTCCTGCATAGCCGGAACTACACTATCCCCCTCATCGCGCATGTGGGTAGCGTATACACCATGATAGGCTGCAGCCACTTTAGCTAAAGCTACCACTTCATCGGTAGCGGCATAAGTACCGGGAATGTAAATTAAACCGGTTGACAAACCTACTGCTCCATCCTGCATTGCTTTTCGGGTAATAGCTTCCATCTGCAACATTTCAGCTTCAGTGGGCGCTCTTCGGGCAGTGCCCATTACGGCTTTCCGTATATCATTATGCCCTACTAATGATGCAATGTTAATAGAAAGATGCAAACTGTCTAACCACTTAAAATAATTTCCAATATCTACTTTAGAAAGGCCACAATTACCCGTTATTACCGTGGTTACCCCATCATAAATAAAATTATCTGCTGTAGGATTTCGGACTTCATCGCCTTCAATATGCGTGTGTACATCTATAAAACCAGGTGCTACTATCATTCCGGCGGCATCAATTATTTTGGCGCTTTTCCAGGCAGAGAGATCACCTACCGCTGCAATTTTATTGTTCACAACAGCCACATCACCATAAAACCAATTATTACCTGTTCCATTGATAATTTTCCCATTTTTTATCAATATATCAGCAGTTTGGGCTGTTAGTGCAACGGGGAAAAGAACAATAAAAAGCCAAATTAATTTTCTCATGTGTGCTGTTTTGGGGTGATTGAAATTAAGGAAACTTAATCTTACTGCAAAGCAGTACTTTTGCCAACTCAAAATTTTTTGTGGATATGCTGGATAAACTAGAAGCCATTAAAGCGCGATTTGACCAGGTAGGTGTTGCACTGACCAACCCGGAGATTATTAATAACCAGGCAGCGTTTGGAAAACTTAGCAAGGAATACCGTTCCTTAGAGAAAATTGTACAACCATTTGAGGAATACAAAAAGGTACTCAACGACTATCAGTTTGTAAAAGAAAACCTGAATAGCAACGATGAGGAGATGAAAGAGCTGGCTAAAATGGAATTACCGGAATTAGAAATGAAGAAAGATTCATTAGAAAAAATATTAACCCAATTATTAATTCCGAAAGATCCGCAGGATGATAAAAATGCCATTTTGGAAATTAGAGCCGGTACTGGTGGCGATGAAGCGAGCCTTTTTGCAGGCGATTTATTAGGAATGTATTTACGTTATTGTGCCAAAAAGGGTTGGAAAACGGCTATTGTGAGTGAAAGTGAGGGCACAGCAGGTGGCTACAAAGAAGTTGTGGTAGAAGTAACCGGCGAAGATGTGTATGGAACTTTAAAATTTGAAAGTGGGGTACACCGTGTTCAACGTGTGCCCGCTACTGAAACACAGGGTCGTGTGCATACTTCGGCGGCTACTGTTGCAGTGATACCGGAAGCAGAAGAAGTTGATTTTGAGTTGAAAGAAAGTGATGTTAAAATGGAAACTGCCAGAAGTGGAGGTGCCGGCGGACAAAATGTAAACAAAGTAGAAACCAAGGTATTTTTAACCCATATACCCACCGGAACAGTGGTGGTATGCCAAACAGAGCGAACACAGTTAGGGAATCGCGAAAAGGCTATGCAAATGCTGCGTACAAAATTGTATGAAGAACAGGTGCGTAAACAGGAAGAAGAAATTGCCCGGCAAAGAAAAACTTTGGTAAGCACCGGCGACAGAAGTGCAAAAATTCGCACCTACAACTGGCCGCAGGGAAGGGTTACCGACCACAGAATTGGATTAACTTCGTATAATTTAGATGCAGTAATGAATGGCGAAATTGATGAATTTATTGAAGCACTGCAATTGGCAGAAAACTCTGCAAAAATGGCCAATCAGTAAGCTATGCGGTTGTTTTTAAGGTTTTACTTTTCATTTGTTTTTTATAATACAAACATATTTCGGTTAAACCACATGCACTGCATTTAGGATTGCGTGCCAAACAGGTATATCGCCCATGTAAAATAAGCCAATGATGTGCTTTGTGCACCAATGTTTCGGGTATGTATTGAATCAATTGCTTTTCGGCTGCTAAGGGCGTAGTAGCTTTTGTAGTTAACCCCAAACGGGCACTTACCCTAAAAACATGTGTATCTACCGCCATATTGGGTTGCTGATCAATAACACTGGTAATTACATTGGCTGTTTTTCGGCCTACTCCGGGTAATTGAACCAATTCATTCACCGTCATGGGTACCTCGCCCCCAAACTTTTGAATGAGCATATTGGCCATGCCTATTAAATGTTTGGTTTTATTGTTGGGATAAGATATACTTTTTATTAATGGTAATAATTCTTCAAATGTAGCTTGCGCCAATGCAGCCACGTTAGGATACTTTTTAAAAATAGCCGGTGTGGTTTGATTAACCCGAACATCAGTGCATTGTGCAGAAAGAATAACAGCAACCAGCAGTTGGAACGGATTATGGTATATTAATTCTGTTTGCGCATTGGGTATGCTACGTTCAAAATAATCTAATACAATTTTATAACGTTCTTTTTTGGTCATACACCTGCTTCAAATAGAATACAACAAAGAAAAGTGGCTAAAACTGGTGAAAGCTGTTTCCAATAAACTGAAGTGCATCTGTAATTCCGGTGCGCCAGTATGTCCAGTTATGCGCCCCATCGCGTACCCTATATTCGTGTGGAATTTTTTTATCGGTTAATGCAATATGCAGCATGCAGTTACCTCTTGTTAAAAAATCATCATCACCACAATCCATCCAGTAACGTACTTTTTTCAAACTATCTGCCGGTGTATTTTCTACCATTTTTAAAATTGAATTTTGATACCAGGCATTATTTAAACGCTGTTTACCTGTTAAGTTATTACCATATAATCTGGCAAATGTTATATCCCAGCTTTTTTGTGGCATATTTACCATCTCATCGTCGGTAAAAACGGCGGCACTGAGTGGGGCTGCTGCTGCAAACAAATCGGGATATTTCATAGCGTATATTAAAGTGCCATAACCACCCATCGATAGTCCGGCAATACCTCTGAATTTTTTTTCAGCTTTAATACGGTATTTTTTTTCAACAGTTGGCATCAACTCTTTCATAAAAAAGTCTTCATAATTTTCTTTCCCATCAAATGAATTAATATACCAGCTTGAGTCAGCATTCGGCATAATAATAATCATAGGAGGAATGGTACCATCGGCAATAGCCTTATCTGCATAGCGGTTTATTTCACCAAACTGCAACCAACCGGTTTGATCATCAGTATACCCATGCAATAAATAAACAACAGGATAATTGCGGTTTGAAGTGGTATAATCGAAAGGAAGGTACACTGCATACGCTACATCTTTATGCAGAATATTACTTTTAATTACTTCATGTTCACTTACTGTACCGTGCGATTGAGCTACTGCAAAGTAACCTGTGGTGCAAATCACCAATGCCAATAAAAATGATTTCATAACATGTGTTTTTGAAAAATAGCAAACTAAAAATACGTTATTTTTTAGCCAATTTTTTAGCATACGCCAAAATACTGTTCACAGACTCTTCGCGGGGATGTTTTGATTGTTTTTTTAACCGTTCTAATTGTTTGATGCTGCGTTGCAGTAATTTCAGTCTTTCTTGCAAATGAATATCTTCTTCTAATGCTGCTTCAATTTCTTTGGTTAAGTTTTTATCGGTTTCCTGATAAAGGTATAATAATAGTGCTTCTTCTGTAAATGATTTCATTGTTACTGGATATTTTTTGCAGTGTTATTGGTGATTTGTTGTTTCGTTTTTTAATCAAACAAGACGACCTCAGTTAAACGAGCTTTTATTTCAATTGTTGCAGTAGTGCATTAATTGTGGAAAACATCGCCTTCCACAATAAAAACATCTTCATTGGGCTTTTTCATCAGATATTTTTCACGGGCAAATTTTTCAATTGCGGCGGGATTATGCTGTAAATTATCTAAATCTATTTGTACCAGTTTAATTTGCTGTTCATAGTATTGTTTTTTTAATTGCAGTGATTGTAATTGATGTTTTTGCTGCAATACATAAAAAACATCGCGCTGATCAATAAATAGCATCCAAACCACAAAAAATGCGGTGACCAGCACATACTTATTGTAAAAAAATGAGGAAATTTTTTTCATGCGTAAGAGAACATTTTTATTTCAACCTTTTAAACAACCAAATGCATTGTAATGTAACAATTTTTTTTCAACTGATTGATTCATATCAAGAACACAAAAGAATATTTCAAATTGATTTGAGCAGCCTCATGCCAAAATTACTTGAGTTGAAAGTTATTTTGTTTATTAAACGGAATATTTGCTGTTTTATTGAAAAAAGCATAAAAAAAAGAAGAAAACATGTTGCCATGCCTCCCTCTTTCATTCAATAAGTAATTAAGTATCACTACTTAGCAAACTTAATTTTACCGGTTGGGAAGATGGCTGTTGAACCCAGTTCTTCCTCAATTCTAAGCAGCTGGTTGTATTTGGCAATTCTATCTGTACGGGAAGCGGAGCCGGTTTTAATTTGTCCGCAACCTAATGCAACAGCTAAATCGGCAATGGTTACATCTTCAGTTTCACCACTTCTATGACTCATGATGGTATTATAACCATTGTGCTGCGCCAAAGTAACGGCATTAATTGTTTCAGTAATTGATCCAATTTGATTTACTTTCACCAATAATGCATTGGCAATATGCTCATCAATACCTCTTTGTAAACGGTTTACGTTGGTAACAAACAAATCATCGCCCACCAATTGTATTTTACTGCCCAATGTTTGTGTTAATAATTTCCAGCCATCCCAGTCGTCTTCAGCCATCCCATCTTCAATAGAAACAATGGGATAATTTTTTGCCCAGTTAGCCCAAAAATCTACCATTTTTTCAATAGAAAGTTCTTTGCCATCTGATTTATGAAAATGATATATTTTTTTATCGGCATTAAACATTTCACTTACTGCAGGATCCATGGCAATGGCCATCTGTGTTCCGGCTTTGAACCCGGCAGCGCTAATTGCCGCCATTACCGTATCAATGGCTTCTTCATTGCTTTGAATATTAGGTGCAAAACCACCTTCATCGCCCACATTGGTACTGTAACCTTTTTTCTTTAATACTGATTTTAATGCGTGAAAAACCTCAACACCCCAGCGCAATCCTTCACTAAAAGATGGGGCACCAATAGGCATTACCATAAATTCCTGAAAATCTATTTTATTATCAGCGTGTGCACCACCGTTTAAAATATTCATCATAGGAATGGGCAATGTTTTTGCATTGGTACCACCTATGTAGCGATATAAAGGCAATCCTGCTTCTTCAGCAGCAGCTTTTGCAACAGCCATACTAACTGCTAAAATTGCGTTGGCACCTAATTTAGCTTTGTTGGGCGTGCCATCTAATTCAATCATCGCCTCATCAATGGCCACTTGTTGGGCAACATCATAACCCACTACTGCTTCTGCTATTGTTTCATTTACATTTTTTACAGCCTGTAAAACGCCTTTTCCCTGATAAACTTTTTTATCATTATCCCGCAATTCAACGGCTTCATGTACACCGGTGCTGGCACCACTGGGTACTGCTGCACGGCCCATGATACCTTCATCGGTTAAAACATCTACTTCAATCGTTGGGTTACCGCGACTATCTAATATTTGGCGGGCATGTACTTCTACAATGTAACTCATGGTTGCTTATTTTTAATTTATTGGATGCGAAATTAATTTATCTGTGGAATTTTTTCTGATATATTTAACTACCAAGTGTTAGCTGGCGAAATACTTCTTCCAGCGATTTTTGTTCCGTTTGTAGGGAAAGTATATTCAAATTTTCCTGTAAGGCAAAAGCCAGCAGGTTTTTTCTTACCAATTGCTCTTGTTTGGTATGTAATTTAAAATTACCCGGTGTTATCATTTCTACACGATCAACAAAATTGAATTTTAATTGCTCTAAAGTTAAATGCTGTTCCCGAAAACTTACAATAACAGTTGCCACTTCATTTTTTTGATGTTGTAAATTTTGCAACGAATCATTGGCCACTATTTTTCCTTCATGAATAATAATGGCTCGATCGCATACTGCATTCACTTCCTGTAAAGTATGGGAAGAAAACAATACCGTTTTATCGCTTCCCTGTTGTTTAATAACATTTCTAATTTCAACAATTTGATTGGGATCTAACCCACTGATTGGCTCATCTAAAATAAGTACTTCAGGCTGATTAATTAATGCTGCGGCAAGACCTACCCTTTGTTTGTATCCTTTTGAAAGCTGCCCTATTTTTTTATTTTTTTCAAGTTCCAGACTGGTAAGGGCAATTACGTTTTTTATGTGCTTCCATTTTTGATCTATTTTTTTAATACCGGCAACAAAATAAAGGTATTCACTCACATACATTTCATAGTACAATGCATTTGACTCGGGCAAATATCCAATCATTTTTTTTACGTCAATTGGATTCCGTTGCACATCTATTCCATTCACTAAAACGGTTCCGGCATCGGACTGTAAATAGCCGGTTATCATTTTCATGGTGGTACTTTTACCGGCACCATTTGGCCCGAGAAAACCGGTAATTTCTCCTTTATTCAGCTTAAAACTTATATCGTTTACTGCCAATTGTGTACCATACTGTTTCAGTAAATGTTGCACTTCGACCGACATGTGTTGCTAATTTGCCCGAAAGTACTACTTTAAACCTAAGCAGATTGCAACAAAAACATAAAATAACCTCATATTTTCATCTGTTCAAACAGAAAGTAATTGAAATAACATTGGCTATTAAATTGATGGTTTGTAGAACCTAAACCAGATTACTACACCAATCGCAACAGGAAAATTGAGCAAAATAAATTTGAATTGTTTTTTGGGCAATCACTTTTGCTTCATTAAAATTATTTTGCAATGAATAGAAAATGTTAAAAGAAAAATACCCGACAGCAATGAATTACGAAACATATTGTTTCATTTTAAAAGTTGAATTGTTCATGAAATAATAATGCAAAGATAGACTTGTGTTTATTTTTGATGCTTACCATTTAAATTAAAATAGCCTAAAAAAATGATGGAAAGCAGAAAACCATGTTACCATTATGGCGCAAACCTTTGCATTTTGCAACAAAAAACAACATGCCCATCACTGCATGCCAACCAATAATCTTAATTTTATTGCCAAAACATTGATTGCCATGTCGTATCCTTATCAAATTAAAACTGTAGCACAGTATCAATCCGATTACAAAAACAGTGTTGAAAATCCGGAAGCTTTCTGGAATAACATTGCAGAAAATTTTACCTGGCGTAAAAAGTGGGATAAAACTTTAGAGTGGAATTTTACAGAACCAAAAATTGAATGGTTTAAAGGCGGCAAACTCAATATTACAGAAAACTGCTTAGACCGACATTTAGAAAAAATGGGCAATATGCCGGCCATTATTTGGGAACCCAATGACCCTGACGAACACCACCGGGTACTTACCTATAAAAAATTGCATGAAAAAGTTTGTTTATTTGCGCATGTACTCAAAAATAATGGCGTTAAAAAAGGTGATAGGGTTTGTATTTACATGGGCATGATTCCTGAATTGGCCATTGCAGTTTTAGCCTGTGCCCGAATTGGCGCCATACATTCAGTAATATTTGGTGGCTTTTCGGCCCAAAGTATTTCCGACCGGTTAGAAGATGCAAAAGCAACTTACATTATTACCTGCGACGGTGCTTTTAGAGGTGCCAAAGACATTCCTTTAAAAAGTGTAATTGATGATGCTTTAATTGGCAATAAAACCGTACAAAGGGTAATTGTTTGTACACGCACCAGAACACCGGTTTCTATGATAAAAGGGCGTGATGTTTGGTGGGAAGATGAAATTAAAAAAATAGAAACCTTGGGGCTAACAGATTTTGTAGCCGAAGAAATGGATGCAGAAGACCCCTTATTTATTTTATACACTTCCGGCTCAACCGGCAAACCAAAAGGTGTTGTGCATACCTGTGGCGGATACATGGTATACACCAATTACAGTTTTGTAAATGTTTTTCAATACCAACCGGGACAAATACATTTTTGCACGGCTGATATTGGCTGGATTACCGGGCATAGCTACATTGTTTACGGACCATTATCTGCCGGTGCTACCACGCTAATGTTTGAAGGCATACCTACCTGGCCCGATGCCGGTCGTTTTTGGGATATTGTAGACAAATACAAAGTAAATATTTTGTACACCGCACCTACTGCCATCAGAAGTTTAATGGGTTTTGGTTTAGGGCCGCTGGCAGGCAAAAACCTATCTTCGTTACAGGTATTGGGTACGGTAGGTGAACCCATTAACGAAGAAGCCTGGCATTGGTATCATGAACATATTGGAAAGAAAAAATGCCCCATTGTTGATACCTGGTGGCAAACAGAAACCGGAGGTATTTTAATTTCAAACATTGCGGGTATTACACCATCCAAACCCGGATGGGCCACCTTGCCATTACCCGGTGTGCAAATGACTTTAGTAGATGAAAATGGCAAAGAAATTGAACAGGGTGATGCCGCAACTGTATCAGGCAATCTTTGTATTAAAGCACCCTGGCCTGGTATTTTAAGAACCACTTATGGCGATCATGAACGTTGCCGCACCAATTATTTTGCCACTTACCCCGGCATGTATTTTACCGGTGATGGTGCTATGCGAAACAAAGAAGGTATGTATCGCATCACCGGAAGAGTGGATGATGTACTCAACGTAAGCGGGCACCGAATTGGTACTGCTGAAGTAGAAAATGCCATTAACATGCATGCCGGCGTGGTAGAGAGTGCCGTGGTAGGTTACCCACATGATGTAAAAGGGCAAGGCATTTATGCTTTTGTCATTTATCAAGGTTCACATGGTCAGGATACACATGGCACCGGCGATTTGGTAAGAAAAGATATTTTGCAAACTGTTACCCGCATTATTGGTGCCATTGCCAAACCAGATAAAATTCAGTTTGTAAGTGGCTTACCGAAAACCAGAAGTGGTAAAATTATGCGCCGCATTCTCAGAAAAATTGCCGAAGGCGAAACCGAGAATTTGGGCGATACCACTACATTATTAGATCCTAGTGTTGTAGATGAAATAAAAAGAGGGAAATTATAAACTTTACTAAAAAAATAATGCTCAAAAATCTCACTGTTCGGTGAGATTTTTTGTTTCTGGCAATAATCCAATTTTCTGCATTTGCTGATGAACCATATAAAACCATAATGGCGGCAAAAGGCTAAGTAACATCATACTCGGATAACCGGTAGGCATTTGTGGCGATTGGGGTTGATGCCTTAATAGTTGGTATTTTTTGGATGCCATATAATGATGATCACTATGCCTGCTTAATTCAAACAACATTAAGTGCCCTATAACATGGTTGCTGTTCCAACTATGCCAGGGCATGACTCGTTCATATTTATCATCAGCCAATTTTTTCGCTGCAATCCATAATGTTCAATATAATTCACGGTTTCTAACAACAAAAACCCAATTACTGCGGCTGCTATATAATAACAGGTAATTAACCAGCCCATCCAATACCAAATGCCTGCCATCCATATTATTTGAATGAATTGCATTTGCATCATTTCATTCCTGTAATGCATAACAAGGAGGCCTTGTTGCTGAATACTTTTATTGGCTATTCTCCAGGCATTTTGATATGTGCCGGTTACACTTCTAACCCAGAAACCATATACCGATAAATGCAAAGGCGCACTACTCAGATCGTTTGGTGTTGCCACCCATTTATGGTGTCCCTGGTTATGCTCTATAAAAAAATGCATGTATAAACTGGTTAACAGAGCAATTTTTGCCAGTGCCTGTTCATATTTTTTTTGCCGATGCCCCAACTCATGCGCCACATTAATACCAAATGTGCTGCATAATAAGCCCATGGTTGCAATTCGGGCTATAACAGTGGTAAAAGGCAATCCTATTGTTTGCATACTACCTAAAAAACAATGAATAATGAATAATAAAATATGCAACACTACTTCCACATACAAAACCGCATCATAATGAAAATTATTTTTTGCAGCCTTTTCCTCCCACTCTGAAAGATTCGTCATATCTGGGCTGCGTAATAATTCAATAAGCAGAATCAGCAGCCAGGCATATATCAGTGCAGTCAGCACCACTAGCCTGTATGCGTAAATGCCATATAAGCCAGTAAAAACAATATATAAATGAGGTAGTATATTTTACCAGTGCAACATTCCGGCCATTAATTTACAATTTTTTGAACCAGAAATACATAATTCCAATATCTTTAAAACTTTAAAAATGCATTATGAGTGAATTAAAAGAAACGATTGCACCTAAGCCACGTATGCCCAAAGCCGTTCCATTCATCATTGGCAACGAGGCTGCAGAACGATTTAGTTTTTATGGCATCCGGTCTATTTTGGCAACTTTTCTGGTTGCACAATTTTTTAATCCCACACACAATCCGGCACTTACTGCTATTGCTGAAGCTAAAAGCAATGAACAAACCCATATTTTTGTTTCATTGGCTTATGTAATGCCATTAGTGGGTGGCATTATTGCAGATTGGTTTTTTGGTAAATACTTAGTTATTTTTTATGTATCTATTTTATATTCCATAGGTAATTTAACGCTGGCACTATCTACCCATAGCTTACCGTTATTTAGCACAGGTTTAGTGATTATAGCCGTAGCAGCCGGTGGCATTAAATCTTGTGTATCGGCCAATGTAGGCGATCAGTTCGATAAATCGAATCAAAGCCTGATGAGTAAAGTTTATGGATGGTTTTATTTTAGTATTAATGCCGGTTCTGTATTTTCTACCATGCTCATTCCTGTATTGTATAAATCTTTTGGCCCATCTGTTGCCTTTGGCGTACCGGGTTTATTAATGTTGCTGGCAACACTTATTTTCTGGTTAGGCCGTAAATACTATGTAAGGATACCTCCTTCCGGCATTAAAAAAGAAAATTATGTGTTTATAATGTCTTATTATTTGATGAAAGCATTCAGTAACCGCAATGGTAAAACCACTTGGGAGGCAGTAGGTGAGCAATACAGTGCTGAGTCAATTGATGGTGTAAAGGCAGTAAACCGGGTGTTAATGGTATTTGCTTTTGTACCCATATTTTGGGCTATGTGGGATCAAAGCCTTTCAGAATGGGTTTTACAAGCAACAAAATTAAACCTCAATATTTTTGGTAAAACCTTTTTACCTGAACAAATACAAACAGTAAATCCGTTATTTCTATTAATGATGATACCCATTTTTACTTATGGCATTTATCCATTGGTTGAAAAATTGGGTATTAAAGTAACGCCACTCAGAAAAATTGGGGCAGGTTTATTTTTAACCGGCACATCATTTGTTATTATAGCGCTCATTCAAACAGCTATTGATCATGGCGGGCACCCCAGTGTTTGGTGGCAAATTTTGGCCTATGCCGTACTTTCTGCATCGGAAGTAATGGTTTCTATCACCGGGTTGGAGTACGCTTATACCAACTCACCCAAATCAATGAAAAGTACCATGAGTGCTATTTGGTTATTAACTGTTGCCGTAGGTAATTTATTCACCGCTTTTGTAAACAGCAGCATTGCTAGCGGAGGTATTTTTGCCAAATTTACAGGTGCCAGTTATTTTTGGTTATTTGTGGCAATTTTATCAGGATTTTTGATTGTGTATATGTTAATAGCCAAAATGCTGCCCGAAAAAAACTATGTCTTGGAAGATGCAGCTTCAGCAGGGTAACCCATCTCAATAACATTAAAAAAGCAGTTTGTTTGAAGGACTGCTTTTTATTTTATGTCTTCCAATACCTAAACTAATATTTTCAGTTAAAAATAAGGTGCTAATTTCGCAGCCATCCGGAAAACAGGTTATATTTTTTAATAAAACCCAATCCGCCGGTTTTTCTGTTTTTTCATCAAAAACCATTGAATTGATTCGCATCATATCAACAAACAAATTCTAATGAAAATACTTCTTTTAGGTAGTGGAGGTCGTGAACACGCACTGGCCAAAAAATTATCGGAAAGTTATCATTGCGATGCTTTATTTATTGCACCCGGAAATACAGGTACACAACAATACGGCTCCAATGTATCTTTATCCCTCAACGATTTTAACAGTATCAGAAATTTTTGTGTAGAACAAACAATAGGCTTGCTGGTGGTTGGCCCCGAAGAACCTTTGGTAAACGGGATCTACGATTTTATGCAGGAAATCAATCAGGAAGGAATCAAATACTGGGATGGTATTGTAGTAGGCCCTTCCAAAAATGCAGCACAACTTGAGGGTAGCAAAGCATTTTCAAAACTGTTTATGCAAAGGCACAACATTCCAACTGCTGCATACGCCAGTTTTACTGCAACCAATTTTGAAGCAGGTAAAGCATATATTCAACAACATAGCTTACCCATTGTATTAAAAGCCGATGGACTGGCTGCCGGAAAAGGTGTTGTAATTTGCGAAGACCATGCAACAGCGCTCTCTGTTTACGAAAACATGATTCAACATGCGCAATTTGGGGAAGCTTCAAAAAAAGTTGTAATAGAGGAATTTTTAACCGGTATTGAGCTGAGTGTTTTTGTATTAACCAATGGCACAGATTATCAGATAATTGGCCATGCAAAAGATTATAAAAGAATTGGAGAAGGTGATACCGGTTTAAATACCGGCGGCATGGGCTGTATTAGTCCGGTTCCGTTTGCCAATGATGCATTTATGCAAGAAGTAGAAACCACCATTATTCAGCCCACTATAAAAGGATTACAGGATGAACAATTGGAATACAACGGCTTTATTTTCTTTGGATTAATGAAAGTTGGTAATAAACCCTATGTAATTGAATACAATTGCCGTATGGGCGATCCGGAAACTGAAGTAGTAATACCCAGGTTACAAACCGATTTGGTAGCCCTGTTTGCAGCTATGCACAATGGCACATTAGCCGATGTAAATATTAATGTAGATGAACGCGCTGCAGCTACCATTGTAGCCGTTAGTGGCGGTTATCCGGAAGCCTATGAAAAAAACAAACCCATTCATGGTTTGGATACATTGCCTAAAAGAGCAGATGTAATGGTATTTCATGCAGGCACCTGTTTAGATAACAACCAAATTGTAACCAACGGGGGTAGGGTTTTGGCGGTAACGGCATTAGCCCATCAACTGCAGGAAGCAGTAACGCTTTCCAAACAAACATTATCTGCTATTTCGTTTGATGGAATGTATTACAGAAATGATATTGGTTACGAATTTTTATAAACTCTGGCACGATTATTCGTATTTTCAGAGCCAATAAAAAAATAGTTTTTGCGTTAGAGTTACAGAATATCTAAGTCAATTATAGTATCATCGATAACTGCATGTGTCCGGCAAACAAAATATTCACGTACAAATTATATTCAGTTTCAATAAAAACACAATTGGCTTTGATAGTTACCTATTTTTCATACACCTTTGCAACTAATTTATTCATCTTTAGAGAATCATCATTTACATGGGAGTTTTTAATTTTTTAACCCAGGAAATTGCCATCGACCTGGGCACAGCGAATACTTTAATTATTCACAACGATGAAATTGTGGTAAACGAACCGAGTATTGTTGCCTTGAACAGAAATAATCCGAAAGAAGTACTGGCTGTAGGCAAAAAAGCCTTGCTTATGCATGAAAAAACCCATGAAAGCATTAGAACGGTAAGACCCCTGAAAGATGGTGTAATTGCCGATTTTAATGCTGCCGAATTAATGATTCGGGAATTAATTAAGCTGGTATATCCTAAAAAACCACTTTTCCCACCCAGCTGGCGGATGGTCATTTGCATTCCATCTTCCATTACCGAGGTAGAAAAAAGAGCGGTACGCGATAGTGCCGAGCAGGCAGGTGCCAAAGAGGTATATATGATTCATGAACCCATGGCTGCGGCATTGGGTATTGGTATAGATGTTGAAGAACCCGTTGGAAACATGATTATTGATATTGGCGGAGGTACCACCGGTATTACCGTTATTGCTTTGGCAGGTATTGTGTGCGACCAGTCTATTCGTATAGCCGGAGATGAATTTACAGCCGATATTATGGAGGCATTACGCCGCTATCACAGTCTATTAATTGGAGAAAGAACTGCAGAACAAATTAAAATAAATGTGGGCGCTGCAATGAAAGATTTAGATAATCCACCCGATGATATGCCTGTTAATGGCCGCGATCTGGTAACAGGTATCCCCAAACAAATTATGGTGAGCTATCAGGAAATTGCAGAAGCCTTGGATAAAAGTATTTTTAAGATTGAAGAAGCCATTTTAAAAGCGCTGGAAACCACACCTCCTGAATTAGCCGGCGATATTTACCGGAGAGGTTTATACCTTACCGGTGGAGGTGCCCTTTTAAGAGGACTCGATAAAAGATTGAGTGCGAAAATTAAACTTCCTGTACATGTAGCAGATGACCCATTAAAAAGTGTGGTAAGAGGTACCGGACTGGCGCTTAAAAATTATCAACGCTTTCCTTTCATTATGCGATAGCCGTATTAAAAAAATCTGTACAGTTTACTAAAAACAGATGCCGGAATAATAATTTTGTCAGGTTTTTAGAGTAGCTTCCCTTTTTGGAAAATGAAAAATATTTTTCTATTTATAAGGCGTTTTTTTGTATTTATCTGCTTTATTGTATTGCAGATAATCAGTATGGTATTTCTATCCAAATATAGTAAAACCCATGAAGTTTTTTTCGGTGCAGTTACAGGTGATATAACTGGAAAAATATATACACAGTTTAATGATATAAACAGTTATTTCTCGCTTCGTAAAATTAATCAGCAACTGGCAGAAGAAAATGCTGCACTTAGAAATCGCTTAAAAGCAGATTTCCAAATACCAGATACTTCAAAAATAATTTTCACCGATACGCTGCGCATTGATTCACTCCAAAAAACAAGAAAATATATTTTTCTGCCTGCCCGTGTGGTAGGAAATTCAGTTAGCGCACAAACCAATTACCTCACGCTACAACGCGGCGCAAATCAGGGTATAAAAAGAGGAATGGCAGTAATGGGGCCACAGGGTATTGTTGGCGTAGTGATAGATGTAAGCCCCAATTACAGCAAGGTAATGAGTTTATTACACCGCAACAGTAAGGTAAGCGCCATGCTGAAGAAAGACAACAGTTTTGGCAGTATTGAATGGAATGGCGACAATCCGAATGAATTAACCCTGCGCAATATTTCAAAAGGCTCGGTAGTGAATAAAGGTGATACCGTAGTAACCAGCAGTTATTCTGCCAACTTCCCTCCCGGATTAATAATTGGAACAGTAAGCGGAACAGAAAATGAAGCAGCTTCTAACTTCTATACTTTAAAAGTAAAACCCGCCACTAATTTTTATACTTTACAATATGTATATGTAATAGAAAACAAATATTTTAAAGAACAAACTACTTTAGAAAACACCAAATTAAAAAATGAGTAACCTCATCCGAAATATCATCCGCTTTGTACTATTTATTTTGGTGCAGGTATTTGTGCTAAATCGTATACCTCCAATTCATCAATTTATTGTACCGTATGTATATTTTCTCTTTATTCTTTGGTTACCTTTTTCCATTAATCGGTTAGTATTGCTTTTTACCGGTTTTTTGTTCGGTATTAGTTTAGATTATTTTACCGGCACACCCGGTCTGCATGCAGCCTGTTGTACCCTTATTGCCTATCTAAGGCCATTTCTACTCAATATTTTAATCCCTCAGGAAACCACAGAACAAAGCTATTTAGAACCTTCTATTAAAAGTATGGGTTGGGCACCCTACAGCCTCTATGTGCTATTGCTAACCCTTACCCACAATATCTATCTGGTATTGATAGAGTGGTTGCAATTTGGAAATTTTTTGTATTTTATAGGTAAAGTGCTGGGCACCACCGCCATTAGTTCATTGCTTATTTTTATAACTGAAATGCTTTTTTTCAGAAAAGCAAAGTACAGAACAAACGCTGCATAAAACTGCTGCTTATTGCAAAAAGCAATAAATATATTTTAATGATTTGTTTTTGGAAAAGTTTATGCGGTTGTCTGTAGCTTTTGTGCATCTTTGTATATTCATTTCATTATTTATTGATATATTTTAGAAAACAATGCCCGTATTTAACCAAAGCAGAAGCAGGGTTATACAAATTATTTTTGCTATTGTATTCATCATCATAGCAGCACAATTAACCAACCTGCAGGTTTTCTCAAAAAAATATAAATTACAGGCAGAGAATAATGCCATTTACAGGAAAGTGATTTATCCGGACAGGGGTATTATTTTCGATAGAAAAAATAAAAGCCTGTTAGAAAACAGTATTATGTTTGATTTGGTGGTTACACCAGCAGAAGCACGTGGTATTGATACCTTAGCACTATGTAATTTATTAGATATTGATACAGCTGAATATAAAAGGAGAATGCGGGATATTATTTTTAAAAACACTTCGGTAAGGCCCAGCGTTTTTGAACCTTTGTTATCGCAGGAAATGTATGCCCGCCTGAATGAAAATATTTACAAATTCCCCGGGTTTGAATTAAGTGAGCGTTCGGTTCGTACTTATCCCTTTCATATTGGCGCTAATTTTTTAGGGTATACAGCTGAAGTAAATCCTGCATTTCTAACCAAACATAAAGATGAAGGCTATGAAATGGGCGACTATACCGGCATGACAGGGCTTGAACGCACCTATGAAAAAGTATTAATGGGCCAGCGCGGCATACAACGCTTTATAAAAGACAACCGGAGCCGAATTCAAGGTTCTTATGAAAATGGACTATTTGATACTGCAGCCATTGCAGGAAAAAACCTATACCTGAGTTTAGATGCCCAATTGCAGGCACTTGGAGAAAAACTAATGACCAATAAAGTAGGTAGTATTGTTGCTATCGATCCAAATACCGGTGGCATTTTATGCATGGTAAGCGCCCCCACCTATGACCCAAATTACTTAACCGGTAGTGAACGAAGCCGGCATTTTAATAAATTATATAAAGACCCCCGCCTGCCTTTATTAAACCGTGCTATTTATACCACCTATTCTCCCGGCTCTACCTTTAAAACCGTAGTGGGTATTGTTGGATTATCAGAAGGTGTAATTGATGAACGTTTCTCCATTGTTTGTAATGGCGCTTTTTGGGGTTGTGGCAATGGGCGTCCGAAATGTTTAGACAAAGGCACATTTAATTTAACTTCAGCTATTGCACACAGTGATAACACTTATTTTGCTACAGTGTACAAACGTATATTAGACCAACAACGTTATGGTGGCGCAGACAGTGCTTTAAAAGTATTTAACAGCTATGCATACACTTTCGGACTGGGACACAGGCTGGGAATTGATTTACCCGGCGAGCAACCCGGCAATTTGCCTATCTCTTCTTATTACAGAAAAATTTTTGGAAAAAACTGGAACTCCTGCAATGTTATTTCTAATGCCATTGGGCAGGGTGAGGTAAGCACAACCGTGTTACAATTGGCCAATGTAATGGCCACCATTGCCAACAAAGGCTGGTATTATACACCACATATGGTTGATTCAATTGAAGGAAAAGAATTCGACTATTTATTAGACCGCTTTAAAGAAAAACACTTAACCGATAGTGCCATACCCGACAGTGTTTATGAAGCAGTACAAAATGGCATGCAGGGTGTAATGGAATATGGAACCGGAGCTGCTGCACAGGTACCCGGTGTTGTAGTATGCGGTAAAACCGGTACCGTACAAAATTTTTACCATGGTGTGGCCCAAAAAGATCATGCTTTTTTTGGCGCTTTTGCCCCACGCAATCACCCTAAAATTGCCATTGCTGTATTGTGTGAAAATGCAGGATTTGGTGCACAATCTGCCGCCCCAATTGCCAGTTTAATGATTGAACAATACTTAAAAGATTCCATACCCGAACCCGACAGAAAATTGAAAGTGGAAGAAATAGCCAAACTCAATTTAATACCTGCCCGAATGAAAGCGGAAATGAATCGTTTGGATTCTATCAAACTAAAAAGAGAAGAAGAACAGAACCGACAAAATCTGCAAGAGCAGTTGTTAGATTCTTCCGGCACCGAAACAACTGAAACATTATTACCCAATGAAGTAAAACAACAACCCAATCATTCATTACCCAACCAGCCGAATAAGAAAAAACAGCAGCCACTTACAATGGCTATTTTAATGACCGATCACAAAAAAAAGAAAATATTCCAATTCAATGCATAGAAATTATCATTCTACCCAAACCATTTCTTCAGGTATAGACTGGGTAATTGTGGCTATTTACCTTATTTTGGTAGCCATTGGCATACTCTGTATTTTTATGGTAGAATACAAACCCAATACCGATGTATTGGCATCGTTTATCAGTGGCAAAACCAATTACAGTAAACAATTGATTTTTGCAGGCGTTTGTTTGGTAGCAGCCATATTTATATTACTCACAGATAGTAAAATTTATACTGCATTCGCCAATCTTTCTTATACATTGGGCATTGTTTTAATGCTGGCCACATTTGTAGTAGGTAGAAGCATTAATGGCTCCAAAAGCTGGGTACCCATTGGCGGTGGATTTAACCTGCAGCCGGCAGAATTGTGTAAAATTTTTACAGCACTTGCATTGGCTAAATATTTATCACGACAAGAAACAGATTTCTCCAAATTAAAATCACAATTAATTGGTGGTGCGCTGGCGCTGGCTCCGGCAGTATTATCTGTTTTTCAAAACGAAACCGGTCTGGCGCTTGTTTACCTTTCTTTCTTCATTGTTATGTATCGGGAAGGGCTACCACCCGGCTTGCTGATTTTTGGTTTTTCTTTTGCAGCGCTGGTCATAGCCACATTAATTGTTGAACCTAATACCCTTGCTTTGGCATTAACCGTTATAGCCGTATTAACCATTTATTTTGTTCGAAAACAATTGAAACGCAATAAAAGGCTGTTAAGTATTATTATTGTATTATGGGCATTGAGTGTAGGCATCCAGCGCTTTGCAGTGCCTTATATTTTTAATAATGTTTTTCAATGCTACCAAAGCACACGTATTTACAGCATGGTAGGTAAAGATTATGATTGCAGTAAAAACCACCATCATACCAATAGCAGTAAAGCCAATTATAAGCCTCCCAGAAAACCCGATGATTATAATGTACGCCAAAGTAAAATAGCCATTGGCTCAGGAGGTATTTGGGGTAAAGGTTTTTTGAAGGGTACACAAACTCGGGGTAAATATGTTCCAGAACAACATACCGATTTTATTTTTACTTCTTTGGGCGAAGCTTTTGGTTTGGCAGGAAGCCTGTTTTTTTTACTCATTTATTTATTTCTGCTGTTTCGTATTGTTAACATTGCAGAAAGGCAGAGAAGTACTTTTAGCAGAGTATATGCCTACAGTGTTGCCAGCATCCTGTTTTTTCATATTGTAGTAAATGTATGTATGACAATTGGTTTGTTTCCTATTATTGGCATTCCACTTCCACTCATTAGTTATGGTGGATCTTCCCTGCTAACATTTACTATCTTAATTTTTATTATGCTCCGATTAGATGCCGACCGGCAAATGGTTTTACGCTAATTAAAAAAAGGAAGGGATATTTGCAAAATTGGAAAGCAGCAGCAATACTGTTTCTTTTTGTTTTTTATCAATTAAATGAAAGTTAGATGCAAGTAATACCATTATCGGAAGGGAGTTTCACAATTGATAAATCTAAAATTTTTGTTCCTTTTAATCTGGAAGCTGATAATTTACAAAACAGGCCCATTGGCAGTTTATTGGTAGAAGTGCAGCCTTTTGTAGTGATTACAGAAAAAGATATTATTTTATTAGATACCGGTTTGGGTTTTTCTGTACAACACACATTGCAATTGATTCAAAATTTACAAGCAAAAAATATTCAACCAGAACAGGTAACGAAAGTGTGGATGAGCCATTTACACAAAGACCATGCAGGCGGCATTAGTAAAAAAAACAATCTGGGATTTTATAACCTTACCTTTTCTAATGCGGTATATTATGTTCAGGAAGAAGAATTTACTTATGCCATGGATACAGGATTTCCCTCTTACATGATTGAAGAAATTGAAGTGCTGCATCATCATCCGCAAGTGCAATGGTTACATGGCAATGGCAGGTTAACAAATAATATCGGTTACGAAATTGAATATGAAATTACCGGTGCGCATAGCCTTTTTCACCAAATTTGTCGCATAAAAAATAATTCACAAACCATTTTTTTTGGTGCGGATGATGCCCCACAATTGCAGCAAATGAAAAGTAAGTTTATAGCTAAATATGATTTTGACGGAAAAAAGGCCATGCAATTAAGACAGCAATGGTGGCTGGATGGTAAAGCTCAAAATTGGACCTTTTTATTCTACCACGATATTGCAACACCGGTGTATCAAATGTAGCCTTCAGCAAACATTTATCGTTAATTCGGTAAACCGTTTTGTCTTCGCCTTTCCAATTCGTTCTTTAAAACCAATCTAAAATTTCTTTCGCATAGAAATACTTTATTGGCTCTTTCATCGGTACCCAGTATTTGTTTAAATTGGTTGTAATAGTTTTTCTTAACCCCTAAAATAGCTTCATCCAATGCCAACACATTGGGATTATTGAGATTATTTTTTCTTGCCTCTTTCAAAGCATCTAGATAATCATAATAAACCGGCCAGAATTGCTGTGCTTCCTCACTGTTTAAATTTAACTGTTTGGTGATGTAAGCAATTTTCAAACCCTGAATATTGGCAAAACGATTATTGGTGGGTTGTGCAAATACCTGTAGCCCACAAAACAACAAAACAAACAAGAATGTATAATTTTTTTTCATCTGCAAATTTTTCATGCTCCAAATATTCAGCATTTGATCATCAAACGCCAATCTGATTAGTGCTTAACTTCCAACTTTTTGTTTGGTTTCGGCAGCTACCGGCAGGTTTACAACACCTTCAGTTGCCTTTAAATAGCCTTTCAACTCATCATCACTAATGTTTTGTAAAATTTCCTGCACATCCTGCATAGTACCATCTGTATCAATACTGGCGGTATCATTCACATAAGCGGGAGCAGTAATATCATTGTTCAAATAATTTTGAATGGCTTCATCGCTTACATTCGTAATTTCTTTATTCAAACTAAAAGCATTGATAGATGAAGTAAGCATGGTATTGTTCCACAATGCACCGGTTACCAAAATGCCTGCCATAACAGCCGCCGCTGCATAAATTATCCATTTGCGGGTTTTACTAAAGCCAATTACTTTTGCCTTAGTTTGTTCCTGAACAGGCGTAAAATCAGTACGCTCAAAATATCCCGGAGGCACACTGTAAACAGGCATTTTTGAAATTTGATTGAGCAATGGTGCCACTTCCTCTAATTCCTCCCAAACTGTTTGTTGGGAATTATCCTGTTGCTGAATCCGTTGTAATATTTGATGCGGCAACTCATTAAAATAATTATTCGGAACCGCAAACGGATTTTGGGGAAAGGGAAATAGGGATGCTCCTTCATCTTCACGAATTTTAAGCAATAAATTGCGTGCAAACTGTTCAAAATAATTATGAGGAACAGTATAAACCTGCGTGGGTTGTATCTGAACCAACCCCGGAGAATGTTCTTTCAACTCCTGCAATATCATTTCACTTCTCAACATCATGGTATAAAGACTAATTTTTGGAGTAATCGTTTAACAGTTTATAAGTTTTTAATTACTTCTTCAATTTTTTTAGCTGCATGGTGGTAGCTCGCCTTCAATGCGCCCTCGCTGGTATCTAATACTTTACTCATTTCCTCATAAGGCATTTCATCAAAATAACGCAGGTTAAACACCAATCGTTGTTTTTCAGGCAATTGTTGAATGGCCAACTGCAGTTTCCATTCTAACTGATTGGCATTAAAATTTTCATCTGCCCGAATTTTATTGCTTAAACCACTTTCCATTTCATCAAAACTTAAAGTGCCTTTTTTCTTTTGTTGCTCCAAAAAAGTAAGGCATTCATTGGTGGCAATTCGGTATAACCAGGTGTATAATTGGCTATCTTCCCTAAAATTTTCTAATCCTTTCCAAGCTTTAATAAATACATTTTGCAACACATCGTTGGCATCTTCATGATTCACTACCATTCTTCGGATATGCCAGTATAATTTTTCCTGATATTTCTTTACAATGGCAGTAAATGCCCGCTCTTTTGTAGCCGGTTCCCGAAACTCATATAACAATACGGTATCATCGTTTTGCATGCAGGGAAATTAAATAAAAAACAGAAATAAAACTTGCTTAGACTGTTTTTTTATGGAAAAGTTTAAAGTAAAAAAGTTTATATTACCACTATTTTCACATTATTACTAAATTAGAATACAAATACACATGAAGCGAATTGCTTTACTGCTTTGTTTTTATCCATTTTGGCTTTCAGCACAGGTTTCTGAAGATGAAGCTGCCATCCGAAACATATTACAACAACAAGTAGTTGCCTGGAACAATGGCAATTTGGATGCATTTATGCAAGGGTATTGGAAAAATGACAGTTTGCAATTTATTTGGCAGCAACGGGCCTGTATATGGTTATAACAAAACTTTGGCCAATTATAAAGCACATTATTCCACTAAAGCACAGATGGGCCATTTTACTTCCACTATTTTGCGTTTGCAATCTTTATCTAACAATTATTGCTATGTAACCGGTAAATGGCATTTGGAAAGAACAGTGGGGAATGCCGAAGGTTACTATACCTTATTGTTTAAAAAAATAGAAGGGCAATGGGTCATTATTTCCGATCATAGTTCCTGATGAAATCATTTGAGCGGATGCTTCTTTCTCCAAATTTTTAGAACGTAATAAAAAACAAATGCACCACTCAACAATACCCACACATAAAATATAATATTGCCTGCAGTTAAATGATGTTGCACTTCTGCAAATTTTAACTTTAACCCAATTGCAATATTTACAAACAGCCAAAGTAATATTGCTGCAATGGTATTGATGATTTTTACAAAAAATGCCCTGATATCTTCTTCCAATATAATTGTATTTACAGCTTAACAATCAGTGTTGCTGAATGGTTGATATTAATCTAAACTTTGGTTGGCTGTAGCTGCTAATTTTAAAATACGATCAAATTGTGCCGGTGTTAAATCATTATAAAAATAGTAAATAGGATCAACCGGTTTCCCATTTTTATGTACCTCATAATGACAGTGCGGACCAGTACTTTTGCCGGTACTACCCACATAACCAATCACTTCACCCCGCTTTACCACTTCGCCCGACCTGGCTTTTACTTTAAACATGTGCCCATATAAGGTTTGATAACCATAGCCATGATTAATGATTACTTCATTACCATAACCACCGGTATTAAATCCGGCTGTTTGCACTACACCATCTGCAGTAGCATAAATAGGCGTACCCAGTGGTGCAGCAAAATCTAATCCTGCATGAAACTTGGTTACTTTATAAACCGGGTCAATTCTATAACCAAAACCACTCGCTATTCTATTTAAGTTTTTATTGCTTACCGGTTGAATGGCAGGAATAGCCAATAACAACTTCTCCTTATTCTTTATCATGTTATCAATATCGGCATAGCTTTTTCCCTGATAAGCCACCCGCAGTGTTAAATTATTCAACTGATTTTTAATATTATTCACCAATTCGGTTTCTGTTTGCCCTTCTAATAATTTAATTTCATTTTTGGTTTCCATAATCTTGGTTCTGGCGCTATCGGGTATGGGGGTTGATTCAAATATGGTACGGTACACATTATTATCCCGATCTTCCAGTTCCTGCATTTGCACTTCCAACTGTTTTACCCTTTCTTGTATAAGGGCATAATTTTCAGAAAGATCGCGATTTTGCTGACGCAGTAATTTCTCTTTCGGGCTGTCAACAAATTGAAATACCAATAATACCAGCAATACTCCTGTAACAAGCGAAGCTGCGATAAAACCAATTACCTGCAATATTCGAACCCGCAATGGTACTTCTAATTTCTCGAACCGAAGGGTATGTGTATTATAATAATATTTTATTTTTCGCATAAATATGATTGTTTTTAAACACCGCTAAAAAGCCACTATTTGAGCTAACGGTTTCCCATGTTATAACCACATGGCATTAGAACATTGGATTCTCATTCTGTTTCATCAACTTGATGATAAATGTATTCAAATAATTTGTTTGTTTTGCATGGTACCAACTTCAAAGTAAAACAACAGCTGTTTTTTCAGTGAGCGATGTACAGCCATATTTTTATTCAAACCAAATTCAGTTGTATTCATAAAAAAATACATATTCAATTGAAACGAATAAATTTTAGTTGCATACCGTATGTTTAAGCATAGGGTTTGCTTACCTTTGAACGCTGACAAATAATTGGCAAAGGTAATTGTAATGATTGCTAAACTTTTAGTAAAATTTTGAAACAGGTATGTTAACATCGGCAGAAATAAGGCAACAATTTTTAGATTTTTTTGCCTCAAAAGGGCATAAAATAGTGCCCTCGGCTCCTATTGTGTTAAAAAATGATCCCACATTATTATTTACCAATGCAGGGATGAATCAGTTCAAGGATATTTTTCTGGGCTTACAACAGCCAGCCGCAGTTCGGGTGGCAGATACCCAAAAATGCCTTCGGGTAAGCGGCAAACACAACGACCTGGAAGAAGTAGGCGTAGATACTTACCACCATACCATGTTTGAAATGTTGGGCAACTGGAGTTTTGGCGATTATTTTAAACCGGAAGCCATTGCATGGAGCTGGGAATTGTTAACCAATATATACCATGTTGATAAAGAAAGGCTATATGTAACCGTATTTGAAGGCGATGCAACAGAAGGATTACCGGAAGATGTTGAAGCACATACAGAATGGAGTAAATGGATTGCACCGGAAAAAATTTTGCCCGGCAATAAAAAAGATAATTTCTGGGAAATGGGCGATACCGGCCCATGTGGGCCTTGCACCGAAATACACATTGACTGCAGAACAGATGCCGAACGGTTAACCATTGACGGTAAAACACTCGTTAACAAAGATCATCCACAGGTTATTGAAATCTGGAACAATGTATTCATTCAATACAACCGTTTAAAAAACGGCAAACTGGAACCCTTACCTGCCAAACATGTAGATACCGGAATGGGATTAGAACGCTTGGTACGTGTTATTCAAAACAAAACCAGCAATTACGATACAGATATTTTTACACCTACTATTACATTAACCGAACAAATTACACACCGGAAATACAACAATACACAAAGCAAACAGGATATAGCGTTTAGAGTAATAGCTGATCATATACGTGCCATTGCTTTTACCATTGCCGATGGACAATTACCATCTAATAGCGGTGCCGGATATGTGGTTCGCCGCATATTGCGAAGAGCAGTACGTTACTATTTTTCTTATTTACAATACAAACAACCCTTATTGTTTCAGTTAATACCTGCATTGGCAAAACAATTCAATCATGTATTTCCGGAGCTGCAACAGCAGGTTGATTTTGTGGTAAAAGTAATTAAAGAAGAAGAAGAAGCCTTTTTACGTACATTAGATAAAGGGCTTAAAAAAATGGATGAATTAATAGAACAGGCAAAAAAAACAATACATACCACTATTGATGGCAAAAGTGCATTTGAATTATTTGATACATTCGGCTTCCCTATTGATTTAACGAAACTCATTGCAGTAGAAAATAATTTACAGGTAGATGATAAGGGTTTTGAAGCTGAAATGCAATTACAAAAAAACCGGTCAAGAGCGGCAGGTACTATTGATGCAGATGATTGGGTAATATTACAACCCCATGCATTTACCGAATTTATTGGTTATGATACCTTAAGTATTGAAACAAAAATTGTACAATACAGAAAAGTTACCGCAAAGGGAAAACAAGCTTACCAGGTGGTGTTAAACGCTACCCCATTTTATGCAGAAAGCGGTGGCCAGGTGGGCGATACCGGGTGGCTTACCATTGCCAATGAAACCATTGCAGTAACTGATACCCGTAAAGAAAATAATGTATTTATTCAATTTACCGAAACATTACCTGCTCAGTTAAATGAACCGGTTATTGCCAGTATTAATATCCCCCGTAGAAAAGCCATTATGGCGCACCATACCGCTACTCATTTGCTGCATGCTGCACTTAGAAAAGTATTGGGCACCCACGTTGCACAAAAAGGCAGTTTGGTAAATGAAGCCTATTTGCGATTTGATTTCTCACATTTCGCAAAGCTTACTGATAAAGAATTAGAAAATATAACAGCTTTGGTGAATGAAAAAATAAGGGAAAATATTCCGGTAGTTGTTCAAACCATGAAAAAGGAAGATGCCCTGAAAATGGGCGCTATGGCTTTATTTGGTGAAAAATATGGAGATGAAGTACGTGTGGTAATCATAGACCCCTCCTATTCCGTTGAATTGTGCGGCGGTACCCATGTAGGCAGTACCGGAGAATTGGGAATTTTTGCCATTCAACACGAAACTGCAGTAGCTGCAGGTGTGCGCAGAATTGAAGCTGTTTGTGGTATTGCAGCGGAACAATGGATGCAACAACAATTACATACTTTACAGGAAGCAAAAACATTACTAAAAAACCCAAAAGACCTGTTAAAAGCCATTGAACAGCATTTGGAAGAAAATGCACTACTGAAAAAACAGGTAGCCTATTTAGAGTTGAAACAAATAGAACAAATTCAGGAGCAACTATTACAGCAAGCAGATACCGTTAACCATACACATTTTATAGGTAAATTGTTAGATGTAATGCAACCCGACATATTGAAAAAACTTTGCTTTCAATTAAAAAACCAACTTACCGGAAATTATGTAGTTGTACTGGCTGCAAATATATCAGGCAAACCACATGTTGCTGTGCTATTATCTGAAACAATGGTTACTGAAAAAAAATGGGATGCCAACCAACTCATTAAACAACATATTGCACCCATTATTAAAGGCAGCGGTGGCGGACAAAAAACGCTGGCAACTGCTGGCGGACAAGATGCCAGCAATCTGCACAATATTTTTCAAACCATTCAGTCACTTTTATAAATCAGCATACAAATTTGCAGCTCATTGTAAACCGGAACTGTTGCTCCGGTTTTTTTATGTCATAGCGTGAAATGATTTTAACATTTCCGAAGGTATTCGTAATTAAAAATCC
Organism: Hydrotalea flava; assembly: GCF_001623405.1. Taxonomy (GTDB): domain Bacteria; phylum Bacteroidota; class Bacteroidia; order Chitinophagales; family Chitinophagaceae; genus Hydrotalea; species Hydrotalea flava. The sequence continues at coordinate 63,913 of NZ_LUHG01000086.1, forward strand.
TTATTACATTTGATCTACTAAACATTTCGTATAACTTCAAAACTGTATTGTATGAACAAAAAACAAATCATTTTGCCCCTGTTGGCAATGGCCATTACAGCAGGCATTTCGGCACAAACTAAAGAGAACGACGATATTATTATTCATAGAAAAGGAAACGCGCAACAAAAAACCACTATTGTAATTGATGGCAAAAACATTACCGTAAACGGCAAGCCGGTTGATCAATGGAAAGATGGCTCTATTGAAATAGTACAAGCCGATTCAAACTCCATTTCCTTTAATTTGCCTGAATTTCAACAACAATTCGAACAAATGTTTGGGCCTAATTCACCAAGAGGTGGAGTTCAATTTTTTAGAAGAATGGGGCCGGTAAACGCTCACTTAGTTAACAAAGCGCAATTAGGGGTAATTACCCAAAAAGCCGAAAACGAAACAGGCGCTGCTGTTAAAGAAGTGAAAACAGGCACTCCTGCAGAAAAAGCCGGATTACAACCTGGAGACATTATTCAGAAAATAAATAACAACCCCATTCAAAACAGTGAAGATTTATATAAAGCGATTGGCCAGTTTAAACCCGGCGATACGGTAACCATTTCATATGTAAGAAATGGTGTATCTAAGACCACACAGGCTGTGTTACAAAAAAATCAAATAACAGCCAATGAAAATCAATGGGGCGAAGGAACTTTTAATTTCCAAATGCCACCTATACCCGAGGTGCCGGAATTCAATTTCAGAAATATGAATAAAAAACCAATGTTGGGTGTACAAATTGAAGAAATGGAGAATAATGCAGGCGTAAAAATTAATAGCGTTAATCCCAATTCACCCGCCGAAAAAGCAGGAATTGAAAAAGGAGATGTTGTTACCACTATTGATGGAAATACCGTGAAGAGCATTGAGGATATTAAACAAGTGATGAATAGTAAAAAAGAGGGTGATGCTGTAAGTTTAACCTATCTACGTGATGGAAAAAAACATAACACTACTATTGTTTTCCCTAAAACCATCAAAAAAGCTACCTTATAAATTCTGCCCCCAATGAAAATCCAAACCAGCCACACTAATGTAACAATTGGTGTGGTTTTTTCATTTTAAAATGGCCGTTTTTGCCTAATGTTATAAAATGATACCTTTACACAGCAAAATTATCAAGTGACTATTGAATTGAACGAATGGATTATTCAAAATATGAACCCGTAATTGGCCTTGAAGTACACGCACAATTACAAACTAAAAGTAAATTATTTTCAGGTGATGCCAACCGTTTTGGTGGCCACCCCAATACCCAAATTAACCCCATTACACTGGCACATCCGGGCACGCTTCCTAAAATCAATAAAAAAGCCATTGAATATGCCATTAAAATGGGTTTAGCCTGCCATTGCACCATTGAAACCCTGAATTGTTTTGCCCGAAAAAATTATTTTTACCCCGATTTACCTAAAGGATATCAAATATCGCAACATACTACCCCTATTTGCATAGGAGGCTATATCCCTATTCTTATTGTCGGAACCGAAAAAAAAATTCATTTAAACAGAATTCATATTGAAGAAGATGCCGGGAAAAGCATTCACGATGCAATTGATGGATTTACCTGCATTGATTATAACCGCGCAGGAACGCCACTCATTGAAATTGTAACAGAGCCTTGTATTCAATCGGCTGAAGAAGCCTTCCAATATTTAACGGAAATTAGGAAGTTAGTACGCTGGATAGATATTTGCGACGGGAATATGGAAGAGGGCAGTTTGCGATGCGATGCCAATATTTCTATTCGTTTAAAAGGTGAAAAACAACTGGGTACCAAGGTAGAAGTAAAAAATTTAAACTCTATTCGTAATGTTAAAAAAGCCATTGAATATGAAGTAGAACGCATGATTACATTAGCAGAAAATAGGGAACCCATTGTTCAGCAAACCAGAAGTTTTGATGCTACTAACGATACCACCTTTGCTATTCGTGAAAAAGAAGAAGCCAACGATTACCGATATTTTCCGGATCCCGATTTGGTACCATTTTTCATCAATCAGTCTACTATTGAAGCCATTCAAAAAACAATGCCAGCCCTACCCAATACCTTAGAACAAAAGCTTCAGCATGAATATGGGTTAAGTGCATATGATGCGCATCAGTTATGTGACGATAAACATACAGCGGCCTTTTTTGAGGCTACTGCAACCCATACCCGTCATTTCAAAGCCATTGCCAACTGGATGCTGGGCCCTTTAAAACAATACCTGAATGAACAAGGACATGATTTTAATCAATTATCACTACTTCCCAAAACATTAGCTGGCATTATACAATTAGTTGCCGACGGTAAACTTAATTTTTCAACAGCCGCTACCAAATTATTACCTGCTTTAATTACAACAAATGAAGACCCGATAATAACCGCCGAAAAACTGAACCTGATACAAGTATCAGACAACAATGCAGTTTTAGAATGGGTACATCAGGTTATTACAGCAATGCCCGAAAAAGTTGCCGAATATAAAAAAGGAAAAAAAGGATTAATGGGCTTGTTTGTTGGCGAAGTGAAAAAATTAAGCAAGGGTAAAGCTGATCCTAAAATAACTACAACAGTTTTAGAAAAAATTTTAAATGAAAAATAATAGTGCTGCAAACAAGCTGCATATTCAATTAGTATTTCAAAACAAAGCGTTTATTTAAACACAAATAATAATATATGAAACAATTTGTATTAGGTATCGTACTGGTTTTTACACTATTTGCCTGCCAGCAAAAAAAATACGGAGCTTTTATTGTGAGTGGAAGAATTGAAAATGCACCTGCCAATAAAATTTTATTAGAGGCATTACCCTTTGGTGCACAGGAACCGGTAGTAGTTGACTCAACAACACTATCCTCGAACGGAAATTTTGAATTAAGAGGAACTGCCACCACTGAAGGCCTTTATTTATTGGCAATAGAAAATGGGCCGCAGGTTTTATTTATTAATGATAGTAAAGATATTAAAGTAGTAATGGATGCCCATAACTACAAAGCTTATACAACCAATGGTTCGCCGGCTTCAACTGCACTCCATCAGTTTTTAGAACAATATAGTACAAAATTTGGGCCTTTGGCCGATGCCTATCTGCAGGCAGATTCTATACAAAATACACCCCATGCAGATAGTGCTTTAATAGCCGCAGTAAACCTGCGCAAAGAAACCTTATTAAAAAATTTCAATGGATTTTTAGAGCAAACCATAAAAGAATCCAATAGCCCTGCACTCACGTATTATGTAATTGGTAAGGCATTTAAAACCATGCAACCTGATGCCATTAAACAATTAACAGATGCATCGATAGCAAAATTTAAAGATAACACAGGGTTATTACGCTTGCAGGAAATTATTAATGGCCAAATGGCTACCGATCCTAAAATTGCTTTGATGAATAAACCGGCACCCGATTTTACACTGGCAGATACCTCGGGTAAAATGGTATCGTTAAGCAGTTTTAAGGGTAAATATGTGTTGGTAGATTTTTGGGCCAGTTGGTGCAGCCCCTGCCGTCAGGAAAATCCGAATGTAGTGGCTACTTTTAACAAGTATAAAGATAAAAATTTTACGGTTTTAGGAGTATCATTAGATACCGATAAAGCTGCTTGGTTAAAAGCCATTCATCAGGACCACCTCACCTGGACGCATATTAGTGATTTAAAGCAATGGCAAAGTAGTGTGGTTGATTTGTATAAAATAACCGGTATTCCATTTAATGTGCTGGTAAACCCGCAAGGAATTATTATTGGTGTTGAATTAAGAGGCGCAGGTTTGCTAGACAAATTAGCGGAGGTGTTGAAATAAAGTGTTTGACCAATTTAATAGTTCACCTAAATTCATTAAATAACATTCCAATATAGGAAGATAGACAAAAATCTAAAAGTGGGATGAAGTTTTAAGAAATGTTTAAATAATCCAAGTTTCCTGTTTTAAATAATCACCTTTACTTGAAAAGCAAAAACGAATAGTAATATTTTAAGTGAAATAGTTAAAACTTAATCTGACAGTTGGGTTAAATTGCAAATGAAATAACAAACAATTTAACCACTTTAAAAACTGTCAGAAATGAATGTAGAAACAAAATTAATCCAAAGCAAATTAGGATTACTCAAATTAGCAGAAAAATTAGGTAACGTATCAGAGGCTTGCCGTGTTTACGGTTACAGCCGCGATAGCTTTTACCGCATTAAAGAACTCTATGATACAGGCGGTCCGATTGCCTTGAAAGAAATTAGTCGCAAAAAACCAATTCCGCAAAACAGAATTGAGCCGGAAATTGAGAAGGCTGTTGTAGAAATGGCTTTTGAAAATCCTGCTTTGGGTCAGTTGCGTGTATCCAACC
>NZ_LUHG01000098.1 GCF_001623405.1 Hydrotalea flava
ATCCTACACCCTTATACTCCGCTGCTGCCCAATGCCACACACTTGCGGCAACTGGTGCAACAACTACACATACACACCATTATACTGAATTATTCCGGTTATGGTTACCAACGCAAAGGCGTACCCCTTTGGTTGGTAAAGGCCATGGAAGGGGTAAAGGCCATGGGCTGCCGCATCCTGATTTTTTTTCATGAACTGTATGCCTCCGGCCCACCCTGGACTTCAGCGTTTTGGTTACATGCGCAACAAAAAAAAATTTTTAAACAATTGTATGCCCTTGCCAATCGCGTATTTTGCAGCAACCGGTTGGTACAGCACCTCATTCAGGATAATACCCCCGATGCCGGGATGAAAAGTACATGCATCGGCCTGTTTTCGAATATACCGGAACCTGTACAATTACCCGATTGGGGGGCAAGGGTAGCCCATTTGGTGGTATTTGGTAGTAAAGCTTTGCGCAGCAACACCTACCGGGCCATTTTACAATATTCTGAATGGTTGCAACGGTTGGGCATTATGGCAATTGTGGATATAGGCGAACCCCTGAATGCTGACTTATATGCCTCCATAGCCTTACCGGTTAAAGTGATGGGAATACTCCCGGCTGAACAAGTGAGTAAACAAATGGCAGTGGCAAAATTTGGCGCCCTGTACTATGCCGATCACTTGTTGGGAAAGTCGGGTGTTTGGGCAGCCTATTCGGCGCATGGGCTTTGTATTTGGAATACGGCGCCTTTCCATAAAGGAAACCTCGATGGATTGGCAGCCGGTAAACACTATATAAGCAGCGCTCAGCCTGTAAACCCTATGTGCCCATTTGAACAAATGGCCATGGCGGCTTTTCATTGGTACCGGCAACATGATTTTGAACAACACCTGAAGGCCTATCAATTATAGTCGGTAAACCCAATAAAAATAGTACATGCGTGTATCTGTAGTTATACCCAATTACAATACCTGGGATTTGGTAGAGCGGAATGTATCCGCTTTATTGCAATACGACGGTGAACGGATTGCGGAAATTATTGTTGTGGACGATTGTTCGCCCACACCCAACCCAGTGGTGTTTCCCGAAAAGGTACAGGTATTGCGCAATGCCGAAAACCTGCATTATACCCGAACCGTGAATCGCGGGCTTCGGGCGGCCAAAGGAGATATTGTGGTGTTGTTAGATTCGGATGCCTATCCGCTGGAGCCCTTTATACAGCCGCTGGTGGAAGCATATATTCAACAACCCCAATTGGGCTGTGTGGGTTTTAAAACGGTAGATGAGCGGGGAAGGGATAGTGGGAATTACATGACCGAGCCCTCTGTTTGGAGCCTGGTAGCGGGGCAGCAATTGCACCAATACCTGGCACCCTATAACATATTTCGTTCGAAACGATTATTACCTTTTTCCTGTGCCGTTAGTTTTAGAAAAACCTGTTTGGAAGCAATGGGTTATTTAGACGAAAGCTTCCGGGTATTGGATGCCGATAATGATCTGTCTATGCGTATCCATCGCAGTAACTGGTTATTACAATACAATCCTGCTTATGTAATTTGCCATACGGGCGGTAATTCCATACCTAGAGATGGAAAAAGGGTACAATGGTTTTATGAAAGCCGTTGGCATTTAATGGAAAAACATGGGAAAATACATTTTCCGCATCTCGCTGCTGCCTGCATCATGCTACGTTTATGGGTAGAAACACTGCTCTTGGCATTAAAAAAAAGTGAAGGTACAATACAAGAAAACAAATGCAAAACAAGAAAATATTTGGTACACTATTTTTGGGAGAGGGTGTACACAATGAACAATAATTAATGACCTGCTGAATTAACACAAATGGATTTTAAAAAACCGCAATATTATTTAAACCCAAAGATGATTATCCGGCGTTTTTGCTGGAAGGGTACTGAGCAAATAGTTACAACTGCATTGGGTATTACAATGCGCATTGATCCAGCTAAAGTTATTGGGAAATCAGTTGGCCAAAGTGGTGTTTACGATATTGTGCTGAGTGAATCGCTGTTTCGGCTATCTAAAAATGCAGAATTTGTATTAGATATTGGTGCTAATATAGGATTTACTGTTGGCGTGGCAGCAAAAGCCATGAACAAGGTGGGCAAACTGTGGGCATTTGAACCCAACCCCGTTGTATTGCCTTATTTATATCAAAATGTTCAATACCTCGCCCATCATGAAATTCAGGTATTTTCTTTTGCTTTATCAAACCGTGCAGGTGAAGCCTTGTTACAAATACCTGCACATACAAATAACGAAGGTTTAGCGCATATTACTGATTCGTTTTCCGAAAGCAGTTTAAACATTACTACCGAAACGCTCGACCATTTAATACCGGTAACAGAGCAGGTAGCGGTAATGAAAATAGATGTGGAAGGCCATGAATTGGCAGTATTGCAGGGAGGGGAACAATTGTTGAATCAAAAAAAAATTACCCATATTTTGTTTGAAGACCATGCCATCTTCCCATCTAATGTATCTGCCTTTTTATTGCATAAAGGGTATACGATTTACCGATTAGAAAAAGGATGGTATCGTGTGCTGTTGAAGAACCCTTATTCAACCGGTCATATCTCACAATGGGAACCGGCTAATTATTTAGCCACGCTGGATGTAGATGCAGTAAAAAAAGCTTTTAAAAATGGAGGCTATCAATGCATTGGATGAGAAGCCCTTAATGGCCCGGTTAACAACCCACCGAAAAGCTATTTAAATGGGTAACACGAGTGTAAAGATTATTATTGCACACACTAAAACCAAACAAACATGACAAGAAAAGGTACCAACAATAAAGCATTTGTACCTATTGTAAAAGACAAGCTAAAACAGTTACTTTTTGTTTTTTCATTCAAAAAATATGCCTTACGTAAACATTTGATTAAGGCGGCAAGTCCGGAAGAAAAGTTAACGGTGTGCAACCAAATATTAGGGGTTCATCAAAATAGTTACGAAATATTAACCTTGATTGAACTGTTACAGGAAAAAAAAATAGCACCTGAGGTTTTGATTGAAATTGGTACTGCGAATGGGGGTAATAATTTATTATTGGCCTCATGCTTTGCATCTGTACAAATGGTTATTGGGATTGACCTGTATGTGAAAAATGCAGCACAACTCCATTTTTATTTAAAAGGGAAGCAGGTACATTGTATTCATGCCAGTTCTTATGATGTTAATACCATTCAGCAAGTAAAGCGGTTAACACAGGGGTTTAAAACAGGTTTGATATTTGTAGATGGAGACCACAGGTATATGGGGGTAAAAGCTGATTTTTGGGGGTATAAAGATATGTTTGGACACAATACTTGTATGGCTTTTCACGATATTGTACCCGATAACTTTTTACGGTATGGTGAAATAACACCAATGTGGGTAGGTGAAGTACCCAAATTTTGGAATGAGTTAAAACAGCAAGCAGATAATACCATTGAAATTATACAGCATCCACAACAAAATGGTTTAGGAATTGGGGTATTACTTCCGTAACCCTCAGACAGAAAGATAGTTTGAGCACTTAAACCGGATTTGAAACCAATGAATAGCGTTTTGTTTAAACGACGTTTGTATTTAATAAACCTGATGATTTTTAAAGCAGCCACTTTACATGGGTAAACAACGACTGATACAAACCTTTTTATTTTGTTTTTTCTTTACCACCTTCAGTGGGGTTTTGCGCAAATGGGTATTTATGTCCACTACCGTAGGAAATGCCTTTTTTGCAACCCAACTGCTGCTGCCCCTGGTATTTTTCTTCACCAGTCGCCGGGCTTTTGGCCGCCTGTTTTTAAATACTGCTTTCCCTTTTTACCTATTGCTGTTGGTAGCAGAAGCCTTTAACCCCTTGAACCTTACCATTTACCATGGTTTATTGGGTATACTGATACATAGTTATTTTTGGATATTTATTTTTTTGTATTTACAAAACCGGGAAGATATAACCATTCAATCCTGGATATGGCCGGTACTAGTAGTGGTATTGGGCGAAGTGGTATTGGGCATGGTACAATACCAGCAACCCGCTACCAGCTTTATTAACCGCTATGCCAATTTGGAAGCGGTGAGCGGCAATATTGCCAATGTGGGTAAAGCAGTAAGGGTAACCGGTACTTTTTCTTATATTGGCGGCTATGGGGCATTGCTAATTGCAGTGCCTTTTTTGGTGGGCTATATTTATAAAAAGGGGTATTCCCCCAACCTGGTATTGGGCTTAATGGGTGCCGGTTTGGTGGGTTGCTTTATATCAGGCTCAAGGGGCGTAACCTATATTTATGCAATTGAATTAGTATTGGTAATTATTACCCAATGGCGTAGTTTCCGACAGGTAAGGTTAACAGCACTATTTATACCCGTGGTTATACTGGGTTTGTTTTTTACCCTATATGGCAATTTTGGAGAGATTGGGAATAAAATAGCAGATGCCTTTAATAATTTCAATAACCGGCGGGAAACCCTGGTACAAAATGGGGAGGAATCCAGACGAATTGAAGGGGATATACCCCGTATCCTGAATTTTCAGGGTAACTATCCACTATTTGGGGTAGGCCTGGGGGCCACTTACCAGGGGGCTACGCAATTTTTTGGTACCTCCCCTTATGTGGAGGAATTTGGTTATGTGGAAGGCGAATTGATTCGGGTAATTTTGGAAGGAGGGTTTGTTCTATTTTTTATGCGGTTCTTCATGGCCTGGTATTTGGCCAGCCGATTGGCCGTACCCACGCTGTTAAAATTCTTGGTATTTGGTCTGGTATTTTATGCGGTGGTATGGGTGTTTAATATTTACAATGCTTTTTACTTGGCATTTGGTATTATTTTAATTGACCAGGCTTATTACCGCAGGGCCGAAGCCCCTTTGGCGGCACCATAGCACCACTGTACCCCGCAGTGTCTCCCTCCGGAAAGGAGCGTAATGTGGCTGATGAAATGAGCATCCGCAGCATCCCCCACCGGCATGCGTTGCTGCAACAGCAGCCGTAGAATCAGGAATCTACCATTGCATCCGTTTGGGTAGATACTGCGGGGAAGAGTGTGTGAGCGGAGGGACGCTGCGGCTCCCAACACCGCAGCATCCCCCACGAACTCCCATCTACGTAAATGCCTATGCGTGAATGACGAATACAAAAAATATCGGTAAGGGTAGATTTTTTCCCCGCAGTGTCTACTCCGGTTGGAAGAGGGGTTAAGAAGGGGGAGTAGTAGTGCGTTTGGGAGTAGGTGGCACATGGCTAGGGGAAAAGG
>NZ_LUHG01000057.1 GCF_001623405.1 Hydrotalea flava
AATGGTAATTGGTGGGATTATGGAACAGGCTATCCATATTTTCCATGGAATCCGGGTGGAGGCATAAGTGGAGGTGGCGGCGCCGGACCTTACGAGCCCGATTGGAGTTGGTGGTGGACGGGTGGTGTTGGAGGGTATGATCCTGATTTTGATCCTTCCAATTATCCTGAAACATTTGAAATCCTTCAATTTGAAAATGATTATCGTAATCAAATGTCAACTCAGGAATTGCAAATTTTTGATAACATGTCAAGAATAAATCAGTTGCAATATTTATATAATGCCAAATATGCATTAGATAAAGCTCAGGAGTTGTATCCAAACTCTGTACACAATGGAAACGGGGACGCATTTAGACACGCATTGTTCAGCGGGTTGAATGCAAAGATTTTGGGTGTTGCTTTAGCTAAGCAGCTAGGGGATGCACATGAACTCATACCCAATAATCCACTTTTGGAAAATCAAATGGACTTGTTTAACAATCAAATTGGGAGAGATCAATTTGTTTATTTACAAAATCAAGGCCAAGCGGGACATTTTTTTAAAGAAGCACTAGTGATCAGCCTAATGCAAAAAGTTCAAAATGGTGAATTACGAAGACTTGACCCATTAGATGTAAATAGTCAGATAATACCAGGAGTTACACAATTAGTTCCAACAAATTAATGTATATGAAAAAGCTCACTTCGATAGGTTTTGTAATAGTTATATTAATTTATGGATGTAGTCAAAATAAGTTCACGACATTTCAATTGAGCCATTTAAGGGATACATCATTTTATTTTCAATCTGATTTGTTACATCCAACTTTATTAGAAATTTCAATCAATGGATACAGTGATGATTCGTTTTTAGTTAATAATATCAGATTGGGAGGTGGAAATATTGACACTGTATTAAAAATAGATTGGTATAGAGATACAGTTGCAATTAATTTGAAACGTTATAAAGCTATTACAGGAAGATTGACTTTCAATTGTAGAACGTATTGACAGTACTGCCTACAATAACTAGGCGTTCGTGTTGCCCGAAGGGCAAGACATGAACGCCTCTGTTGTACGAGATCGGGTAATTAGATTATCTATGGATTTGTTGGGATGTTGTGATGGAGTACAAAGCAAGCGGAGCGCTAGTTAATGATTATGGACAGGCATTATGTGAAATAGTTAAAACTTAATCTGACAGTTGGGTTAAATTGTGAATGAAATAACAAACAATTTAACCACTTTAAAAACTGTCAGAAATGAATGTAGAAACAAAGTTAATCCAAAGCAAGTTAGGATTACTGAAATTAGCAGAAAAATTAGGTAACGTATCAGAGGCTTGCCGTGTTTACGGTTACAGCCGGGATAGCTTTTACCGGATCAAAGAACTCTATGATACAGGTGGCCCTATTGCATTAAAGGAAATTAGTCGTAAGAAACCAATTCCGCAAAACAGAATTGAGCCGGAGATTGAGAAGGCTGTTGTAGCGATGGCTTTTGAAAATCCTGCTTTGGGCCAGTTGCGTGTATCTAACGAGCTACGCAAGCAAGGCGTTTTTATTTCTCCGGCAGGTGTCCGTTGCGTATGGTTACGCCATGATCTGGAAATTTTTTCCAAACGCCTCAAGGCACTGGAAACCAAAGTAGCACAGGAAGGTGTAATCCTGACCGAAGCGCAAATGATTGCCCTTGAGCGTAAGAAAGAAAAAAAAGAAGCTACCGGTGAGATTGAAACGGAACATCCGGGCTATTTGGGAGCTCAGGATACTTACTACGTCGGTAATATCAAAGGTGTTGGCCGCATCTATCAGCAAACCTTTATTGATACGTATTCCAAGGTAGCGATGGCAAAGCTTTATGACCGCAAAAATGCCATTACTGCCGCCGATATGATCAATGATAAAGTGCTGCCGTTCTTTGAGTCTCAACAACTACCATTGCTGCGAATTTTAACTGATCGGGGAACTGAGTATTGTGGTAAACCAGAGTATCATGAATATGAATTGTATCTGCAAATCGAAGGAATAGAACACTCAAAAACGAAGGCCCGAAGCCCTCAAACCAATGGTATCTGTGAACGCTTTCACCGTACCATTCAGGAAGAATTTTATGCAGTAGCCTTCAGAAAAAAAATATACACCTCCGTAGATCAAATGCAGCAGGATCTTGACCAATGGCTAAGACACTACAATGAAGAGCGGACACACTCAGGTAAATACTGCTATGGCAAAACGCCCATGCAAACTTTTATTGACAGTGTGCATTTAGCCAAAGAAAAACGTATCGATGAACTCTTGGAAAAAGACGCTAACTTTAGCATGTCAGAAGAAGCGGAAGCAGGCTCTGCTGAGGAGCAACCTGCCAGGAATATTCTGACCGATGAAAATAATAAAGCGGTTGATCAAAACCCAACCGCTTTTAACCAATAATTTTTATCGCATATGCCTTAAAAAAACCTGCTCTAAATTTAACCGGTTGTCAGATTAAGTAGTAGCAATTACACATTATGCTTTTGCCCAGGTGGTTTTTCTTCCCTTCATTTTTAGTGTAGGGACATAAGGAACACTGCCCGGTTTAGTATAATGGCAAAGCAGGGGCAGCTTTTTTTTCCCGTAAATACTTCCGCGGT
>NZ_LUHG01000088.1 GCF_001623405.1 Hydrotalea flava
GGGTGCTATTACACACCGGGAAAATGAATTTGTTGATTTTGATGTGGAACGACTCATGCCCAAAATGCTTTCAACTGAGGGGCCTAAATTAGCTTTGGGTGATGTAAATGGCGATGGCTTGATGGATTTCTACATGGGCAGCGCCAGCGGCGATACCGCTAAAATATTCCTGCAACTGGCCAACGGCCATTTTAAACAAATACCCCAGCCTGCATTTATTGCCGATAAATATTTTGAAAATATTGATGCCGCATTTTTAGATGCGGATGGCGATGGCGATCTGGATTTAGTAGTAGCATCCGGCGGCAACATGGCGCCGGTTGGATCACCTTATCTGTCACCAAGGTTATACTTGAATGATGGCAAAGGCAATTTTACAAAAACTACGAACGGATGGCCATCCCTCTCACTCAATGCATCCTGTGTGGAGGTAAACGATTATAATGGCGATGGTAAACCCGATATTTTTATAGGTGGCAGAAATATTCCCGGAAATTATGGGTCACCGGCTTCCAGTGTTTTATTATTGAATAAAGGGAATGGCATATTTGAAGATGTGACAGCTTCAGTTGTACCGGCATTTCGTCAATTGGGTATGGTTACTGATGCAAAATGGACAGATGTGGATGGCGATGGACAAAAAGAATTAATTGTGGTGGGCGATTGGATGCCGGTTACCATTTTTAAATTGAGTAATGGCAAACTGAATAAATGGAAAGAATTACCCCATTCATCCGGATGGTGGAATTGTATTACTGTAGCCGATATCAACCACGATGGGCATCCTGATTTTATAGCAGGCAACTTTGGCTTAAATTCAAATATCAAGGCCGATGAGCAACATCCTGCACAATTGTATGTGGCCGATTTTGATGGCAATGGGCAACAGGAATGTATGCCCGTTTTTTATAAAACCGACGGCAAGGCCTATCCGTATTATTTAAAAGGAGAGGTAGAATCGCAGATACCTTCCATCAAAAAAAATTTTTTAGCTTATAGTGCTTATGCCGGAAAAACCATGCAGGAATTATTCCCGGCCGAAATTTTACAAAAAGCATTGGTATTAAAAGTAGAGCAGGCACAAACCTGTATTTTTTTAAATGATGGTAAGGGTAATTTTACCATGCAACCATTACCTGTTCGGGCACAATTCTCACCCACTTTTGCCATTGTTGCCGATGATTTTAATAAAGATGGCATTACCGACTTATACATAGCGGGTAACTTCTTTGGTTTAAAACCTCAAACCGGTCGCCTCGATGCCAATGAAGGTACCTTGTTTTTAGGCCAACCCAATGGTAGTTTTCAATTTATACATCCGGCACAAACGGGCTTAATTTACCGCGGCGAAGCCAGAAATGCTGCAATACTTCCGCTTGGAAACCATAAAAAAGCCTTATTGGTAACCATTAATAATGCACCATTGTTGATGTTTGAACGTTAATTCAATTGTCTGTGTATTTTACCGAAAATCATTTTGTATTTTTTTATTTTCTTTACAATTATTTAGTAATTTAATGAATATTTAATTTTTATAAAACAGCTTAACCCTAGCATCCTTTTACAAAACCTTGCCATGCGAAAAATGTTGCTGAAACGAGTGCCAGCGCAGTACTTATTAATTGTTGCTTTTGGTTTATTATTATTGGGTTTAGTATATCTGCAAATTGCTCAATACCGCCAATACCAACATTTATCTACCCAATACAATAATATTACCGGCAATAGTGTAGACAAACTTTCCCTACTTATTAACCTGCGCCGCGGTAGCGATTATGTACAAACCAAAGTATTGCACTTATTGCTAACCAAAGATTCTGATGAAGTTGCTGCTACCCAAAAAATCATTCAACAAGAGGTAGCCCGCAATGATACCAATATACATGAATTTGAACAGCTACTGGTAGCGCCACAAGAAAAATTATGGTTTGATAGTTTGGTGCAATATCGAAAGCAAAATAATCTAATACGTGCAATGCTAATCAAAAAAGCCAGGCACGATAGTTTTGCTGCTGCAAGGCTGTTTTACTTAAACAATCAGTATCGTAGTTTCGAAAACTTGCAATGGGCCAACTCAAAATTAGCAGCTTTTGTAAAAGATTCTGCCAATCACCAAAAACAAATGTTGAATAATACCATTGCGAATGATAATAGAACGCTTTTAGAAGTGAATGGATTGATTGTGTTATTGTTGTTGGTGATGGGTATAGCTGTAATCAGAGCCCTGCAAAAAATGAAAGAAAGCCATTTGCAATTGGCTGAAAGTGAAGCCAAATATCGCTTTTTGGCCGAGCATACCAACGAAATAATCAATCGTTGCGATGCATCGGGGAAATTACTATTTGTTAATCAGGCTTTTAAAGAGAAGTTGGGGTATGATGATGCAGATATTGCCAGATTATCTATTCCGGATATTTTAGATGAAAGTAGTTTACATACCTTCAATGCCAACCCAAGTCCGGATGTTGAGGGTACCATTCTTAAAAACGTACAGAAAGTTTACAAAACCAAATCGGGACAAAAGTTACATGTGGAAGGCAGTATTATTATTGATTATCAAAACAAAAAATGTGTATCGGCAGAAGCCTTTTTTAATGATGTAACTGAAAAGTATAAGTTGCAGGAGCAATTAAAAGCATCTGAAAAAAAATACCGAAGTATTTTTGAAATAACCCCACTGCCCATGTTGGCTTATGATGCACATACCTTCCAAATTTTACAGATAAACCCTGCTGCCATACAGCATTATGGCTTTACGGAAGCAGAGTGGCATACTAAAAAAATTACCGATATTATTGAGGAAACGTATTTGCCCGATGCCCTTCAGGTTTTACGGAAATTACAACAAAATACAGCACCTTATGAGGGGTATATGAAACACATCACTAAGCAAGGGAGTGTTATAGAAGTTGAAATGCGGGGCGTGCCCTTTGAATACGAAGGCAAACCGGCCCGCTTAGTTACGGTATTAGATGTTACCGAACGCAACCAAATGGGAAACCGTTTATCTAAAGCCATATTGGATACACAGGAACAGGAGCGTTTTCAAATTAGTGCTGAATTGCACGACAATGTAAACCAGATACTAACGGGGGCAGTATTTACATTGGGGCTGTTGAATAAAACAGAGATGGATAGTAACCGGAAAGAAGCAGTTGAAACAGCACACAAATATATTAGCATGGCCATGGAAGCCATTCGTAAAATATCGCACCGGCTGGCACCACCTTCCTTTAATCTGGTTGATTTTAGTGACAGCATACAAATGCTGCTGAACAGCATCAATACAGACCGGAAGTACCAGATAGAATTTGCGTACAATATTCCCCCGGAAACAAAAATGAAGGAAGATGTGATGTTAAACATTTACCGCATTTTGCAGGAGCAACTGAGCAATATCCATAAATACGCAGCCGCCACCCGCATTGAAGTAAGCCTGAATATAGAAGCAGGCCGGGCAGAATTGTATATTGCTGATAATGGACAGGGTTTTGATATGCATGCCCCCCGCACCGGCATTGGACTGCGGAATATAGAACGTCGTGCCGCCTTATTTTCCGGCTATTGCCGCATACAATCATCGCCCGGAAACGGTTGCAGTGTAAAAGTTTTATTGCCGGTTTAATTTATTTAGAAGATTGGTTGTTAGCATAAATCCTTTCTTCCATTTGCCGGTTGGCTAACTTTAATGCATCTATCTGCCCTTTCAGCGCTTCTATTACATGGTCTTTTGTTAATATGATTTCGTCTTTTAAAATGCAGAATGGGCATTGGTGCAAATGGGTTAAAGATGGGATAATGTTGTGTTGGTGAAATGATTGAATGGGTGTGTTGGTTGGTTTTGATAAATCGGTATTCAATAAATCATATTCAGTAACGCCAAAATAATTGGCAATTTCGTGAAATAATTTTAAATTTGGAAAAGATTTTCCTCTCTCATAGTTACTCCATGTTGTACGCTCTATACCTAATTTTTCCTGTATTCCTTGTTGTTTTAGTCCACTTGCCTTTCTAAGATATTCCAGATTAGAGGAAAAATATTTCATTTTTTTTGTGATTTAATTTGGATTTTTAAATACATTTGACTTATATTTGTTTTACATTGTTTTTTTTAAAATTCATGGCAATTTTAAAAGGATAATCTATTTCCCTTAAAAAACCATCATGCAAAATGCTAAAAAAGCCCCTTCTTTTTTATGGCTTTTAATTGCTGCATACGCAATGGTGTTAGGTGCGCTAATTTTGGTTCAATTGAACCAATATAAGCAAATTGCGAACCTGACAAAGCAATTTAATATAACAGCAGAAAATTCCATAGGTAAGTTATCACTTCTAGTTGATTTACGCAAAGAGACTGACTCCCTACAGGCAAACATGGTGCATTTATTGTTATTAAAAAATGAAATCAATCATAATAGTTTACAACCATTTAAACAAAAGGTTGAAGAATCGTCTCTAATATATCATCTTTTTTTAAAACAATTTAATGGTTCTGGTACAAAGAAAGAACATTACCAATGGTTGGATAGCCTGCAATATGCCTGGGAACAAAATTTTTCATTAATAGAAAAAATAATGCATCGGTTCCAGTATGCGAACCCGTCAACCGCTATTTCATTGTATACCCAAAAGCAGCATTTTGCTTATGAAAAAATGCAGGATATTATTGCCCGGTTATCTGATGAAGTAAAAACAAAAACGACAGTTCAAAAAGCCGCAATTTCAAATTTGGTGGAAAGAAGAGAGCAAGAGTTTGAATGGGATGGTTTAAAAATTTTGATTTTATTGGCAGTATTAGGATGTATGGTATGGGTTTCTTTTATAAAGAGTAAAAAAATCTATTTTTTATTGGCAGAAAGCCGAAAAAAGTATAAGAAACTGTTGGAGTTTTCGAATGAAATAATCTATAAAATAGATGAAAAGGGCAATATTACTTATGCAAATAAATGCTTTTTGCAGACACTGGGCTATATGGAAGAAGAAATAAATGAACTACCCTTCAAATCAATTTCCTCAGAAGGATATGCTATTATAGAAGCACAAAAAAATAATTCCGGTAATGTATCACAAATCATTCTGCCTTTTAACAATGTAAAATTAAAAACCAAAGGTGGCCATCCAGTATTTGTAGAAGGAAATATTATTTTATTTTATCAATCGAAACGGCTAATGGGTGGCGAAGCTTACTTAAACAATGTAACTGAAAAAGTATTACTAACTGAAAGATTAAAGGTTTCGGAGGAAAAATACCGTAATGTTTTCGAATTAAGTCCACTACCCATGTGGATTTATGATGCAGCAACCCTTTTCTTTATACAGGTAAATGAAGCTGCTGTTCAACATTATGGTTATGCAAAAACAGAATGGCTGCAAATGAAAATATCCGATATTGTTTATGCAAGAGATCTACCCGGCATTCAAAAAGTTTTACAAATAATTGAAAAAAAACATGACGCACCCAACTACACATTGCAAAACCTAAAAAAAAATGGTACTATTATAGATGTTGAGTTAAAGGGCATTGAATTTAATTACGACGAAAGACCTGCATGGTTAGTAACAGTGTTAGATGTTACCGAACGCAACCAAATGGGAAACCGTTTATCTAAAGCCATATTGGATACACAGGAACAGGAGCGTTTTCAAATTAGTGCTGAATTGCACGACAATGTAAACCAGATACTAACGGGGGCAGTATTTACATTGGGGCTGTTGAATAAAACAGAGATGGATAGTAACCGGAAAGAAGCAGTTGAAACAGCACACAAATATATTAGCATGGCCATGGAAGCCATTCGTAAAATATCGCACCGGCTGGCACCACCTTCCTTTAATCTGGTTGATTTTAGTGACAGCATACAAATGCTGCTGAACAGCATCAATACAGACCGGAAGTACCAGATAGAATTTGCGTACAATATTCCCCCGGAAACAAAAATGAAGGAAGATGTGATGTTAAACATTTACCGCATTTTGCAGGAGCAACTGAGCAATATCCATAAATACGCAGCCGCCACCCGCATTGAAGTAAGCCTGAATATAGAAGCAGGCCGGGCAGAATTGTATATTGCTGATAATGGACAGGGTTTTGATATGCATGCCCCCCGCACCGGCATTGGACTGCGGAATATAGAACGTCGTGCCGCCTTATTTTCCGGCTATTGCCGCATACAATCATCGCTCGGAAACGGTTGCAGTGTAAAAGTTTTACTGCCGGTTTAGCATCCTCCGGTGTTTGCATTACAATTAATTGATAACTTGCAGTCTGATGATGTTGTACAGCATAAAATATTGGTAGGCTGTATCCTCATCCACTATTTTGTTTGCAATTGTCATTGTATGAAATGATCCTTTACAAAATTAAATGCTAAACGTAATAATGAAGGATGTATTTCATGTGCTAAAATCAATAAATGTAAACGCATGAAAAAAATAATTGTATTGCTGCCGGTATATCTATTGTGTGTAACCCTCTTTGCACAAACCAATGTTGATCCCTGGAAAATTACAGCCGACTCTATTAACCCTTCTAATTATTACGGCGTTACGGTAGCCAATGGAATAATCGGTATTGTATCTGCCCCCGAACCGTTTAAAGTGAAAGATGTAGTATTGGCCGGTGCTTACGATACTTATGGTCGTGGCATGGTGAGTAATTTTTTGCGCAGCTTTAATTTGCTGAATATGCAAATGAGTATTGACGGGCAACAGGTTGATAAAAATAATATCAGCAATATGCACCAGATATTGGATATGCAGCATGCTAATTTTACCACCAACTTTCAATACGGTACAAAAGCAGATATTAGTTATACCTATTATTCATTAAGGCAGTTACCTTTTACCGTGTTAATGACGGTAACCATTACTGCCAAACAACCCATTACCATTGGTGCAGCCAGTGTAATGGAGGCGCCGGATGCTTTGAGAGATGTGGAAAATTATTACAATCAAATCGATCGGCCGCATGTGCTCATCAGTTTATTGACTTCTTCTGCCAAAAGTCCTACCGGTAAATTATTGTTGTGTGCATCCAATAGTTTTATGTTCGATGAGCCGCATGGGCAGGAGCCACCAATCATTCATGAAATGTGGGATAATAATATGCACCTAATGAAGTTTTCCAAAACATTGAAAGCAGGTGAAACTTATACCTTTAGTATTGTAGGTTCTTCTATTACATCCGCTCATGATGCCGACCCATTGAATGAAGCCCAACGGTTAACCATTTTCGCTAAGCTGCAGGGTCGTAAAAGATTAATTGCTTTTCATGATAAAGCCTGGGATGATTTATGGAAAAGCGATATTACCATTACCGGCAATCCGCAGGATCAGCAGGATGTACACAGTATGTTGTATCATCTCTATTCTTTTGTTTGTGAAGGCACCGATTTAAGTCCTTCGCCTATGGGTTTATCCGGCTTAGGTTACAATGGCCATGTGTTTTGGGATGCCGATTTATGGATGTTCCCGGCTATTTTGGTATTACACCCTGAAATGGCTAAAAGCATGATTGAATACCGGTTTCAACGTTTGGCTGCTGCCAAACAAAATGCATTTGAGCATGGCTATAAAGGCGCCATGTTTCCCTGGGAAAGTGCAGCTACCGGCGTAGAAGAAACACCGGTATGGGCTTTGAGTGGTCCTTTTGAACACCATATTACCGCTTGTGTGGGAATTGCCGCCTGGCAATATTATGAAGTAACACATGATAAGGTTTGGCTGAAAGAAAAGGGGTGGCCGTTATTGAAGGCGGTGGCTGAATTTTGGAGTAGCAGGGTAGAGCGCAATGGACCCGGCCATTTTGATATTAAAGATGTAGTAGCAGCAGATGAATGGGCCGAGAATGTAGACAATGATGCTTTTACCAATGCTGCCGCCAAAGCGGTATTACAATATGCTACCACAGCAGCAGGTATTGTGGGCGAAAAGGCAGATGATGACTGGGCTTTTGTAGCAAAAAACATTCCGATACTGCATTTTGAAGATGGGGTAACCAAAGAACATGCTACCTATAAGGGCGAAGGCATTAAACAGGCTGATGTAAACTTATTGGCCTATCCATTACAAGAAATTACAGAACCTGCACCAATCAAAAAAGATTTGGAATATTATTCGGCACGTGTACCCGACGCCGGAACACCTGCCATGACACAAGGTATATTTGCCCTGTTATATGCCCGTTTGGGCGATGGTGCAAAAGCGTATCATTGGTTTAAAGATGCCTATATCCCCAATCTAAATCCTCCTTTCCGGGTAATTGCAGAAACCAAGGGTGGTACCAATCCTTATTTTGCAACCGGGGCCGGTGGCATTATACAAAGTGTGCTAATGGGTTTTGGCGGATTGAATATTACAGAGAAAGGCATTACTCAAATTCCGTCGGTATTGCCCAAACAATGGGAAAAGTTAACCATTACCGGTGTAGGCACAGAGAAAAAAACTTTTACTGTTCAATAAAATTATACTATTTTCATGCTTCATTTTTGAATTGAAAAAGGTTGCTTCCATAGTATTATTGGGCATGTTGCTGTTTAACTGGGTGGGCTACCGCTTTGTGATGGACTATTTGGGAAACCGCGCCGATATTGCTTTTCAATCACAGTTAGATGATAACCAATACAACGAAAAAGACCTGATTAGTATAAAGGTACCTGCTGCTTTGCCTTATGGCGCCAGTTCCCAGAAATTTGACCGGGTAAATGGAGAAATTACGGTGAAAGGCATTACTTATTCTTATGTAAAACGCCGTTTTTATCAGGATACGCTGGAAGTATTGTGTATTCCCAATTTTGCAAAAACTGGAATTCAAAATGCCCGTGATGCCTTTGCTCGTTTAGCCAATGATTTTGTAAACAGCAGTTCTTCCAAAAAAGATGCCAGCCACCAAGCCCATACCGTTAAACCCGTGGTGCAAGATTATACCCGTCCTTCCTGCTATGCTTGTCAACATCCTTCCTTATTAACTTTGGCCGTTTTTTCTGCCTATCGGCAACAATTATATCAGTATATACTGGTAAAACAATTGGATAAACCTCCTGAAATACCCGCTACCACCACACTTGCATAGTGTACTATTTTTTCTTCTTTAATTTTTATTGTGTTTGTAACCAATTGGTGTAGTATCAAATTTGCATGCAATTGAATTTGATGGTATGTTCAAATACCTGTCATAGCTTCTTTTCTGCATTTGATAGTTGGCCATAAAGCAACCACAAAAACGCTACCATACCATTGGTGAATCACCACGTGGCGACTGAGTAGTATGAATGTAAACGAATTATTTAATAAAAACTGTATCAATATTTTACAATACCATGTAAAGTATCATGCAGTTCAGTAAAATGTGCAATACATGTCTGTAAAATTTTTTGCTTTAGGTTTCTCTTTTATGTTTTTAATGGCTTGTTCCAGCAATAATGCATATAAAAAAATAGTACAAAATACGCAACTGTTTACCCATACAGTGCATGAATTAAATACAGTGGTAATGGGCAATAATTTTGGTCCTGTTGTGGCTTCCAGAAACTATGCCTATGCTGCTATTGCGGCTTACGAAGTAATAGCTGCGGGCTATCCACAACAATACCGGTCGCTAAAAGGTCAGTTAAACGGATTGAGTGAAGTAGCACAACCTGATACTGCACAGCCGATTGATTTTGACTTTGCTGCCGTATTGGCTTATTGTAAAGTGGGCGAAGCCGTTACTTTTCCCGAAGGCAGTATGCAAACTTATGTGGACAGTTTGGTGCAGTTGGTAAAAAAGAATGGAATGAGTGATGCAGTGTACACTGCTACAAAAAAATATGCTGATGCGGTAGCCCAATCAATTATAGCCTGGAGTAAAAAAGACAATTATGCTGAAACCCGCAGTATGCCTAAGTTTGCGGTGATTGACAGCCCCGGCAGATGGGTACCTACTCCACCCGCTTATGCTCAGGCCATGGAGCCACACTGGAATTTAATAAGACCCATGGTAATGGACAGTGCCGGGCAGTTTAGGGCCGAAAAACCTTTGCCCTTTAATGTTACAGACAAAAAAAGCCCCTATTACTTACAGGTAAAAATGATGTTGGACAGTTGTACTGCACTTACGCCTGAACAAAAACATATTGCTAATTTTTGGGATGATAATCCGGGCAAGCTGAATGTAAACGGACATGCCATGTTTGTATTTAAAAAATTTTCACCTCCGGGCCATTGGATGAGTATTACCGGCATTGCTGCAAAAAAAGCAGGAGCAAATTTTCCTGAAACAGTATATGCTACTGCCAAAACTGCCATCGCTTTGTTTGATGCATTTATACAATGCTGGAATGAAAAATACACTTACAATACCGTACGTCCGGAAACAGTCATCAATAAATATTTCGATCCTAACTGGCGCCCCGAATTACAAACGCCGCCGTTCCCGGAATATACCTGTGGGCATTGCACCATTTCTGCATCGGCTGCTGAAGCTTTAACCAGTGTATTTGGCGATAATTTTCCTTATACTGATTCTACTGAATTAGAATTTGGTATTCCCAGCAGAAGTTTTACTTCGTTCCGGCAGGCAGCACAGGAAAATGAAAAAGCCCGTTTTTATGGTGGCTTGCATTACTGGTATTCCTGTAGACAGGGGCATAACAGCGGTATTAAAGTTGGCAATCTGGTTGTGGGAAAATTGAAGATGAAAAAATAGAGACGCATCTTTTGTGAAGGTCATCTATTCATGCAAATGGATAACTCAAAAAGCCTGATTTGATAGTTGCAACAGGTTGCAAACATCAAATCAATTTAGCAACCACAAACTAACTGAACAAATATGAAAATAACATATAAAAAATTATTTTTTTTCTCTTTACTCATGATGGTATTACAAAACATACAGGCACAAACCGAATACGATGGCATTATGATGGCCAAGCAAAACTGGTGTACCGGTTTTGTGTACAATTACAATAGCTGGAACCATTACTGGGAAGGTAGTTTCAAAAGAGACAATGCCAATTTAGGTACTGTTTCTACCCAATCGGTAGCTTTTATGGGCGCGTATGGAATTACTGGTAAGTTGAATGTATTATACAGCTTGCCTTATGTGCATACACATGCCTCTGCAGGCACTTTGCATGATATGGAAGGATTGCAGGATGCCGGTATCTGGATAAAATGGCAGGCCTGGCAAAAGAAAGTACAACAACAAAAATATACTGTGTTTTTAACCGGTGGCTATTCATTTCCTACTACCAATTATCAGGCAGATTTTTTGCCACTTGCTATTGGTGTAAGAAGTAAAACTGCTTCTCTGCGCTTAATCCTCGATTATCAGAAAAAGAATTTTTTTGTAACCGGTACAGCAGCCTATGCTTACAGAGATAATATATATATTGACCGATTTGCTTATTACACCACTGAAATGCATTATACCAATGAAGTGGCAATGCCTAATATAATGTATGCAGGCATTCGCTTTGGTTATAGAAAAAAAGAAGATTATGCCGAATTTATGTTAGTCAATACTACTACGTTAGGTGGTTTTGATATCAGGAAAAACGATATGCCTTTCCCTAGTAATAAAATGAATAGTACCATAGTCGGTATTAATGGAAAATATGCCATTCCACATTTCCATCGTATTGCACTTACCGGCAGTGTGAGTTACACAGTTACCGGAAGAAATGTAGGACAGGCAACCAATATGGCAGTTGGTATTTTTAAAGTATTTGATTTTGCTGCTGCCAAACAAAAACATAGTAACCAAACCAACACAAACAACTAATTGTATGAAAAAAATTATCATCATTGCCATTATAGTCATTGTAGGTATTGTATTTGCCTGTAATAAAAATGCACCGGATATTACGGCTAACCTGGCACCGCTTCATCCGCAAAATATAGACATTAATGCCGGAAGCTGGAAAACCATTTTATTATCCCGACCTGATACTTTTGCAGTTGCAGCGCCTAATGCCGTAAGTTCAGCCGATTATAAAGCAGAGTTGAATGAAATTAAGGGATATCAAAAAAATCTCACTTCATCGCAAATAGCTACCATTCAATATTGGGCCGCCGGCGGTGTATTAAGGTGGAATGAATTAATGCGGGGCCTGGTAACCAAATACAATTTACCAGCCTATCAAAATCCCGATGGCAGCTATCCTATTCCCAATGCCAATAATCCATTTGCCTATCCGCTGTTTCCATTTGCTAATCCGCCTTATGCGGCAAGAGCTTATGCCTATATTAGTGCCGCACAATATGATGCATTGGTAGCATGCTGGTATTACAAAAAACTATACAACCGTGCAGCGCCTTATGCCAATGATAGTACTATACAGGCAAAAGTAACTACTTCAACCTTGCCATCCTATCCATCTGAAGCTGCAGTAATGGCCGGGGTAACGGCTGAAATGATGAAGTTGTTATTCCCTACAGAGATTGCCAATATTGAACAAAAAGCAAAGGAACAGGAATTGGCCATGATGATGGCTGGTGCTGCAACACGCAGTGATATTGCTGCCGGTGAAGTATTGGGAAGACAGGTAGCAGAAGTTTTTATTGCACGGGCTAAAGCCGATAATGCCGGTAAAGCCGTAGGCACCTCCACCGACTGGAAAAATTTTGAAACGGTTGCAATGGCTAAAGGTGAGATACCCTGGTATAGCTTAGAAT
>NZ_LUHG01000105.1 GCF_001623405.1 Hydrotalea flava
GCCCGGCACGAAGTTCAGTGCCCGTATTATCAATATCAAATTCTGCAATCACCGAACGTGAACGAACGTCTAAAGCACCACTGTTTCGCGACAGTGAAGCCGTAAAGATTTTGCCTGGAAGATCAATTACAGTGAATTGCGCTTTTGTTCCCGGCGGCAGCGACTGGACCTGCTTTTCAGGAATAGCTACGGTTAACCTTAATTTATTTTGTTGCGCCAATTGAAATAGCGGTTCGCCATTTACGCCATTATCTCCCACCAGTGCCCCTTCGGAAATAAATCTTCCGGTAATGACGCCACTGAATGGCGCTGTGATGCGCAAATAATTATGTATTTGCCCAGATGCCGAAGCTTTGGAGCGGCTACTGCTATAGGCGGCGCTATCACCTAAATATTGCGCATAGGCTCTTTCCAGTTCAATGGTAGCTACGGCACCATTTTTCTTTGCCGCTTCTTTCAAGCGGTTATATGATTGTTTGCTGAACAAAAATTTCTGGTACGATGTACCGATAGAAGAACGCATGGCTGCATATTGTTGTCCTACTTCAGGTGCTTCTAATTGTGCCAGCAACTGCCCCTTGCGTACATAACTTCCACGATCAACATACAGCTTTTTTACAAAGCCTTTTATCTTGGGATATATGTTCACCTGCTCAAAAGGTTTTAATTCTCCCGGTAACGTGATAGCGAATTGCGGCTGCTGTTTCTGAACAGTTGCCATTATAAATGTTATTGTTTGCTTTTTTTCAGTGACAGAAACAGTTGCTTCATTTTTTTCATCCGAACAACTTTGAATGATGAGTACAGAGGCTATTAATAATGGATAAATAAATACTCGCATCAGATTTCGATTTTAGTTTTTTTGATGAATGGGAATAAATTGTTCGCCTGCATAACGGCTTAAGGCATCATCAGGATCTAAGGAAACACTTTGCAGGCTTGCTTTTTTACGGAAGGTTACAAACAAGTGTGGCAATACCAGCAGTGTAGTGAATGTGGACATGAGCAAACCACCAATAACGGCTTGTCCCAAAGGGGCTACCTGTTCACCACCTTCACCCATACCAGCAGCCATCGGTATCATACCGGCAATCATAGCCAGTGTGGTCATGATAATAGGTCGCAGCCGTGAAGATGCAGCGAGAAATGCAGACAGTGTTACATCTAACTTATTTTTGAACCGGCTCTTCTCCGCATGATCTACCATCAGGAATGCATTTGAAACAGATACTCCCACAGACATGATCATGCCCATATACGATTGCAGGTTGAGCGTACTGCCAAACGCCAGCAACAATAATAAACTACCTGCAATAACGGCTGGCACTACGGTCAATATCAAAGCTGATAAAGCAAAGGATTGGTAATAGGCTGCGAGCATTAAAAAGATCACGATAATAGCGATCACCAAACCAGTTTGTAATCCGTCCAATGTGTCGGCCAGCAACTGCAATTGTCCCTGTATGGAGGTGATGACACCTTTAGGTTTTTCACCTGCTTCTGCAATGGCTTTTTTTACTGCCTTTGATGCTGCCCCTAAATCTTTATCATTCAAATTGGCAGCTATCGTTACATACCGGTTGGCCCCCTGCCGGTTCACCTGTCCGGGTTCATCACCAAAAGAAAGCCGTGCCACGTCATCAAGTATCGGTCGTGACTGCCCTGATTTTAGCGGCAACATTTTCAAGTCATCCAATGCCTGCATATTTGCTTCGGCAACCTGCACCTGCACCTGGAAAACAAGACCGGATTTAGGATCCCGCCAAAGCGATTTATTAATGAAGCGGGTAGAAGATGTTGCCATCGTTATTACCTGCGTTACGTCCTGCATGGTGAGTCCAAATTGCGAAGTCCGTTCACGGTCAACATCAATTTGTACGGTTGGATAATGCACAGGTTCTTCAATATGAATGTCACGCAAAAAAGAATTTTTCTTGAGCGCCGCTTCAATTTTTTTTGCATAGTTTTCAGCGGGAGCTAATTGTGCAGCAGCCACTCTTATCTGCACCGGTGTGTTAGTTCCTTGGCTCATGATCTTTTCAACCAATTCAATAGGCTCAAAAGAAATTTGTAGCTCAGGATAATTTTCTTTTATTTTTTTACGGATATTCTCTTTTAATTCATCCACTGATTGTGAAAGCGCATCTTTATTAATGGACACCTGCAACACTGCTTCCTGCGAACTGCTGGTAAATAAAAAGATGGGATTAATGGCGGTGCCGGACGGTTGCAAACCCACAAAAGCGGAAGAGATGGTAATGCCTTTGTCACCTGTTTCTTTTGCAATAATATCGGTAACCTGGTGCAGGTATTGCTCTGTTTTTTCAATGCGGGTTCCGGAAGGAGCCACGATCCGCACCTGCAAATCACCTGTGCCACTGGAAGGCATGATGTCTGTTCCTATAAAAATGAATCCAACGCCAATTAATACAATCACAATTGTAACATAGATGCCGATAACCCAATTGCGCCGTTGCTGCAATTTCCGGGTAAGAAACAGATACCTTTTTTTGAATTTCTCAAAGCGGGTCAGTTTTTGTTTTCCGTTACCATTTCCGTGATGCGCATGTGGTTTAAATTTCATCAGCCAATTGGCTAAAACTGGAACAAATGTTTGAGAGAAAATAAAAGAAGCGATCATGGAAAAACCAACGGCCACCTGTTTTCCTCACTGGGACACCCTAAAAGTTGAATATTTTAGCCAGGATTCGATGTTCTTCTGTTAGTATTAGTTTTTTTCTGATGATTTGTTTAGATGTAGGTAACATAATTTCAATTTCAAAAA
>NZ_LUHG01000010.1 GCF_001623405.1 Hydrotalea flava
TTTTGAAATTGAAATTATGTTACCTACATCTAAACAAATCATCAGAAAAAAACTAATACTAACAGAAGAACATCGAATCCTGGCTAAAATATTCAACTTTTAGGGTGTCCCAGTGAGGAAAACAGGAGCTGAGATTGTTAAAACTTCTACTTCAAAGCGCCTTTTCGATGTTTTTTTTACCTCTCTTTTGTTTGTGTTTGTATTTTCCTGGTTATTTCCCATTATTATACTCTTAATTAAACTGTCTTCTAAA
>NZ_LUHG01000058.1 GCF_001623405.1 Hydrotalea flava
GAACAATGAAGCTGCAGCAACCATCTGCTAAACCTGTTAAAAACTTCTACACCCATCTGCGGGGAATGCTACCGAGGGTTGTGTTGCAATCCCAACAAAATATGCCAACACCCAATACTGAATACCCAACCCCCAAAAAAACCGCCTCCCGAAGGAGGCGGCTGTTGCGTTGTAGTTGGGAAAAATGCTTAAAAGTTAAATGCTAATTTAACAAACATCCGCATGCCATTAAATCCCATCTGTACGGCATCAAAAGGCCCACCTGATTCACTGTCGTATGCAGAGGCATAACGCGCATTCGGCACAGCCGACAAATCAGGGTGAACATTGAATAAGTTATCAATCCCTCCAAATAAAGTAACTGCTTTTGCCAGTTTGTACGAAGCATAAACATCAGTGGTTACCTTACCATGAAACAGGAAGTTCTCTGGTACAGAAGTGGCACCATTATCGGTAGTTACATAAGGATCGTATCCATTGCCACTACCCGAAATATTCGGATCGCCTGGTCCATTGGGGGTCGGGTTTGGAGAACCGGAATAACCAAATCCCTGGGTGGTTAACTGTCCAAAATAGGTAAAATGAACGCCTGCTCCAAATTTATTGCGGCTATAATCTAATCCCAACGAGAATTTAGATTTTGGGGCCGAAGCCATTAAAAAATACTGTTCACGGCTGCTATAAAATGTTTGCTGGTGCAGGTAACTGGTGTTAAGTACATCGGGCACATTCAAAGCATCAATTTTAATATTGTTGAAGTTGCCCGCTAAAGTGGCATGTAAATTACTTTTACCAATATGTTTCGTATAATCTATCACAATATCTAAACCGGTATTGGTAGTGGTAACGGCATTTGAAAAGAATTGTGCTGCAACTACATGCAAACTGTTTAATGCCGAGGTAAGTGCTGTGGGCAGGGTATTGTCAGATGCACTGAATTGTCCGGATAATACTACCCTGTTTTTGATATGCACTAAATAACCATCGGTGGTAATGGTTAAACCGGTAGCTGGTTTCCAGGTAAAACCCAGGCTGGCATTGGTTGATTTTTCAGGTGTAAGTGGCGGTATACCGGCAGAGCGTGCAACCGGGCTGTAATTGGGTACTATTTTCACGGCTACTAACTGTCCACCCAATATGCTGGTTTCAGTATTACTAAAGTTAATTTGTTGTAACGAAGGTGCGCGGAAACCGGTACTTACTGAACCACGCAGGTTAAAGTTGTCGGTTACCTTATAACGGGTTGCAAATTTGTAAGTAGCCACACCACCAAAATCAGTATAATTTTCTGCACGTACTGCCACATCAATTAACCATCTTCTGGTTATATCTATAGAGGCATCTGCATAACCTGCAATCACCGATCGGTTTGCATTAATTTCATCATCGGGCTGAAAGCCGGGAAAACCCTGTGCACCGGGCGCTTTGCTTTGGTTGTACAAAGCATAAGAAGCTTCTTCACCTTTATAAATTTTATAATTTTCGTAGCGGTATTCAGTACCAAATGCAAGATTAAATCCTTTGCTGATGTTTTTGTTCACACCTGCATTCACAGTGTTTTGTAAAAAGCTGAAACCGCCATCGTCAAAATTAGTTTTGTTGGCGCCGGCTGCATCTAAGGAAGCATTGAATGTTTTCTGGCCAAAATAATGGAAGTTATTATAACCGAGTGTGTTACTGACATCCCAATTCCACCCCTTGCCTAAAGTGCCCCTGAAACCGGCAGAAGCTTCGTAGTCGGTAATATGTACATCTTCAATCGGGTTATAATAGGTTTCAGTGCCATCTGCTGTTTTTTTCATGATACCGGGTACAAAAATTAGTTTGCCATTGGCATCGGTCGGAAAACGTTCGGGATGTGCAGAGAAGTTACGGGTATAGGCATACGCATTCGAGTTTTTGTAGTTATATCCACCAAAACTGTAAAAAGTGGTTTTGGTTCCTGCTACAGGAATTTCCATATTGTACATGCCCCCGGCAGCCAGAACAGAAGCATCGCCAAAGGCACGGCGAATGGTATTAACCGGCAATGCCTTGGGGTTAGTTGCTACATTGGTATCGGGTACCTCACGAAAAGTTTTGCCGGCTGAACGGAAATCACCTGAAAAATTTATAAAGCCGCCATTTTTACCAATGGGTAATCCATAATTTAAACCCAACATTACGGTGTTACCATCTACCTGATGCCCGGTATAATACTGGCTGGGGTCAAAACCATTCAGTGAATTGTATCGATGATCATAATAACCCGACCATCCGGTGTTAATAGATAAATGATGCACATCTTTTTTCAGGATAATATTAATAACCCCTGCAATGGCATCTGAACCATATTGTGCCGAAGCACCATCGCGTAATATTTCTACCCGGTCAATGGCATCTTCCGGAATAGCATTCAAATCTGTTCCCGAAGCGCCTCTGCCACGGGTACCAAATAAAGATACAAAAGCAGTCGTGTGCTGGCGTTTGCCATTAATTAATACCAGGGTTTGGTCAGGGCCCAGTCCACGTAAAGTTGCCAGGTCAATCGCATCTGAGCCATCTCCCCCACTTTGTTTGTTGTAGTTAAAAGAAGGGGCCAGGTAATTCAGTGCCGAGGTAAGGTCCATCCGCGCTGTGGTATTATTGGCCGTACCCAGTTTAATGATATCTACCGGCACCGGCGATTCGGTTTTTGACCTACCGGCACCACGGCTGCCCACCATCACCACATCACCCAGGTTTTCAATCATTTCCTGTAAGGCAATGGAGAGATGGCTGGAAGTGGCCTTCACGGCTGTTTTCTCGTAACCAATTGAACTGATTTCTAATACATCCCCCGGTGCAGCATCAATGGTAAATACACCCTGTGCATTGGTGGCCGAAGTAGTACCTGTTGCTTTTACACGAATGGTAACACCTTCCAACGGTAACCCTTTAGCGTCTTTTACGGTTCCCGTTATTGTTCTTTTTTGTGCAAACAACAGTGTGCTGCCCAGTAGCGCAACTGTTGTCATGAGTAATAGTAGCTTCTTCATGCAATTAGTTTTGGTTCAAGTTATCAAAATAAAATCTAAAATACATCAAACTAATTGAGGTATTTATTAAAAAATACTAAATAATGTGTTCTTTTCATTTATTTTTATCCCCCAAATATTGAACCTTGCCTTATGCAAACGATTCCGGAACAAATTGCCATTTTAACCCAACAATATACCGGTATGGTACCGGAAAGAATAGAGCAATTGCCCCCCGGTGGCAGTAACCGCAATTATTACCGGGTGCACCTGCCCAAACAGTCGTTGGTGGCTACTTATAATGTAAATACAAAGGAAAACCTAACCTTTCAGCGCTTTAGTGCCCACTTTCAGCAGGCCAATGTACCTGTTCCGGCCGTTCTGGCCATGAATGCCGAACATACCCTGTACCTGCAAGATGATCTGGGTAATACCAGCTTACTGAATGTGCTGGAGGCTGATGGGCCAACGCCTGCGGTATATGCGCTGTTTCAAAAAAGTCTGGCCATGCTGGCTCAACTGCAAATCAATGGGCACCGGCATTTTCCCTACGAAGCCTGCTTAACGGCCAAAGAATTTGGCAAACAGGCCATTCTGAGCGATCTGCTGTACTTTAAATACTATTTTCTCGATACCCTCCAATTGCCCTACGATAAACAGGCGCTGATGGACGATTTTGAAGCACTGGGCTCTTACCTTACAAAAACGGAACACCGTTATTTTATGGTACGCGATTTTCAGAGCCGCAATATCATGGTGCAGGAAGGTGCAGTATATTGTATCGATTTTCAAGGTGGAATGAAAGGCGCCCTGCAATATGATGTGGCCAGTTTATTGTGGCAGGCAAGGGCCAATTTAAGCGAAGACTGGAAGCATCATTTACTGGAATATTATATGGATTGTGTTGACAGGCTCTTGCCACAACCCTTGCACCGCACCGTATTTGAAGGGCAGTACAATGGTTATGTACTCATCCGCCTCTTACAGGTACTCGGCGCTTATGGCTTCCGTGGCCTGTTTGAACGTAAGGCGCATTTCTTAGCCAGTATTCCGCTGGCCCTGCAAAACCTGCAGTTCTTTTTGCAGCACCGGCAGGTGGGTATTATAACCCCGGAACTGGACCGCCTGCTGCGGTTAATAACCGATGCGCCCATACTGCAACGCTTTCATATACCCAAAGCCAATGAACATACACCATTACGGGTTGAAATCAACAGCTTCAGTTACCGCGAAGGAATTCCGGCAGATACAACCAATAACGGAGGTGGGTTTGTGTTTGATATGCGGGGTATTCTGAATCCCGGCCGCATCAATGCCTACAAACATCTTAGTGGCATCGATAAACCGGTACAGGATTTTCTGGAACAGCAAACCCAAATGAATGTATTTTTAAACAGCGTATGGGATGTGATTGATATTACCATTCAGGAATATATGCAACGCGGCTTCCACCATCTGCAAATCAATTTTGGCTGCACTGGCGGACAACACCGCAGTGTTTATGCCGCCGAACAAACGGCACGGCATTTGCGCAACAAGTACAATTTAAAAGTACAGTTAACCCATACCAACCGTGCCAACTGGGTTACTACGCCTGTTATTGAATCTTCTAATATATAATAACCCTTAATGCAATGTTATGAATTCCCCATCACCTCATCCCGTTATCAAAGCCATGCTGCTCTCTGCCGGCCTGGGTACCCGCCTGCAACCCTTTACCCTGCGGCATCCCAAGGCGCTGGCTATGGTAAATGGTAAATCTTTGTTACAGCGCAATATCTGCTACTTGCAACAGTTTGGCATTACCAACGTGGTGGTAAATGTGCACCATTTTGCCGATCAAATCATGGCTGCTATTCAGGCCAATCAGGGATGGGGCAGTACAATTAAGGTGTCAGATGAAAGCAGTGAAGTGCTGGAAACGGGTGGTGCACTGTATCATGCCCGTCATTTGCTGTACAATTGTGATGCCATTGTATTAATGAATGTTGACGTACTCACCAATTTAAATATACAACAGATGCTGGCACAGCATTGGGCGCATAATGGTTTGGCTACTTTGGCGGTAACACAGCGTACCGGTTCCCGTTATTTTTTATTCAACCGGCAGAACCGCCTTTGTGGTTGGCGCAACCAGAAAACCGGAGAAGAAAAACTGATATTATTGGATGGCCCATTATACCCCAAAGCCTTCAGTGGTATCCATATCCTGCATCCAAATTTATTGCAGCGCCTGCCCGGTGCCGGAAAATATTCTATGGTAGATGTGTACCTGAAACTGGCACCTGACTATCCTATACTGTGCTTCGATCATACTGGCGATGATTGGATAGATGCAGGCACCCCCGAAAGGCTCGCTGTTGCAGGGCAGTTGTTTATATAGGGGGTATCTGGTATTGGGTTAATTTGTAAATACACCCCCGGTGAATGCCGATACCAGCCTGTAACATCATCAGGTTCCTCTGCAATATCTGTAGGGGTGTTAAAGTATAAACCTTGCAAATGCAAAGCTGTTTGTTTCCAACAAGGGTTAAATGGGTGTATCTGCCTGGTAAAGTAATAAGCTATTTCCCGTATACTCCCGGTATCATAATGGGTACCGTATTCAAACTGTTGTTGGCTAAGCAAAATATTACAACTTGTGTTGTCGCAATTCCCTCAAGCGTAATTGTAAAAAAATGCCAATGCCAAATGCTATCAAAATAAACATCCAGCTATCTAAAGGTGCATTGAAAACTCCACCCACTGGCGGATTGCCGCCTCCCGGACCGCCCCCTGGGCTACCAAAAGTACTAACCGTAGGTGGGGTAATTCCCATACCGGGGGTTAAACTGGTAACGGGTGCCGGGGCATTGGGCGTTAAACCAATGGTGCCATTGCTAATGCCATTGCTAATCCGTAAACGGCCATTCCCAATGGTTGGGCGGTTCGTGCCTCCGTCTAAAAGCAAGTTGTTATGGTAATTGCCTACCCCCCCAAACTGTGCAGTAGCCATTGCCGGAACCAACAGGCAATACACAAAGCAGAGTAGGGTAATTATAAATAAAACGCGGGTTTTTCTTTGATTCACAAAATAAAATTAATGGTTTTGTATCAATATAGTTTGGGTAAATCGCAACCTTGCATCGTGGGCTGATTGTAGCTGTACATAATAAGTACCGGTTGCCAATCGGGAATTCCACTGCAAAACCTGTGCCGTATTGCCACCCGCTATGTTCAGGGTATTGCTGTATACCAGTTGCCCGTTGCTGTTGTACAGGGTTACCCGGTAAACCCCGGCCGGCAGGTTCCGGGTACGCAATGCTGTGCTTTCTCCGTTACTGGGGTTAGGGTACGCCTGTATGCTCATGCCCTGCTGGTAATTGCTCACTGCTACGGTATTGGAATAAACGGTACGGTCGGCTGCAAAGCCGCGTATACGGTACCAGTTGGTACCGGTGGGTGCAGCATCGGTATAGGCAAAAACAGTATCATGTACTCCATTTAGCTGGCCAATGGCCTCAAAATGCAGGCTATCGCTGCTCCGCTCAAAAGTATAGTCGGGGCCGGTGCTGGCCAGTGTAGCAGCTGCCTTGCCCATTAACTGATAGGTTCCGTTCAGGGAATGTACCAATAAGGTAATACCGCTGTTGCCGGCAGGTACTGCCTGAACCCGAATAATGCTGAACCGGTGTAAATAACTGGCTGTATCAGTTGTAGGGGTAAACTGAATTTGCAGGCTATCGGCAGTCAGCATATAGGTTGCAGCAGTGAGGGCATCATAAATGGCCCAACCCTGCGGTAGTGCCCAACCATTGGCCACCAGGGTATAGGGCTTACCAATGGCAAGGTTCCAAAAGGTAATGGGTAGGGTATCTTTTGCTGATAGGGATTGTATTTTTTGAATACTCCAATTACGGCCATTGGCGCTGAGTGCCATATTCTCGGCCGGGTTACGGAATTTACGGGCATCTTCGCCAATCAGGCTTTGGTTGCTGAAATCGCTGCGTTGTGCCAATAAGGCTCCATCGCGTACCTGGCCACCGGCATTCAGCAGGCTAAGGTACAATTTACTCATGGGCGCTGCCTGTGCAAATATTCCGGTTAAATTGGCTGCATTGGTATTTTTATTGGCTTCTGTTACAATAAACTGGCGAGTTGAGTTAGTTAAATCATTTTGTATAAAAAATGATTGTCCTGGTTGTATGTACTTGTTAGCAGCACTGCCTGCTACACTGGGTCCGGTCGTAGCATCCCAAGTAACATATTGGGCAATTGCTCCGTCATAAAAACTGTATTGGGTAGTTACCAATCCACTTGTACCGCTATTCGCCATGGCTTGTGTAAAATCAAAAGATGCTGCATAGGGGTTACCTACCAGTGAATAAATAGAATCATTCACTATGGCCACACTTGCAGCCCCGGCTAATTTATAGCCATTGTCTGTGTATGCAGTTGTACCCCCCAACTGATAGGTGGAACCTACCCCAGAATTGATGGTAAAATTACCGGTAAGTAATTTTCCGCGTGAACGCAGGATAGTTTGTTGAAAATAAATAGGGCTACCTTGCGCAACCGTATACAGGTTAATATTCCTGGGTATCACATACATCACATAACCAAGATATGGTTTTAGTGTAGGTGTTTTAGTATTTAAAACCGTTACATATTTTTGTCCGGTAATATCCCAAGTCCACATAGATTGCGTACCCCCGCTCACATTGGTGTAATCAATTCCAGTAGTGGCATCATTTCCCTGACTGGCGCCATATTCTCCGGTAATCTGGGTACCATAACCATTATTAGGATTATAATTGGCAGTTGTGGCACTTTCCTGCCAGTTGGCCCAAATAGAAAGGTCAGAAAGCACGGAAGCAGTAACATTATTATAAGCTACAACACTTTGCGAACCATCTGCTTTAGCAATAATCCTTTCTACCACAAAACGGCCGGTTCCGGGATATATAATACTCCCGTTTAACGGCCCTACCTGGGCAGTATTAGCAATGCTGCTGCTGGCCAAAGTAATATCACTGTTATTGAGGTTCAAAGTGCCGGCCGTTACCGTTAATAACCCGGTAATGCGTATATTGTAGTTCAGGGTTATGATACTGCCGCCGCTATTGTTCAGGGTTAAGTTGCTATAAGTACCGGTACCGTTAATATTTTGGGCTGTACTTCCATTTAAAATCAGGGTGCCCCCAATATTATTGTTGTTGCTTAAGTTACCGGCAATACCCAGGGTATTGTTATT
This sequence comes from Hydrotalea flava, assembly GCF_001623405.1. Lineage (GTDB taxonomy): Bacteria > Bacteroidota > Bacteroidia > Chitinophagales > Chitinophagaceae > Hydrotalea > Hydrotalea flava. Next base: position 8,230 of record NZ_LUHG01000058.1, read on the forward strand.
GGTAAGTGTACCATTGTTCACCAAATTACCCGCTAACTGCAAGCTATTGTTCAGAGTAAGACTGGCACCGGTATTCACCGTAAGGCTATTCGCCTGCGATGCGGCAGTTATAACCGGGAAGGGGTTAGGGGTCACATTGGGAATAGTAGCCGAAACGGTGGCGGTAGGTACCCCATTGCTCCAGTTACCGGCATTAGCCCAGTCATTGTTAATGGCACCTGTCCAAGTGGTGGTTCCTACTGTCGTAATACCATAATAAGCACCCTGATTATTTTCAATAGTTTGTCTGTCAGAAGTAGACAAAGCCTGTGGGAAGATGGTGATTTCAGAAACAGCTATATTGCTGTAATAGGAAGCGCCATTATAACTGGCAATTTGAATGCCATTTAAACCGGTAGTACCCGGGTTAGAAGTAGCAGAACTGGCTCCATTAACGGCTAAATAGGAATTGGCCCCATTAAACTCTTCTGATAAAACATACTGCGAACCAGTGGCAAAAGATTGAGTTGGCCCGCCGGTATTACCTGCATACATGCTTGCATTATTGTTTGTAAAAGTCATCAGGCCGGTATTGGGGTTACCGCCAGCATTGTTAAAATAGTGTAAGGTTGTTTTATTAGACAGGAATTGTGTAACGGAGTTACGGGTAAAAGCCTGATTGAGTGTAAAAGCACCGGAAGCCATGGTTTGGCTCAGCCCATCAAAAACCACAGCAGGTTGGGTATTGGCGCGTTGTACCACGCCACTGAGTACAATGGCAGGTTGTTGAGACAGGGTAGTTTGGGTGGCATTACGGGCATTGCCACTCTGGTCGTACCAGGTGGTTACATAGCCATTGCCACTACCCACAAAGGTTTTCAGGGCAGCGGTATCCAAATCGCCATTGCTGGTAAAGCCAATATCTTGGGTGGTATTGTCGCTGCTGCGGCGTACCTGCAAAGCTTTGCCGCTGTAGGTTGTGCTTAACAAACGTACACTGTAGGCGGCAGCACCGGTAGCAACATTAAGTAGTATATTTCCGGGTGTGGTTAAGTAATAATTTTTTTGATTATTTTCAATATTTTGTCTGTCAGAAGTAGACAAAGCCTGTGGGAAGATGGTGATTTCAGAAACAGCTATATTGCTGTAATAGGAAGCGCCATTATAACTGGCAATTTGAATGCCATTTAAACCGGTAGTACCCGGGTTAGAAGTAGCAGAACTGGCTCCATTAACGGCTAAATAGGAATTGGCCCCATTAAACTCTTCTGATAAAACATATTGCGAACCAGTGGCAAAAGATTGAGTTGGCCCGCCGGTATTACCTGCATACATGCTTGCATTATTGTTTGTAAAAGTCATCAGGCCGGTATTGGGGTTACCGCCAGCATTGTTAAAATAGTGTAAGGTTGTTTTATTAGACAGGAATTGTGTAACGGAGTTACGGGTAAAAGCCTGATTGAGTGTAAAAGCACCGGAAGCCATGGTTTGGCTCAGCCCATCAAAAACCACAGCAGGTTGGGTATTGGCGCGTTGTACCACGCCACTGAGTACAATGGCAGGTTGTTGAGACAGGGTAGTTTGGGTGGCATTACGGGCATTGCCACTCTGGTCGTACCAGGTGGTTACATAGCCATTGCCACTACCCACAAAGGTTTTCAGGGCAGCGGTATCCAAATCGCCATTGCTGGTAAAGCCAATATCTTGGGTGGTATTGTCGCTGCTGCGGCGTACCTGCAGGGCTTTGCCGGCATAACCACTGCTCAGTTGCCGAACACTGTATGCCAGGGCGGCCGGGGTTGCACTGGTTAATCCAGCCTTGTCTAACGTATTTTGAGCCACCAAATTTCCGCTGCTCAGCAACAAAAAGACAGCCCCAAATATCTGTACAATTTTTTTCATGCGTTTGTTTTGTAGGTATGCCAATGGTTTTTTGCTTGCCATTATAAACGCAGTATCCTGCAGTTGCAATGGTACCCCGGCGGCTCATTCACTTCCATCAGATGCTTTTTATCTGTGTTCTGTTGTATGTACCGGCAAAATTTATTCCATTGGGTAACAATATAGTAAAAATGCCCAATTATTCCTTACAAATTTAATTTGTTTTGCTGATTTTACCATATTTAACAGGTATTTATTTACTTGCCCTGCTTTATTGTTACATTACCTGCATTACTTTCCTTTTTTGCTGCTATTAAAACTTCAACTGCACCCCGCAGGCCCGTGTGCGTAATTTGCCATGCCATGCAACACTTTTCGGGTGGCTTAAAGCCATTATTTTGATCTGGCCGGATCTGGGCATTTTTGTACAGTTATTTTTTTGTAACCTAACAAAAACTAATGCCGGGCACCAATGGTAGCAGCAGGTTATGACATGTAATAAATGGCTATCCTTAGGTAAGTAGGGGTAAATAGCAATTGGGTTATGTTGTTCCAAACCAAATGTAACTGCATTCAATGGCCGGTTCAACCCCACACAGGGTTTTCCGTACCAGTACCCTTACCATTGTGCCAGCTTATGCCGCATTTCCATGAACAAATCTTTTATCTTGCGCAAGGCTGCAGGTTCGGGGCTGTAATAACGCGTTTTTAAGGAGTCAACAGCAATGGGTTTGCCCGGTTCCATCTCTACCCAGGCGGCCCAACAGCGTAAAAATTCCATCATTACTGTATGCCGTATTACGCCGGTTTCCTGCAATAAGCGCAATACAATGGCCAATTCAGAAAGGTTTAAACAGGTATGGAGTTTTTTGCAGTTTTTTTCTTCCTTTGCTGATGCTTGCAGCTGCATCCATAACTCTAATTTTTGTATCGATTTTTTTACCAGTACCAGTAATACTTCTCCACAACTTTGTTTGTGCGTATACAAACCCGGCTTTTGTTCCTGTTGCCAAATCAATATTTCCTGCTCTGCATCCATCCATTGTTCAATGGCTTCCGGTATGCTATTGGTGGCATTGGCCTTTTTTTCCCAAAATAAAAGGGCATTTTCAATGATTAAGGGGTCGTTGCAATTCAGAAATAGAAGGTATTGCAATAAGCTACGGGTGCTCTGTTCATCGGCTGGGCAGCCCAGCCGGGTAATACCCCGTACCAACTGTACCAGGTAATGGAGCTGCTGAAATGGCAGTATTGCTGCTTCGCTCAAAGCCTCATCAATAATTTTTTCACAACAGAAATAG